>NZ_MLYN01000001.1:0-2322 GCF_001866675.1 Streptomyces sp. MUSC 14
TTCCTGGAGCTGGGTCCGGATGCGGTGTTGACCCCGATGGTGCGTGAGTGCCTGGACGGGCGGCCGGTGACCGTGGTCCCGGCGCTGCGCCGGGACCGCGGTGAGGTGCGCACTCTTCTGGACGCGGTGGGTGGTCTGTGGGCGGCGGGGGTGGCGGTCGACTGGACGGCGTTGCTGCCTGCGGGAAACCGGGTGGACCTGCCGACGTACGCCTTCCAACACCAGCGCTACTGGTTCGACACCGTCCCGGACGACAACGCGATCGGGACCGAGTCGGCCTTCCTGCGGCGGCTGCGCGGGCTGTCCGAGATCGAGCGCCGCCATGACGTGCAGGACCTGGTGGCCCGGCATGTCGCGGCAACGCTGGGCGTTCCCGTGCAGGATGCTGCGGCCACTGGGGAAACCTTTCACGACCTCGGCTTCGACTCGCTCATGTCGCAGGACTTGCGCGACCGGCTCTCCGCAGCCGTCGGCAGGCCGCTGCCGGCCAGCGTGATCTTTGACTACCCCAGCCCGGATGTCCTCACGAATTTCCTGCTCGCCATGGCTGCTGCGGCAGTTGAGGAGGAGCCGGTGGCGACGGCCGCCGGTGCCGCCGACGACCCGGTGGTGATCGTCGGCATGTCCTGCCGTTTCCCGGGCGGCGTCGGCTCGCCGGAGGACCTGTGGGAGCTCGTCCTGGCGGGCCGGGACGCCGTCGGTGGCTTCCCCCGGGGCCGCGGCTGGGACCTGACCGCCCTCCTCGGACCTGATCCGCAGCACTCCGGCACCACGAATGCCAGGGGCGGCGGCTTCCTCTACGACGCCGACCGGTTCGACGCGGCCTTCTTCGGCATCTCGCCGCGCGAAGCGGCAGCCATGGATCCGCAGCAGCGGGTGCTCATGGAGACCGCCTGGGAGGCCTTCGAACGCGCGGGCATCGATCCGCTCTCGCTGCGGGGCACCCGCACCGGCGTCTTCGTGGGGGCGACCACCCACGGGTACGGCGGCGAGTCGGCGGCGGGCTTCGACGGCTACCAGCTGACCGGCACGGCTCCCGGCGTCATGTCCGGCCGTATCGCCTACCACCTCGGGCTTGAGGGCCCGGCACTGACGGTCGACACGGCGTGCTCTTCGTCGCTGGTTGCGCTGCATGTGGCGGCGCAGGCGCTGCGGTCCGGGGAGTGCTCGCTCGTCCTGGCCGGTGGGGCGGCCGTGATGGGAACACCCATGATCCTCACCGAGTTCGCGCGGCATGGCGGCCTGTCCAGGGACGGCCGCTGCCGGGCGTTCGGCGCCGGGGCGGACGGGACGGGCTGGTCCGAGGGCGCCGGCCTCCTGGTGCTGGAGCGGTTGTCGGACGCCGTTCGCCATGGTCACCCGGTCCTTGCGACGGTGAGGGGTTCGGCGGTGAATCAGGATGGTGCGTCGAATGGTCTGACGGCTCCGAACGGTCCGTCGCAGCAGCGGGTCATTCGTCAGGCGCTGGCGAATGCGGGTTTGTCGGCGAGTGACGTGGACGTAGTGGAGGCGCACGGTACGGGCACGAAGCTGGGTGATCCGATCGAGGCGCACGCTCTGCTGGCGACGTACGGCCAAGAACGTGGTGAGAGCGACCCCTTGTGGCTGGGGTCGTTGAAGTCGAACATCGGCCATACCCAAGCGGCGGCAGGTGTGGCCGGGGTCATCAAGATGGTGCTGGCCATGCGCCACGGGACGATGCCGCGCACGCTGCACGCCGACGAGCCGTCGCCCCACGTCGACTGGACGACCGGCGCCGTCGAGCTGCTGACCGAGGCCCGCGAGTGGTCCTCCACCGGCCGTCCGCGCCGGGCTGGTGTGTCGTCCTTCGGTATCAGCGGCACCAACGCGCACGTCCTCATCGAGGAAGCGCCCGCCACCGCCGAACGCACGGAGCGACCCGCGCCGGGTACGTTCCCCTTCGCCGTCGCCGCCCGCAGCGACCAGGCCCTGCGCGCGCAACTGGCCCGATTGCGCGACTTCCTCACCGTCCATCCCGAGGCCGATCTGGCGGACGTGGCCTATTCCTTGACGACGAGTCGGGCCGCGCTCGATCATCGGGCGGTTGTAGTCGCCGGTGATCGTGAGCAGTTGCTCGACGGACTGGCTGCGGGAGTTGGTGAGGCCGCGACTCGTTCCGTTCCGGGGCGTCTGGCTTTTGTGTTCACTGGTCAGGGTGCGCAGCGTCGGGGTATGGGGCGGGAGTTGTATGAGGTGTTCCCGGTGTTTGCGCGGGCTTTTGACGCGGTGTGTGAGGGGTTCGGCCCTGGCGTGGGTGAGGCGATTGTGGGGGCGGTTGTTGAGGGGGGTGGTGTGTTGGAT
>NZ_MLYN01000010.1:0-76651 GCF_001866675.1 Streptomyces sp. MUSC 14
ACCGCGTGCCGAGGCCTGCCGCAGGGATGACGGCCTTGGAAATGGAGGGGCGGGAAACCACGGGGTGCTCGTCTCTCTCGTTCGGTACGTCAGGCCGTGCGTCAGGCGCCGATGAGGCCACGCTCAGCGGTCGGCTGCTGCGGAATGCGTGCCTTGGCGACGACTCCCGGCGCGGGCGCCGGAGTCCGCTCGTCCAGGGGCAGCACCGCGGGACCCTGGTCCTGGCCGAGGAACAGCCGGCGCACGACGCGCTCCGCCGCGTTGCCGTCGTCGAACTGCACGAACCGTTCGCGGAACGCGGCCCGCAGCTCGGCGGCCGCGGCGCTGTTCCAGGCGCCGGAGCGGAAGACCGAGATCAGCTCGTCCTCCGTGGTGGCGGTCGCGCCGGGGGTCTCGCCCGGCTGCCCGGAGAGAATGTCGAAGTAGACACCGCGGGCCTTGCGGTAGACCTCCCAGTCGTCCGCGTAGCTGACGATCGGGCGGTTGAGGCACGCGTAGTCGAACATGATCGACGAGTAGTCCGTGATCAGGGCGTCGGCGGCCAGGCAGAGGTCCTCGACCACCGGGTACCTCGACACGTCCTTGATCAGCCCGCGCTCCTGGAGGGCCGCCAGCCGGGGGTCGGCGCCGTAGAAGTAGTGGGTGCGCACCAGGACGACATGGTCCGGGCCGAGCTCGCGGCAGAAGCGCTCCAGGTCGATCCGGGGCACGTAGCCCTTCTGGTAGTCGCGCACCGTCGGGCAGTAGAGGATGGCGGTCTTGCCGTCCTCGATGCCGAGTTCACGGCGGATCCGTGTGACGTCCTCGGCGGTGGCCCGGAAGTAGACGTCGTTGCGCGGGTATCCGAACTCGACGGCCTCGAACGCGCAGGGGTACACCCGCTCCCAGATCTCGGTGGAGTGCTGGTTGGAGGTGAGGCTGAGGTCCCACTTGTCGGCCCGCTCCAGCATCTTGGCGAAGCTCATGTTCTTGGCCGCCGCCGGGTACTTCTGCTGGTCGATGCCCATCTGCTTCAGCGGGGTGCCGTGGTGGGTCTGGAGGAAGACCTGCTCCGGCCGCTTGACGATGTTGTTCGGGAAGTTGACGTTGTTGACGAGGTACTTGGCGCGGGCCATGACCTCCCAGTAGCGCGGCGAGTTGGCCACCACGTAGTCGACGCCCGCGGGGACGGTGTCCACCGCGTCGCGCTTCACGACCCACACGCCGTGGACGTTCGGGGCCAGCTCCTTCGCCTTCTCGTAGACGGCTCCGGGGTTGCAGGCGACGCCGCGGTTCCAGTAGGCCGCGTAGACGGCGAGGTTCTCGTCGACCGGGCGGCGCAGGTGCAGCTGGTACAGCCGGTTGTAGGCGGTCTTGCCGAGCTTGGTCTTGACCCTGGTGGCCCGCTTGATCACCTCGCGACGGGTGTTGCTCGCGGCCATCACCGCCGAGTACGCCGTGTAGGAGCCGCGCTCCAGCAGCTGGAACCTGGTGCCCTGCGTGCCCTCCGGGAGGACGAAGCCCTGCGGCTTGAAACGCTTGTAGCTGGCGGCCGCCAGCTTGAAGAACTCCGCGCGGTCCTTGGGGACGATGCGGTCCTCACGGGCCAGGGTGAACAGGTAGTGGCTGACGGCGCGCTCGAACAGCAGGGCCCGCACGGACTCCAGCCGGGGACGCTCGTCGAGGAACGCGAAGAGCCGCTGGTACTGCTCGAAGATCCCGAAGTGCTTGCGTCCGGGCGTGCGCATGGAGTTGCCCTGGCGGCGCTGGCGGTACTCGACGCAGACGTGGTCGGTGGCGGCGATGCGCTCCGCGGTCAGCATGGTCTTGTAGACCATGAGGGCATCCTCGTAGATGCCGTCGGTGAAGGTGAAGTGGTGGTCGTCGACGTAGAACTCGCGGCGGTAGGCGCGGTTCCACACCACGGCGAACATGCCGAGGTACTCGGGACGCTCCAGCGCCGTGAAGACGTCCGTGCCGGCCGCGGCGAGCAGTTCGCCGGCCGCGCTCGCCTGTACCCGGTTGTTCCAGTACGTGCGGACATGGTTGAGCAGGAGGACGTCGGGGTTGTCCGTGACGGCCAGCCGGTCGGCTATCGCCTGGAGAGCGCCCTCGGCGAGGGTGTCGTCGCTGTCGAGGAAGAGGATGTACTCGCCGCGTGCCTTCAGCGCGCCGGCGTCGCGTGCCTTTCCTATGCCCTGGTTCTCCGTCAGGTGCACGGGGATGACGCGCTCGTCCAGGGCGGCGTATTCGTCGAGTATGCGCCCGCAGGAGTCGGGGGAGTGGTCGTCGATCGCGACGACCTCGAAGTCCTCGAACGACTGGGAGAGGATGGAGTCCAAGCATGCGCGCAGATATCCCTGAACCTTATAGACAGGGACGACCACGCTTATTTTGGGCGAAGTGCTTCCATCCGCGAGGGGCATGCTTGGGGCTCCTGGACTGTCGATCAGACTCACCCGCGCCCCGCTGCTGACATGCGGCGCGGGTGGCGAGAGGCACAAGGAGTGCAAGGTTAAGGTTCGTTTAATCGTACCCTAACGTCACTCGCGGGGTGTTCTTACCACTACCCGTCCGTCCCTGGTCAGTTGGGGTGTGGCGGGGCTCACCCCGACTCCGGGACCGGACGCGCCGCACGAGATGACCCCCCAAAAGGTAAGAAGAGGATCACTGTTCGCATTCTTTCGTGCATCTTTGGCGGGTAAATAGGGAATTCCCGTTCGAGGTGGCTTTTCGGCGTTCCACCCACCGGACCCGGGCGCACCACCCGCCCCCGTTCGCGTAGATTGCGGCTCGGGTGAAGGACCGCGCGAGGGGACAGCAAGGTGGCAAGGGCAAGGCAGGCCGTACGCGAGGCCCGCAGGATCGTCGTCAAGGTGGGCTCCTCGTCGCTGACCACCGCCGCCGGCGGCCTGGACGCCGACCGCGTCGACGCGCTGGTGGACGTGCTGGCCAGAAGCCGCAGCGGCGGAGAGCGGGAGGTCGTCCTCGTCTCCTCCGGCGCCATCGCCGCAGGTCTCGCCCCGCTCGGCCTGCGCCGGCGCCCCAAGGACCTGGCCCGGCAGCAGGCCGCCGCCAGCGTCGGCCAGGGCCTGCTCGTCGCCCGCTACACCGCCTCCTTCGCCCGCTACGGCGTCCGCGTCGGCCAGGTCCTGCTCACGTCCGACGACATGAGCCGCCGCGCCCACCACCGCAACGCCTCCCGCACCCTCGACAAGCTGCTCGCCATGGGTGCCTTCCCGATCGTCAACGAGAACGACACCGTCGCCACCGACGAGATCCGCTTCGGCGACAACGACCGCCTCGCCGCCCTCGTCGCCCACCTCGTCCACGCCGACCTGCTCGTCCTGCTCTCCGACATCGACGGGGTCTACGACGGGGACCCGAGCAAGCCCGGTACCTCGCGGATAGCGGAGGTGACGGGGCCCGGGGACCTCGCGGGCGTGGAGATCGGCAGCACGGGCAAGGCCGGCGTCGGCACCGGCGGCATGGTCACCAAGGTCGAGGCCGCCCGGATCGCGGCCGCCGCGGGCATTCCCGTCGTCCTCACCAGCGCCGTGCACGCGGCGGACGCGCTGAGCGGCGGCGACACCGGCACCTACTTCCACCCCACCGGCAAGCGCTCCGCCGACCGGCTGCTGTGGCTCCAGCACGCCTCCACCCCGCAGGGCGCGCTGACCCTCGACGACGGGGCCGTCGAGGCCGTCGTCCAGGGCCGCAAGTCGCTGCTGCCCGCCGGAATCGCCTCCGTGGAGGGCGAGTTCAGCGCCGGCGACCCCGTCGAACTGCGCGACACGGCCGGCCGCGCGGTGGCCCGGGGCCTCGTCAACTTCGACGCCAAGGAGATCCCCCGGCTGATCGGGCGTTCGACCCACGAGCTGGCCCGTGAGCTGGGCCCGGCGTACGAACGCGAGGTAGTACACAGGGACGACCTGGTGCTCCTGCACCTCTGACAGTCGCAAGACCGCTCGTAAAACAGGGCGTACGGCACGCCCCCGGTGGGGGACGTTCCGTAAAACCACCACGCGGAGCCCTGCGGCCTGCTCAACTTTGTCTCGGGGGCATGTTGGCAGGACACGCCTTCCGTCAAGGGGCCGAGCGAGCCATGAAGGAGGCCGTCGTGAGACGAGTGCGCCCTGGGGCGACGTCGCGCGGTGCTCTGACGAGCGTCGCGGCCGGGGACACCTACGAGGAGCCGAAAGACCTGCCCCGGCTGTGGCACGTCACCCTCAGCGTCTCCGGGGACACCGTCCCCCTGTCCGATCTGCGTCGGGCCCTGGAACAGCTGGCCCACGACCACCCCTTCCTCCTGACCAGCAGATACGCGACCGATCACGCCGAGATCCGGTACTGGGAGGAGGCTCGCGACCTGCACGACGCCGCGGCCGTCGCCCTGCGCCTGTGGGGCGAGCACCGGCAGAGCGCCGGACTGCCCGCGTGGGAGATCGTCGGCCTGGAGGTCATCGACCGCGAGACCTACCACCACCGCATCGCCGAGGGCTACGGCCCGTCGCCCGCGACACCCGTAGGGGTCCACCCCTTCTGATCCCGTACGGGGGTTTCGTCTCGGGGTGTGGGACGTGCGCCGGAGGCGTACGCGGCGCGCACTACCCTTCCCTCATGACCACGCTCTCGCCGTACGACTCGATGTCCCCGGTCACCCAGGCCGCCTACCGGGCCAAGGCCGCGGCCGCCGACCTCGCGCCGCTGCCGCGCGCCGTGAAGGACGACGCGCTGCTCGCCATCGCCGACGCGCTGGAGGTACGGACCGCCGAGATCGTCGAGGCCAACGCCGAGGACGTGGCCAGGGCCCGGGAGAACGGCACCAGCGAGTCCGTCGTCGACCGGCTCACCCTCACCCCCGCGCGGGTCCGCGCCATCGCCTCCGACGTCCGCGACGTCGCGAAGCTGCCCGACCCGGTCGGCGAGGTCGTCCGCGGCTCCACCCTCCCCAACGGCATCGACCTGCGCCAGGTCCGCGTCCCGCTCGGCGTCGTCGGCATCATCTACGAGGCCCGCCCGAACGTCACCGTCGACGCCGCCGTCCTGTGCCTCAAGTCCGGCAACGCCGTCCTGCTGCGCGGCTCCGCCTCCGCGTACGAGTCGAACACCGCGCTGGTGCGGGTGGTGCGCGACGCCGTGGGCGGCGCCGGGCTGCCCGCCGACGCCGTACAGCTGGTGCCCGGCGAGAGCCGGGAGTCCGTGCGCGAGCTGATGCGCGCCCGCGGCCTGGTGGACGTCCTCATCCCGCGCGGCGGCGCCTCCCTGATCCGGACCGTGGTCAGCGAGTCCACCGTCCCCGTCATCGAGACCGGCACCGGCAACTGCCACGTCTACGTCGACGCGGCCGCCGACATCGACATGGCGGTCGACATCCTGATCAACTCCAAGGCCCAGCGGGTCAGCGTCTGCAACGCCGCCGAGACCCTCCTGGTCCACCAGGACATCGCCGCGGAGTTCCTGCCGCGCGCCCTGGACGCCCTCGCCGAGGCCGGCGTCACCGTGCACGCCGACGAGCGCGTGCTGGCCCACGCCAAGGACTCCAAGGCGACCGTCGTCGAGGCCGTGGCCGAGGACTGGGAGACCGAGTACCTCTCGTACGACATCGCCGCCGCCGTCGTCGACTCCCTCGACAAGGCCGTCGAGCACATCCGGCTGTGGACCTCCGGGCACACCGAGGCGATCGTCACCACCTCCCAGCAGGCCGCCCGCCGCTTCACCCAGCTGGTCGACTCCACCACCGTCGCCGTGAACGCCTCCACCCGGTTCACCGACGGCGGCCAGTTCGGCTTCGGCGCCGAGATCGGCATCTCCACCCAGAAGCTGCACGCCCGGGGCCCGATGGGCCTGCCGGAGCTGACCAGCACGAAGTACATCGTCACCGGCGACGGCCACGTACGCCCCTGAGAATCACCCGTTCGGCCGTACGTCCGGGACCCTGGCGGGCGGCCGAAAGGCGTCTCACCTGTCAGACGAATTTCCCTACCGTCTGCCCAAATTGACCCCTCAGGTCTACTCTGGACGTGTGCCGGAGGACGTGGGGGGCACGCCGTTCCCTGACGGCTGGGAGCCCGACGACGACCACGACCACGGGGTGTCGGACGAAGAGTTCGCCTCCGTGGTCTTCGACGAGGCCTTCGTGCAGGCGGCCACGGTCCATGAACCGACCGCCGTGGAGCGCCTCCTGGCCGCCGCGCAGGCGAGAGCCGAGGCCTCCGAGGCGGAGGCCCGCCGAGCCCGCGCCCGCGGCGAGCGCTACGACGACAAGTACGCCCCCGAGGGCACCGATCTCGGCCAAGATCGCGACGACGACCTGGACGACCTCTACGTCCTCGACGACGGCGACGGCCCCTTCGGCGCCCACGGCAGACAGGTTCGCTGGCACCGGCCCGTGGCCTGGGTGCTCGCCGTCGTGATGGGCATAGGCATGGTCGCCCTCGCCTTCGCCGCGGTCTACCGCGGCGGCTCCTCCGGCGCCCGCGACCGGGTACCCGCCCCCGCCTCCACCGGGGTGGAACAGGGCGGTGCCGCCGCGCCCTCCGTCTCCGCCGACACCGGCCAGCCGGTCGCCTCGGCCACCCCGCGCACCCCTTGAGCGCACTCACCCGCCCCTTGGTGAGAACCTGTCAGAAGTTGTCGTGTACCAGGGCGTTTACCTGAGGCCCCTGAGACCTACCCTGAAAGTATGGGCGGGCCAGGAGACCCACCGGAGGGGACACCCGAGGGCGGCCCCGCAGGTGGCGAGGACGAGTACCGATCCGTCGTCTTCGACGAGTCGTTCGTCCGCGCTGCCCGCCTCCAGGAGTACTCCGCCGAGGAGCGGATGGCCGACCACACACCGGCCGTACGCCGTCGCCCGCCCCTGCACCGCGGCCTGCCCCGGCAGTTGCTGATCCTCGTCGTGCTGTTCGCCGTCGCCCTGGGCACCGCGGTCTACATGAGCGTGCGTCATCCCTACGGCTCCCCGCAGGCCCGGCGCCCCGTCGAGCCCCTGCGCACGACGGTGATCCCGCTCGCCCCGACCGCCGAGGTGCCCGGCGGGGCCGACGCCGAGAGCCTGTACGCGCACAGCCCCGCCGCCCAGTTCGACATCGGCGCCGAGGGGATCCCGCTGCCGGCCGCGCGCGGCACCGTCCACTTCTCCGACAGCCAGGTGATGACCGCGCTCACCAGCGCCAAGGACTACATCGTCCGCTCCGCGCTCTACCCCGAGGTGCTGACCGGCCGCCAGAACGCCCCCGCCCGGGCCCTGCTCGACGCTGACCAACTCGACCAGTTCGACCAGAGCTTCGCCCGCCCGGCGGCCGACGGCCGGCACGCCGCCACCGGCTGGGTGGTCCGCTTCGACCCCGCCCGCACCCAGCTCGCCGACGACCGGATCCGGGTCCGGGGCGACCTCCAGGCCGTCGAGACCGACGCGGACACGCTGGAGGTCACCGCCGACCACACCCTGGTCTACGCACTGCGGCCCGCCGGCGCCCCGGCCGGCGCGCGGGTCTCCCTGTTCACCGTCCGCCGCGAGCTGACCTTCGGCTTCAGCCGGGACGACCTGCGCACCCGCCAGGTCCAGCTGCTCACGTCGTACGTCCAGGCGGGCCCCCTCGCCTGCGCCGAGGACTCCTCGGCGTACCTGAGGCCGCTGCTGGCCGGGCAGACGGCCCGCAGCGGGGGCCCGGCGGGCACCGACCCGTTCGCCACGGACAGCCCGGCGGCGCTGTGCGGGACCCTGGCTACTCCTCGTCCGTCGGCTCCTCCTGCGCCGTAGGCGGGCCGCTCTTGAAGCCGTCGAAGCCGCGTCGCACCCGGCCGCCCAGGTCGCCCGCGCCGCCCGCGAGGTCCGAGACCAGCTTCATCAGCGGGTCCTTGGAGCCCTTGACGTCGCTCGCGTAGGCGGCCGCCGACTCGCGGAAGGAGTCGCTGACCGAGGTGTCCTTGTCCTCGTCGCGGCGGGCGTAGTGGCCGTCCATGATCCGCTGGAAGTCCCGGGACTCGGACCACTTCTTCAGCTCGGCCGCCCGCACGGCGGCGAACGGGTGCGAGCGGGGCAGCACGTTCAGGATCTTCAGCACCGAGTCGCGCAGATCGCCCGCGGCGTCGTACTCCTCGGCCTGCTCCAGGAAGGCGTCCACGTTCATCTCGTGCAGGTGGTTGCCGCCCGCGATCTTCATCAGGCCGCGCATCGAGGCCTGTGCGTCCTGGCCCACCAGCAGCCCCGCGCGGTCCGCGGACAGCTCCGACTTGCGGAACCACTCCCGCAGGGCCGTGATGATCGCCATGATCGCGAAGTTGCCCAGCGGGATCCAGGCGACCTTCAGCGCGAGGTTGGTCAGGAAGAGCAGGATCGTGCGGTACACCGCGTGACCGGACAGGGCGTGGCCCACCTCGTGGCCCACGACCGCGCGCATCTCCTCCTCGTCGAGGAGCTCCACGAGGCCCGTCGTGACCACGATGATCGGCTCGTCCAGGCCGATGCACATCGCGTTCGGCTGCGGGTCCTGGTTGACGTACATCGGCGGGACCTTCTCCAGGTCCAGGATGTGACAGGCGTCCAGCAGCATGTCGTGCAGATGCTGGAACTGCCGCTCGGAGACGCGGACCGAGTCGGACAGGAACAGCAGCCTCAGGCTCCGCTCGGGCAGCAGCCCGCTGAGCGCCTTGAAGACCGTGTCGAATCCGCTCAGCTTGCGCAGTGCGACCAGGGCCGAGCGGTCGGCCGGATGCTCGTACGCGCGCGAGGAGATCCCCGGGAAGCGCCTGCGCTGCCTGCTCGGCACGCGCTCGTGCCCGGTCTGCTGGCCGTCGTCGGACATGTCGTCCCCCATGTGCGTTGAGTGCCCACTGTGCCCCCGAGGCAGGGCCCAGCCTAGGCGGAGATACGGTGGACGGGCAGTACAGCCGAAGGAGTCCACCGATGGATCACCATCCCGCAGCCGTGTGGCTGACCGAGGCCGCCACCAGCGCCGCCCAGCAGCACGGGGCAGGGAATCTGCTCCGCGTCGTTCTGGTCGTGATGGTCCTGGGCTGTGCGCTGACCGCCTGGTTCCTGCTCAGGGGCTACAAGCGCAATGACGACTGAGCGGTGGCGAAAGTTCCCCGCCTCGGCCCAACGGCGGAGTCGGCGTGATCGTCGCCGGGCCGCCCGCATACGATGAGCCGACATCTTTATCCCGCCCACACGCGTTAGGTCTGCCGAAGATGAGCCTTCACAGCGCCGCAGCCCAGATGGTCACCCTCGCCGAAGCCGAGGGCGGCCACCACAACAGCCTCAACCCGGCCATCACCGGCGGCAGCGCCTTCGTCATTTTGCTGCTCCTGCTGTGGATCACCACGCGCTTCAACCGCGACCGCTGAGCCGGGCGCCCGTCCCCGGCGGGACCTCGGAGGCCGGGCCGGTAGGGTCTGCACGCATGGGAGAGCAGGACATGCCTACCGGCCCCGTGCACACGGGCAAGCGACGCCTGGGCGTCATGGGCGGAACGTTTGACCCGATCCACCACGGACACCTGGTGGCGGCCAGCGAGGTCGCCGCGCAGTTCCAGCTGGACGAGGTGGTGTTCGTGCCCACCGGCCAGCCGTGGCAGAAGTCCCACCGCAAGGTCTCCCCGGCCGAGGACCGCTATCTGATGACGGTCATCGCGACCGCCGAGAACCCCCAGTTCTCCGTCAGCCGCATCGACATCGACCGCGGCGGTCCCACCTACACCGTGGACACCCTGCGCGACCTCAGGGCCCTCAACCCCGACACCGACCTGTTCTTCATCACCGGTGCCGACGCGCTCGCCCAGCTGCTGACCTGGCACGACAGCGAGGAGCTGTTCTCCCTCGCGCACTTCGTCGGCGTCACCCGGCCCGGCCACCACCTGACCGACCCCGGCCTTCCCGAGGGCGGCGCCTCGCTGGTCGAGGTTCCCGCGCTCGCCATCTCCTCCACAGACTGCCGTGCGAGAGTCGCGAAGGGCGACCCCATCTGGTACATGGTGCCGGACGGAGTCGTGCGCTACATCGCCAAGCGCGAGCTGTACCGCGGCGAGTGAGCCGAGAGGGGCACCGGTGAACGACCGATACGACACGGGCAATGGCGGCTACGGCGCCGACCCGTACGAGATCGTCGGCTACGACGAGTACGGCCGGCCCGTCTACCAGCAGGTCACGGCACAGCAGGCCCCGCACACCCAGCAGGCCGGCTACGACCCGTACGCCCAGCAACAGGGCTACGGCTACGACCCCTACGCCACCGGCCAGCAGCCGCCCGTGCCCTCCTACGACTCGGGGCAGCAGCCGGCGTACGACCCCTATGCCGCCCAGAACCCGTACGACCCCTACGGGACCGGCACCCAGCAGATGCCCGGCCACGACCCCTACGGGCAGGCCGCGGCCGGCGGGCAGCAGTCCCGGGCCGCCGGACAGACCGCCCACATCCCGCACCAGCCCGGCCCGGCGCAGGGGCCGCGGGAGCCGGGGGAGCGGCCCGCGGAGACCCGGGACGGGGGCGAACGGGACTACCGCACCGAGCAGTTCGCGTTCGTCGAGGACCCGGACGGTGACTCCGAGGACGTCATCGACTGGCTGAACTTCACCGAGAACCGCACCGAGCGCCGCGAGGAGGCCAGGCGCCGCGCCCGCAGCCGGCTGGTCGCCCTGGTCGTCGTCCTCGCCCTGGTCGCCGTCGGCGGTGTCGGCTACCTCTGGTACGCCGGAAAGCTGCCCGGCCTGTCCTCCGCGGCCGCGGGGCCCGGCACGGCCACGCCCGTCGGAGCCCAGAAGCGCGACGTGATCGTCGTCCACCTGCACAACACCGACAAGGGCGGCACGTCCACGGCGCTGCTGGTCGACAACACCACCACCAAGCAGGGCAGCACCGTGCTGCTGCCCAACAACCTCGCCCTGAGCGACGACTCGGGCGCCACCACGACGCTCGCCAAGTCGGTGGACGGCGACGGCTCCTCCGGTACTCGCGACCAGCTCGACACCGTCCTCGGCACCAACATCCAGGCCACCTGGCGCCTCGACACCCCCTACCTGCAGAACCTGGTCGACCTGGTCGGCAACATCGACATCGACACCAACGCCGACGTGCCCGACCCGAGCGCGAAGAAGGCCGGCGCCGAGCCGCTCGTCCACAAAGGCAGCCAGCAGACCCTCAGCGGCAAGATGGCCGTCGCCTACGCCACCTACCGCGCCTCCGGGGAGAACGAGAACGCCCAGCTGGAGCGGTTCGGGCAGGTCATGCAGGGCACGCTGCGCAAGCTGTCGTCCGACCCGTCGGCGGCGATCACCACGGTGCAGACCCTGGCGCAGATCCTCGACCCGCCGCTCACCGACAACGACCTCGGCACCTTCCTCGCCAAGCTCTCCGACCTCGCCAAGAGCGGCGACTACAAGACCGCCATGCTGCCCGTGCAGACCGACGGCACCCTGAGCGCGAAGACCAGCGACAGCGTGGTGAAGGACATCCTCGGCGGCACCGCGAAGAGCCCCGCCGCCGGCTCCGCGGTCCGGGTCTCCGTACAGAACGCCACCGGTGTGAAGGACGACACGGAGAAGGCCCGCGTGGTGCTCCTCAACGGCGGCTTCACGTTCCTGGACGGCGGCAGCCCCACCGGCACCCAGGCCGTCTCGAAGGTGCTCTACGCGGGCGCCTCCGGCCGGCAGAACGCCACCGAGGTCGCCAAGACCCTCGGCCTGCCGAGCAGCTCCGTGGCCAAGGGCACGGTCTCCTCGGGCGCCGACGTCTCGGTCGTACTCGGCCAGGACTACAAACCGTCCGCCTCCTGACCGTCCGCCTCCCGGTCCCGGCCGAGGCGCCCGGGGCACCCTGCGCGACCCTTTGATCACGTGGGGTGCCCCGGGCGGTCCGTGAGACCCTTGAGGGCAAAAGACCGCCGACGGAAAGCCATGTAGTGACCGCCACCGACCGTTCCCTTGAGCTCATCCACACCGCCGCCCAGGCGGCGGCCGACAAGCTCGCCCACGACGTCATCGCCTACGACGTCAGCGACGTGCTGTCGATCACGGACGCCTTCCTGCTGGCATCCGCGCCGAACGACCGCCAGGTCAAGGCCATCGTCGACGAGATCGAGGAGCGCCTGCAGAAGGAACTCGGCGCCAAGCCGGTGCGCCGCGAGGGCGACCGCGACTCCCGCTGGATCCTGCTCGACTACGTCGACATCGTCGTCCACGTCCAGCACAGCGAGGAGCGGGTCTTCTACGCCCTGGAGCGGCTGTGGAAGGACTGCCCCGAACTGGAGCTGCCCGCCGACGCCAAGGCCACCCGCGGCAAGGCCGAGGAGCACGCGAAGCAGCAGGCCGCCGAGGCCGACCAGGGGCCGGGCGGGCAGTGGTGATGAGCGCCACCGGCGAGGTCACCGACCGCAAGGGCCGCGGCCGCCGCATCATCCTGTGGCGGCACGGCCAGACCGCGTGGAACGTCGAGCGCCGCTTCCAGGGCAGCACGGACGTCGCGCTGACCGAGACCGGCATCGGCCAGGCCCGCCGCGCCGCCCGGCTGCTGGCCTCCCTGGGGCCGGACGCGATCGTCTCCTCCGACCTCCAGCGGGCGGCGCACACGGCCGCCGAGCTGGGCGCCCTCACCGGCCTCGACATCGTCCGCGAGGAGGGTCTGCGCGAGACGTACGCGGGCGTGTGGCAGGGGCTGACGCACGAGGAGATCATCGCCCGCCACGGCGCGGAGTACGCCGCGTGGAAGCGCGGCGAGCCGGTCCGCCGCGGCGGCGGTGAGCTGGAGACCGAGGTCGCCGACCGGGCCGCCCCCGTCGTGCTGCGGCACGCCGAGAAGCTGCCCGAGGACGGCACGCTCGTCGTCGTCAGCCACGGCGGCACCATCCGCACGACCATCGGCCGGCTCCTCGGGCTGGCGGCCCGGGACTGGGAGAGCCTCGGCGGTCTGTCCAACTGCTGCTGGTCCGTGCTGGGCGAGGGCGCCCGCGGCTGGCGCCTGCTGGAGCACAACGCCGGCACCCTCCCGGAGCCCGTGCTCGGCGACGACGACTGACCGCCGGCCGACCCGCCGGGGCTCCGAACCCCGGATTTCACTTTCCGGCAGGTCACAGGCTAGAGTTCTTCTTGTTCGCCCCGCCGAGCGGGAAGAACGTAAGGGGCTATAGCTCAGTTGGTAGAGCGCCTGCATGGCATGCAGGAGGTCAGGAGTTCAATTCTCCTTAGCTCCACTGATCGACACTCTGTCGAGTGTCAGAGATCGGTGAGAAGATCCCGTCCCCCGAGGGGGCGGGATCTTCTGTTTGTCGGCGGCGGCCTTTGAGTCGCTCGGGGTCCCGTGCTCGTATACCCCTCCGGTGGCGTTCCCGTGGCAGAATCAAACGGCCGGAAGGGGGCGCGGCCCGACGGGAGGGAGTAGCGATGCCTGCGAGCATCCTTGGGGAGGGCGGCGACCTCCTCGGTGCGGCGTTGATACGGAGCACGGCGACCCGGCTGTTCTGCCCTTCCTGCGGTTCCGCGCATGTGGCCCAAGTCCTCGGCGACAACGGCGGAATCTCCTACGTGTGCACGGCCTGCGGCCACAGCTGGAGCTGATCGATGGGTGCACACAGGCGAAAGTGCGACTGGTGCGGCAGCGGTACGCCGATCGTCCGTGACATGGAGCCGATCAACCCCGACTACCAGTACTGGTGCGAGGAATGCGCCCGGGCGCTGATCATAAAGGGCGACCCGATCGAGACGTACCGGGAGCTGGAGGGCGAGCCGATCTACGGCCGCCTCCTCGAAGAGCACTGCACGCTCAAGCGCTTCTACTCCTTCGTGACGGCCTGACAGATCCCGTGCGAAAGCGGACATACGTGCACACATTGGTGCGGCCCTGAATCCGATTTTGCGCTCCGCCCACGGCCCTGTAATGTTTACGACGTCGCCGGGGGAACCGGGCGAAACAACAAAACAAGGGGCTATAGCTCAGTTGGTAGAGCGCCTGCATGGCATGCAGGAGGTCAGGAGTTCAATTCTCCTTAGCTCCACAGAAGTCGAAGGCGGATCATCCCGAGGATGGTCCGCCTTCGACGTGTTGGCCGCTCCGCTCAGCGGCCCAGGGCCCGTCGGCCGCGGCCCTGTGAGAGGACGGGCAGGTTGCGCGACGGCGTCTGTCCGCGCGTGTCCTCCTCCAGGCGCAGGGCGAGCGCCGGGCAGCGGCGCACCGCGCGCAGCGCCTTGGCCTCGGCGTAGCGCGGCACCTGCGCCTGGGCGACGGTCGGGAACCCGTCGGCGCCCAGCTCGAACACCTCGGGCAGGATGTCGGCGCACAGCCCGTGGCCCCGGCACAGCGTCCAGTCGACGTAGATCTTCTGACGGCTGGCGCCGGTCTCCTCGGGCTCTCCGCCGCCCGGGATGCCCGTAGGGGCCCTGCCCCCCTCGAAGAGCGGCAGAACGCCCTCCACGGGCCGTCCGCAGCCGTTGCCGAGGACATGGGCGGCCAGGTCGTCGGTGAACGCCTTGATGGTCGACTCCAGGAACATCGCGGAGCCGTCCGGGTGCGAACACGCCCCGCGGCGCTTGACGTTCTTCGCGACCTGCTTGAGCGCCTCCAGGGCGGCCGGTCCGCCGCCGTTCAGGATGTCCTCCATCCCGCGCGCGGCCGCGGGCAGTCCGAGGTAGCAGGGGCCGCACTGGCCGGCGCTCTCCTCGGCCAGCCACTGCGCCACCCGCAGCGACTCGCCCAGCGGGCAGGTGTCCTGGCTGATCGGCAGGATCGCGCCCGCGCCCAGCGAACCGCCCACCGCGTCCAGGGAGTTGCGCGAGACGATCGCCTCGTTGACGGTCGCGGCGTCGATCCACTTGCCGTGGTAGCCGCCGGTCAGCACGCCCTGCGGCACCGGCGGGGCGCCCGCCAGCTGGAGCACGTAGCGCAGCGGCACGCCCGTGGGGACCTCCAGGACCATCGGGCGGGCCACCGCGCCGGACACGGTGAGCATGACCGTGCCCGGCTCGTCGTACAGGCCGGTGTTGCCGTAGCGCTCCGGGCCGATGCGGGCGGCGATGGCCAGCTGCGCGAACGTCTCGGCGTTCGACAGCAGTGTGGGCGCCCCGCCGACACCGCTCTGCGAGGCGCTGATCTTGCGGCCGGGCGGGATCGCCGGGCCGCCGTCGACCGAGCGGATCAGCGACGCGGCGGCGCCGGTGACCATGCGCACGGGGTTGCGCTGCACCCACGCGCGCAGCGCCGATCTGCGGCTGTTGCTCAGGCCGCGTTCGGCGAGCGCGGCCTCCATGGAGCGCTGGGTCGACTCGCGCGTGACGCCGATCACGAGCGTGCGCGCGCCGAGCGCCTCCGCGCACAGCAGCGCGCCGTCGAGGATCAGGTGCGGGGCACGGTTGATCAGCACCGTGTCCTTGCGGCAGGCCGGCTCGTCCTCGCTGCCGTTGACCACGACGACCGGGCGCACCCCGCGCTTGATCGCCGACTCGGCGACCGAGCGCAGCTTCCTGTGGAAGGGGAAGCCGGCGCCGCCGCGGCCCTTGAGGTTGATGTTCTCGGCGAGCTGCGCGAGCTGTTCGCCGCCCAGGGGATCGAGCGGCCCGTGCACCTTCAGATGCATGGGCAGGTCGAGTCGTTCCACAAGGTCGAAGCCCGACGTGAGCTGCGGAAGGCCGACGACGCGGACCTCGGGGACGTCGGGCAGGGCCTCGTTCACTTAAAAGCCTCCGGACGGGGTGTTCCAGGATTCGCCCGAACCCGGTGCGTCGAAGGACGAACCTGGCAGCGGTCCGGTCGACGGACCGTTGTCGTACGTGTCACTGGCGTTGTACGTGCCATACCGGCCGTTTGTCTCACCGGTGTCGTACATCTCACTTCCGCCGTATCCGGACGTGCCCGGATTGTCGTAGACCGGGATGTTGAAACCGGTGTCCTGGAGCGGGTCGTACACGGACGGCGGGGCCTCGCCGACCGGCGGCGGGGAGGGGATCGGCCAGCTGCCCGAGGTGCTGGAGGGGCCGTCCACGCGCGGGATGGCCTCCGTGGCCCGGAGGTCCGGGGGCAGGTCCATGCGCGCGGTCTGGCCGGCCGCGAACGGCTGCTGGGCGCCACCGCGCGGGGACACCGCGCGGTACGCGGCCGCGAAGCCCGGCGCCGGCTGCCCGGAGGGCGCCGCGGGGGTCTGGTACAGCGGTGCCGAGGGGGCCGCCGTCGCCTCGGGCTCGCGGGCGCTTCCGAAGCCCGCGAGGCCCGCCTCGGCGACCCGGGAGCGGCTCGCTTCGAGCTCGTCGAGCCCCGGCCGCTCCGAGCTGCCGAACAGCGCCACCAGCCGGTCGGCGACCCTGCGCTTGACCGGGCGCGGAGCGGAGCGCAGGGCCAGGGCGGCCATCACGCCGAGCAGCGACAGGCCGTAGGAGATCACGAAGAACGGCTTGGCCGCGCGGCCCGCGTACAGGCCGTGGATCAGCGCCGCGCACCAGGCCGGGTAGGCCAGCATGTGCATCGCGCGCCAGCGGGCGGCCACCGGGGCGGGGGCGGCGAAATTGCTGCGGAGGGCGCCGGTGACGCCCACGAAGATCATCAAAAGGCCCGCCGTCGAGCCGAGGCCGATCAGGCCGCCGATTCCGGTGACGCCGAGCGAGAACGGAATGATCGCGCCGATCACCTGGGTGTGACCGAGCGCGATCTTCGTGACGACGTGCAGCAGAAGGAACGCGATCGAGGCGATCCCCAGCGTGCGATGGACCGCCTGGCCGACGATCCGCTGCCGGATGTTCAGGAAGATCCGGTCCTGGGCGAACAGGCCCCAGATCACCGAGCAGCTGAGCGAGACCAGCGACAGCACGCCCGCGCCGAAGTTCAGGAAGTCGCGGAGCGGGCCGCCTCCGACCAGCACGATCACGGGTATCAGCAGCAGGGCGACAGCGGTCGCCACCCCATAGGCCGAGCGGCCCGGTTTGGGGAGTGAGCTGGTACTACGACGAGGGTTCATGGGGGCAACTCCGAGCAGTTTCGGGAAAGCGGTCCCGCTGCCGAACTCTAAGCGGCGCCATACCGATCGGTACGGGGTTTCAGTTATTGCGTTGTTATCAACGGGCAATATGACTGGACGGCGTCCCTGGGGGGACAGTACGCGATGTATTTCTTGACCTTGGTTCAGTTACGGCGGGCTCCTGGCATGTCCACCAGGGATACGGACGCGCGTCCCCGCTTGCTCAAGGCCGTCGCGGCCCGCTCGGGGCCTGCGGTACCCTAACGCCATGCGTGCCGTACGCCTTCTGCTTAGCGGGCCGCGCTGATCAGCACCGACCCCGGTCGAACCCGTGAGGTCGGCATCGGCGCGGCGTCCCCTCCTGTGTGAGGGGATTTTTCGTTTCTTTGAACAGCCGCAGGCAGAGACGATCGATGGAGCTTTGAGGATCATGAGCGAGACGAACCCCGCTGCCGCCGCCGCCCCGTCGGCGGAGGTCGCGCCGCACCGCTACACGGCCGCCATGGCGGCCGACATCGAGGCACGCTGGCAGGACTTCTGGGACGCCGACGGCACCTACGCGGCCCCGAACCCCAAGGGCGACCTGGGGGGCGACCCCGAGATCGTCGCCCGGCCCAAGAAGTTCATCATGGACATGTTCCCGTACCCCTCCGGTGCGGGTCTGCACGTCGGCCACCCGCTGGGCTACATCGCCACCGACGTCTACGCCCGGTTCCAGCGCATGACCGGCCACAACGTCCTGCACACCCTGGGCTTCGACGCCTTCGGCCTGCCCGCCGAGCAGTACGCCGTGCAGACCGGCACGCACCCGCGTGTCTCCACCGAGGCCAACATCGAGAACATGAAGTCCCAGCTGCGCCGGCTGGGCCTGGGCCACGACAAGCGCCGCTCGTTCGCCACGATCGACCCGGACTACTACAAGTGGACCCAGTGGATCTTCCTGCAGATCTTCAACTCCTGGTACGACGAGGAGGCGAGGAAGGCCCGCCCGATCGCCGAGCTGATCGCGCAGTTCGAGTCCGGTGAGCGTGCGATCCCGGGCTCCACGCGCGCGTGGAGCGAGCTGAGCGCCGGCGAGCGCGCCGACGTCCTGGGCGAGTACCGCCTGGCCTACGCCTCCGACGCGCCCGTGAACTGGTGCCCGGGCCTGGGCACCGTGCTGGCCAACGAAGAGGTCACCGCCGACGGCCGCTCCGAGCGCGGCAACTACCCGGTCTTCAAGGCCAAGCTGCGCCAGTGGAACATGCGCATCACCGCCTACGCCGACCGGCTGCTGGAGGACCTGGAGGAGCTGGACTGGCCCGAGGCCATCAAGCTGCAGCAGCGCAACTGGATCGGCCGCAGCGAGGGCGCCCGCGTCGACTTCCCGATCGACGGCGAGAAGATCACCGTCTTCACCACCCGCCCCGACACCCTGTTCGGCGCGACCTACATGGTGCTGGCGCCCGAGCACCCCCTGGTCGAGAAGTTCACCCCGGCCGCCTGGCCCGAGGGCACGCACGCGGTGTGGACCGGCGGCCACGCCACCCCGGCCGAGGCCGTCGCCGCCTACCGCGCGCAGGCCGCCTCGAAGTCCGACGTCGAGCGCCAGGCCGAGGCCAAGGACAAGACCGGCGTCTTCATCGGCGCGTACGCGACCAACCCCGTCAACGGCGAGCAGGTCCCGGTCTTCGTCGCCGACTACGTCCTGATGGGCTACGGCACCGGCGCGATCATGGCCGTCCCCGCGGGCGACCAGCGCGACTTCGAGTTCGCGCGCGCCTTCGAGCTGCCGATCCACTGCATCGTGGAGCCCACCGACGGCCGCGGCACCGACACCGCGACCTGGGAGAACGCCTTCGGGTCGTACGACGCGAAGATCATCAACTCCTCGAACGACGACATCTCCCTGGACGGCCTGGGCGTCGCCGAGGCCAAGGCCCGCATCACCGCGTGGATGGCGGAGCGGGGCATCGGCGAGGGAACCGTCAACTTCCGCCTGCGCGACTGGCTGTTCAGCCGCCAGCGCTACTGGGGCGAGCCCTTCCCGATCGTCTACGACGAGGACGGCACCGCCCACGCGCTGCCCGAGTCGATGCTGCCGCTGGAGCTGCCCGAGGTCGAGGACTACAGCCCGCGCACCTTCGACCCGGACGACGCCGACACCCAGCCCGAGACGCCGCTGTCGCGCAACGAGGAATGGGTCAACGTCACCCTGGACCTGGGCGACGGGCCGAAGAAGTACCGCCGCGAGACCAACACCATGCCCAACTGGGCCGGCTCCTGCTGGTACGAGTTCCGCTACCTGGACCCGCACAACGACCAGAAGCTGGTCGACCCCGGGATCGAGCAGTACTGGATGGGCCCCCGCGCGGGCCAGCCGCACGGCGGTGTCGACCTGTACGTCGGCGGCGCCGAGCACGCCGTGCTGCACCTGCTGTACGCGCGTTTCTGGTCCAAGGTCCTGTACGACCTGGGCCACGTCTCCTCCGCGGAGCCGTTCCACAAGCTGTTCAACCAGGGCATGATCCAGGCCTACGTCTACCGCGACAGCCGCGGCATCGCGGTGCCCGCCGCCGAGGTGGAGGAGCGCGACGGCGCCTACTACCACGAGGGCGAGAAGGTCTCCCGCCTGCTGGGCAAGATGGGCAAGTCCCTGAAGAACGCGGTGACTCCGGACGAGATCGCCGCCGAGTACGGTGCCGACACCCTGCGCCTGTACGAGATGGCGATGGGCCCGCTGGACGTCTCCCGCCCGTGGGACACGCGCGCGGTGGTCGGCCAGTTCCGGCTGCTGCAGCGGCTGTGGCGCAACATCGTCGACGAGAACACCGGCGAGATCACGGTGGTCGACACGGCCCCCGACGAGGACACGCTGCGTGCCCTGCACAAGGCCATCGACGGCGTCGGCCAGGACCTGGAGGGCCTGCGCTTCAACACCGCCATCGCCAAGGTCACCGAGCTGAACAACCACCTGACCAAGGTCGGCGGCGCCGTGTCGCGTCCGGTCGCCGAGTCGCTGGTGCTGATGGTGGCCCCGCTGGCCCCGCACGTCGCCGAGGAGCTGTGGCGCAAGCTGGGCCACACCGACTCGGTCGTCCACCGGGACTTCCCGGTCGCGGACCCGCAGTACGTCGTCGACGAGACCGTGACCTGCGTCGTGCAGATCAAGGGCAAGGTCAAGGCCCGCCTGGAGGTGGCACCGGCGATCTCCGAGGACGAGCTGGAGAAGGTCGCGCTGGCCGACGAGGCCGTCGTCCGGGCACTGGACGGCGCGACCGTCCGCAAGGTGATCGTGCGCGCACCGAAGCTGGTGAACATCGTCACGGGCTGACGGCTGACGGCTGACGGCTGACGGCTGACGGCTGACGTCTGACGGCTGCGGGGCGGTGACGGCCGGCGGCCTGCGGCTGAGGTCTGAGGGCCGACCCCTACGGGCAGACTCGGGGCAGGTTCGGGGTTCTTCCGGAACTCCGGGCCCGCCCGCGGCGTTTACCGTGGAGAGCGCGGCGGCGAGTGCCGCGCCGGCCGGAGGAGGAGCGTCGTGGAAGCAGTGATCGCCGTCTTCGCCCTACTCTTCCTGCTGTTCGTCGGCCTGGGTGTGTACGCCACGGTGAAGGCGATCGGCGCCGCCAAGCGCGGCGTGGACCGCACCATCGAGCAGGCCCGGCGCACGGTCGAGGACCACACCCTGCGCGCGAAGTCCTTCGTCCAGGTCGGCCCCACCGCCGAGATCGCGCAGCTGAGGCTGGCGCTGCGCACGTCGATGCGTGCCACCCGGGACGCGCTGCGCACGGGCTCCGCCGAGGACGAGTCCCTGAGGGAGTCCCTCGCCCTCTTCGAGCGGCTCAGCGCCCATGGACATCAGCTCGACGCCGACCTCAGGCGCCTGGAGACCGAGCCCGACCGGGCCGAGGTCAAAGAGCGGCTGGCCGAGCTCCGCGGCCGTACCGAGCGCATCACCAAGTCCGCGGACTCCCTGCGCTGGGCCGTGCGCGACCGCGCCCACCGCTTCTCCGACGACGATCTCGGTGCCCTCAGCGACCAGATCGACCTCGAAGCGGACGCCCTGCGCCACTGGACGCCGGCCGGGCCGGCCCAGCCGCCCCCGCCGTGGCCTGACGCCTCCGACGCCGGGGACCCGGCGGCGCAGCACACCCAGTCCTGGGCCCCGGGCTCCCGTCCCGCCGCGGACCCGCCGGCTCCGCAGGAGATCACCCCGCCGGCACCCCGCCCCGCCTACCCTTGGCAGAAGAAGCCGCGCCCGGAGAGCACGGCCTGAGCGGAGCGCCGCGTTCCCGTCGACGGGGGCCGGGCTGCCGCGTGCGCGCTACGGCAGGTAACCTCCAGCTCATGTCCCGCCATGTCGCGATCGTCACCGATTCAACGGCCTACCTGCCGCCCCGGACGATGGAGCGTCACGGCATCACCGCGGTACCTCTGACCGTGGTCCTCGGCGACGAGGCGCTCGAAGAGGGCACGGAGATCTCGACCCGCTCGCTCGCCCAGGCGCTGCAGAAGCGCCGCCCGGTCACGACGTCCCGGCCGAGCCCCGAAGTCTTCGCGGAGACCTACCGCAGGGTGGCGCAGTCCGGCGCCGACGGCATCGTCTCGCTGCACCTGTCCGCCGAACTGTCCGGTACCTACGACGCGGCGGTTCTCGCGGCGCGGGAAGCGCCGGTGCCGGTGCGGGTGGTGGACACCGGCATGGTCGCCATGGCCCTCGGCTTCTGTGCGCTCTCCGCGGCCGAGACCGCGGAGGCCGGCGGCACGGTGGACGAGGCCGTCACGGCCGCGGAGAAACGCGCCGCGGGCACGTCCGCCTACTTCTACGTCGACACCCTCGACTATCTGCGCCGCGGCGGCCGCATCGGAGCCGCCCAGGCCCTCCTCGGCTCCGCGCTCGCCGTCAAACCCCTGCTCCAGCTGGACAGTGGGCGTATCGAGCTGCTGGAGAAGGTCCGTACGGCGTCCAGGGCCATCGCGCGCCTGGAAGAGCTGACCGCCGAGCGGGCAGGAGACGCCGACGTCGACATCGCCGTCCATCACCTCGCCGCCCCGGAGCGCGCCGCCGCCCTCGCCGACCGGCTCCGGGCACGGGTGCCGGGCCTGGCCGACCTGCATGTCAGCGAGGTGGGAGCGGTGATCGGGGCGCACACCGGGCCGGGGCTGCTGGGAGCGGTGGTCTCGCCCCGCTGACCCGGGTGCGCGGGTCTCCCGTCTCACTCGTGCGGGTGGCCGCGTTTTCCACAACCGGGCGGTAATACCCGGGAATTGACCAAGATCATCGCGAATCGAGGGGATGTTCCATCCTCGTCGCATGGCACTTCGATCACGCACACGCATCACCGCTGCGAGCAGTGGACCCGGCCGCGGGCCCGCGTCGGACGGGCGGGTCCGGTATCACCGTCGAACCGGCCGCCGCCCGCCGGCGCCGGGGGACGAACTGCGCCGCCGAGCGGAACTCCTCTTCGGCGAACGAGCGGTGCGGCGACTGGAGTTGGGCAACGGGCCGCCGCAAGGCGAGGGGCAGGAGCAGGGGCAAGAGCGGACGCCGGCCGCTGCGACGCTCGACCCTGAACCAGCCGATTCCACACGCCCGTTGAAGCCGCTGCCGCCAGCCGGCCCAGCCGGTCCCGGTGTGCGGGAGCGGGTGGGACTGGCGGTGCGGGAGCGGATGCCGGTGTGGTTGCAGACGCGGTGCGGGGTGGAGCGGCGGGGTGTCGTCGCGCTCACCGTGCTGCTCGCGGCCGCCGCCGTGTTCGCCGTCCTGCACTTCTGGGCCGGGCGGCCCGAGACCCTGAAAGCCCCTCAGGCGGTGCGTGCGGAGGCGCCGTACGGCAAGACGGGGCAGGGGCAGGGCGCGCAGGCCGGTGGGGGTGGCGGGGCGAGTGCGGGGGTGGGTGCGGGTCCCTCGGGGGCGCCGGCCGGGGAGATCGTCGTGGACGTCAGCGGCAAGGTGCGGGAGCCGGGGATCCGGCGGCTGCCGGCCGGCTCCCGGGTGGCCGACGCGCTGCGGGCGGCCGGCGGGGTCCGTCCGGGCGTGAGCGTCGAGGGGCTCAACCGGGCCCGCTTCCTGGTCGACGGCGAACAGGTCGTCGTCGGCGGGCCCGCCGGGGCGGCGGCGCCACCCGGTCCGGCGGGCGGAGCGACCTCCACGGCGGCGGGCGCGGCCCCCGCGGCCCCGGTCTCCCTCAACACGGCCACCGCGGACCAGCTCGACGCCCTGCCCGGCGTCGGCCCGGTGCTGGCCCGGCACATCGTCGACTACCGCACCCAGCACGGCGGTTTCCGCTCAGTGGACGAACTGCGCGAGGTCAACGGCATCGGCGACCGCCGCTTCAGCGACCTGCGCGAGCTGGTGCGGCCATGAGCGGTACGACCGGCACCGGACCGCCCGGGACCGCCGTGGGCCGTGGACCAGAAGGGCGGGAGGCGCCGCGCGAGGCACGGGGGACCTCGCGCGAGGACCGGGCGGGGCTCCTGGATCTGCGCCTCGTACCGCCCGCACTCGCGGCTTGGGCCACGGCGGCCATGACACTGGACACACCGGCAAGCTGGACCGCCGCGTCGGCAGGGGTCTGCCTGGTGGGCGGGGCCGTGCTGCTGTGGTTCCGCGGGGCCGCCGGTGTGCTGCTGCCGAGGCGGTTCGCGTGGGCCCGCGCCTCGGTCGCCGCTGTGCTCCTCTGTATGGCCGTGGCCGCCGTCTCCGCCGGGTTGCACGGGGCCGAGGCGCGGCGCGGGCCGGTGCCCGAGCTGGCCCGGCGGTTCGCGACCGTGACCGCCGAGATCGAGGTGAGCGGCGACCCCTGGCTCAGCCGGCCGAAGGTGCGCGGCGATCACTCGGCACCCCTGGCGGTGCTTGCGCGCGCGGAGGTGCGCAGTGTCGAGCGGAGTGACGGGACCCGGGTGCGGACCCGGAGCCCGGTGCTGCTGGTCGTCGATGCCGACGTCCCGGCACCGGAGGGGAGTGCCCGAAGCAGGAGTGGTGCGGCGAAGGGTCCGGCAGAGGGGAGCGGGGCGGGGAGCGGGGTTTCCGGGGCGCCACCGGCGGTCGCCGCCCGGCGGGCGCAGCAGGCGCGGGCCGCCTGGCTCGGGTTGCTGCCGTCCACACGGCTTCGGCTGGGCGGACGGCTGGCGCCCCCGCTGACGGACGGCGACCGGACCGCGGCCGTGCTGCGGGTGCGCGGGCGGCCGGGGCCGCGGATCGTCGCGGGGCCCAGCGGGCCGCAGCGGCTGGCGGGCCGGCTCAGAGCCGGGCTGCGGGAGGCGACGGACGGCCTGCCGGAGGACGCGCGGGCACTGCTGCCCGGACTGGTCGTCGGGGACACCACGCGGATCTCCCCGGAGCTGGACGAGGCGTTCAAGGAGACCGACCTGGCGCACACGCTCGCCGTGTCGGGCAGCAACCTCACCGTGCTGCTCGCGCTGCTCATCGGGCCGCCGGGGCTGGCCCAGCGGGCCGAACGCCGTGGCCTGGCCCCGCGCCTGGGGCTCTCGCTGCGGGCGACCGCGCTCGCCGCCGGGGCGCTCACCCTGGGCTTCGTGATCGTGTGCAGGCCCGACCCCAGTGTGCTGCGCGCCGCCGCCTGCGGCACGCTCGCGCTGGTCGCGCTGGCCACCGGACGCCGTAGATCCCTCGTTCCGGCACTGGCCACGGCCGTCCTGCTGCTGGTGCTCTACGACCCGTGGCTGGCCCGGAGCTACGGCTTCCTGCTCTCCGTGCTGGCCACCGGCGCGCTGCTCGTGCTGGCACCGGGCTGGGGCGAGGCGCTGCACCGGCGCGGGGTGCCGGCGAGGCTCGCCGAGGCGCTGGCGGCGGCCGCCGCCGCGCAGGCGGTGTGCGCGCCGGTCGTGGCGGTGCTGTCGGCCCGGGTGAGCCTGGTGGCGGTGCCGTGCAATCTGCTGGCCGAGGCGGCGGTGGCACCGGCGACCGTGCTGGGGTTCGCGGCCCTGGTGACGGCACCCGTGGTGATGCCGGTGGCCACGGCGCTGGCGTGGTGCGCGAGTTGGCCCGCGGGATGGATCGCCGGGGTCGCCCGGACCGGGGCGGCGCTGCCCGGCGCGGGCGTGGACTGGCCGGGGAGCTGGCCGGGGGCACTGGCACTCGCGGCCGTGACCGTGGCGGTCGTCCTGGCCGCGCGGCGGTTGTCACGGCACCCGTGGTGGTGCGGGCTGCTCGCGCTGCTGCTCCTGCTGGCGGTGGTCCGGCCGGCACCGCTGACCCGGGTGCTCACGGGCTGGCCGCCGCCCGGCTGGCGGTTCGCCATGTGCGATGTCGGACAGGGGGACGCGACGGTGCTGGCGGCGGGGGACGGCGCCGGGGTGGTCGTGGACGCCGGACCGGATCCGGTGCCGGTGGACCGCTGTCTGAGACAGCTGGGCATCACACGCATCCCGTTGCTCGTCCTGACCCACTTCCACGCGGACCACGTCGCCGGACTGACCGGCGTGCTGCGGGGCCGCGCGGTGGCCGCGATCGAGACGACCGGCCTGGAAGAACCCGCCGACCAGGCCGAGTTCGTCAGAAAGGAGGCGGCACGGCGGCACATCCCGCTCACGCGGGCCGTGGCCGGGGAGGAGCGGAGCACCGGTCCGCTCGCCTGGCGGGTGCTGTGGCCCCCGCCGAGTGGCGGCACGCCGCCGGACGCGGGGGGACCCGGACGGCCGGGCACGCTCGCGGGCCCGGAGCCGGTGCCGGACGGGCCGAACGACGCCAGCGTGGCGATGCTGGTCCGCTCGGGCGGACTGCGGCTGCTGCTGCTCGGCGACCTCGAACCCCCGGCCCAGCAGGCGCTGTTGCGGTCCCCACGGGCTGCGGAGCTGGCCCGCGTGGACGTGCTCAAGGTGGCCCATCACGGCTCGGCCTACCAGGACCCGGACCTGATCCGGCTCGCGGCGCCCCGGGTCGCCCTGATCTCCGCCGGGGCCGGCAATCCGTACGGCCACCCGGCACCGGCGACCCTGGCCGCGCTGCGGGCGGGCGGCGCGCTGGTGCTGCGCACCGACCGGGACGGCGCCCTCGCGGTCGGCGGGACGGGAGGGCCGGGTGGTGAGGTGCGGGTGGCGAGAGACTGAGCGCATGAACTCACACCAGGTCGACGCCTATCTCCGCCGGATCGGGGCCGGGCGCCCGCGCCGGCCCACCGTTGAGGCGCTGCGTGAGCTGCATCTGCGTCATCTGCGGACCGTCCCCTTCGAGAATCTGTCCATCCACCTCGGCGAGGAGATCGTGCTGGAGGAGGAACGGCTGCTGGACAAGGTGGTCGGGGCGCACCGGGGCGGCTTCTGCTACGAACTGAACGGCGCCTTCGGCGCGCTGCTCACCGCCCTCGGCTACGAGGTCGAGCTGCTCGCGGCGCGGGTGTACGGGGACGAGGGGCGGCTCGGTGTCCCGTACGACCATCTGGCGCTGCGGGTGCGGACGGCGGAGGGGGACAGCCGGCTCGCCGACGTCGGGTTCGGGGCGAACAGCCACTACCCGCTGCGGTTCGCCGAGCGCGGGGAGCAGGCCGACCTGGCCGGGGTGTTCCGCATCGCGCAGTCGGCACCGGACGCGGCAGGGGTGCGCGGCGACGGCCCGGCGGGGTCCGGGGAGCCGGACCTGGACGTCGTACGGGACGGGGTGCGGCAGTACCGGCTGGAGACGCGGCCCCGGGTGCTCGCGGACTTCAGGGCCGGTGCCTGGTGGCACAGCACCTCGCCGCTGTCGCACTTCACCGGATCGCTGGTCTGCTCACGGGTCGCCGACGACGGAGGGCGGATCACGCTCGGCGGGCGGACGCTGACCACGACGGACGTGGACGGTACGCGCGAGACAAGGGAGTTGGGGACGGACGAGGAGGTGCTGGCAGCGTACCGGGAGTGGTTCGGGATCGAGCTGAGCTGTGTGCCGGCTGTGCGAAACCGGAACCTGAACCCCTAATCGGGATCAGTTCCGGCGCATGCGCCGGAGTCCCGTTATGTGGTCCCGTGTTGCCCCGAAAGCCGCATCAGTGATCGAATGGGTCTTCGACAGCAGGTGATGTCGAGGCGTACAGGGGTGTCGTAGATGTTCGGCCGCTGGCTGGGTAACCGGACGGACCAGAAGGAACGGACGAGTCCCCTGGTGGCGGTGCGGACACCGCCGGGTGCCGGGGTGCTCAGCTGCCGGGTGGTCGATCCGGTCCACGAGCCGGTCACGGGCGCCGAGTTCACGGTCAGCGACACCATGGGCCGCAAGGTCGTGTGCGGCGGCACGGACCCCTACGGGACGTTCATGGCGACGGTGCCGGCGGGGGAGTACCGGCTGGCGCTGTCGGCCGAGGGCTACACCCCCTACCGGGCCACCGCGCTGGTCGGCGAGAACTCCCTCGCCTCGCTGGGCGACGTGACCCTCCAGGTGTCCCATCCGCCGGAGCCGCCCGCGCCGGGCGACTGGGAGATCGAGCCCATGCACTCCTCGATCGGCTTCACCGCGCGGCACATCGCACTGGCCCGGATCCACGGGCAGTTCACCTCCTTCGCCGGGGCGGTGCGGATCGGCGAGCGGGTGGAGCGGTCGGCGATGCACGTCGTGATCGACGCCGCCTCCATCGACACGGGGGTGCGGATGCGGGACGACCATCTGCGGTCGGCGGACTTCCTCGACGTACAGCGGTTCCCGACCCTGGAGTTCTACAGCGAACGGTTCGTGCACAAGGGCGGCAGCCGGTGGGCGGTCACCGGCGCGCTGTCGCTGCACGGGGTGACACGCACGGTCACGCTCGACACCGAGTACCTCGGCCTCGGCAACGGCATGGAGGGCGAGGTGCGGGCCGCCTGCCGGGCCACCACCGAGCTGCACCGGGACGACTTCACGGTCAACTGGCAGTCCATGCTGGCGCGGGGCATCGCGGTGGTCGGATCCAGCGTCCGGGTCGACCTCGACGTACAGCTTGTGGCCAAGGGCTGACCGGGGCGTGGTCAAGGGCCGGTCTGGCGGTTCGTGGCTCGCCGGTTGCCGGAGAATGGGCACGTGAGCGATGTGAGACATGTGCTGGTACTGCCCGACCGGGATGCCGCCGAGGAGGCGGCCGAGGCGCTCCGGGAGCGGTTCGGCCTGGCCGAGGAGCCCCAACTGGTCCGGGATGCGCTGGCCGGCGAGGACGACGCCGAGGACGCGCAGTGGCTGCTGGTCCTGCGCGACGAGGGCGGCCGGCTGGACCCCGCCGAACTGGACGCGTTCGCCGGGGAGTGGGACGGCTGGCGCGAAGAACCCTGATTCACTCACGAGCCTGGCTCCCCGAGGCGGGCTCCGGGTCGGTTCAGGGACCGCTCAGGGTGCGCGGGCGGACTCGTTGTCAGTGCCGCGTGGGATGCTGTAGGCGATGGCCAGGAAGACTGCGAATGACGACCCTCTCGCCCCGGTGACGCTTGCCGTGGGCCAGGAGGACCTCCTGCTCGACCGTGCCGTGCAGGAGGTGGTGGCCGCCGCCAGGGCCGCCGACGCCGACACGGACGTACGCGACCTCACCCCGGACCAGTTGCAGCCCGGCACGCTCGCCGAGCTGACCAGTCCCTCGCTCTTCGCCGAGCGCAAAGTCGTGGTCGTACGCAACGCACAGGACCTTTCGGCCGACACGGTCAAGGACGTCAAGGTGTATCTCGGTTCGCCCGCCGAGGAGATCACCCTCGTGCTGCTGCACGCAGGCGGGGCCAAGGGCAAGGGCCTGCTGGACGCCGCGCGCAAGGCGGGGGCGCGGGAGGTGGCCTGCCCCAAGATGACCAAGCCGGCGGACCGGCTGGCCTTCGTACGGCAGGAGTTCCGCGCTGCGGGGCGCTCGGCGACGCCCGAGGCGTGCCAGACGCTCTGCGACGCCATCGGCAGCGACCTGCGCGAGCTGGCCTCGGCGGTGTCGCAGTTGGTCGCCGATGTGGAGGGGACGATCGACGAGGCGGTCGTCGGGCGGTACTACACCGGCCGGGCCGAGGCCTCCAGCTTCACGGTCGCCGACCGGGCCGTGGAGGGGCGTACGGCGGAGGCGCTGGAGGCGCTGCGCTGGTCGCTGGCCACGGGGGTGGCGCCGGTGATGATCACCAGCGCGCTCGCCCAGGGTGTGCGGGCCATCGGGAAGCTGTCGTCCGCGCGGGGCGGGCGGCCGGCCGACCTGGCCCGTGAGCTGGGCATGCCGCCGTGGAAGATCGACCGGGTGCGGCAGCAGATGCGCGGGTGGACGCCGGACGGTGTCGCGGTGGCGCTCCGTGCTGTCGCCGAGGCGGACGCCGGGGTGAAGGGCGGGGGCGACGATCCGGAGTACGCGCTGGAGAAGGCGGTCGTGACCATCGCTCGGGCCGCTCGGTCGCGCGGGCGCGGTTAGGCCGCACCCGGACACCGAAAACCCCGGCATCCGCCCTGGGGAAGGGAGAGATACCGGGGTCTGCGACTGAAGCTGCTGGATTCGCACCCGCGTGGCGAACGCAGGCCGCGTGCGAATCCGTGGGCGCCGGACGGGAGCGGATGAGAGAGGGCCCGCTCTGGATCCCTCCGGCGGTCAGACCAGGGGGAAAGCTCAGCCCTTGAGGCCCGCGACCTTGGAAGCGAGCGCCGACTTCTTGTTGGCGGCCTGGTTCTTGTGGATGACGCCCTTGGAGACGGCCTTGTCGAGCTTGCGCGAAGCCTCGCGCGCCGCCACGGTGGCCTTCTCGACGTCACCCGCGAGAACGGCCTCACGGGCCTTGCGGATCGCGGTCTTCAGGGAGGACTTGACGGCCTTGTTGCGCAGCCGCGCCTTCTCGTTGGTCTTGATCCGCTTGATCTGGGACTTGATGTTCGCCACGAAGGAGCCTTTTCAGGTTCTGGTGCGGGGCCGCTCGGGTCCCGTACCGGTGATCCAAAATTTCTCGGACGTGCCTCGCGCTGAGAGGGCATGAGGCACAGCCATCTACAGTACCAGCGGCTCTGCCGGCAGCCCAAAACGGTCCCCGGTCGCTCTCCGTGGGACCATGGAGACTACGTATCGATCCGACCCGAGGCATAAGGCGCCTCAAGAGACAGGACCCTGCGTGCCCGCGACCCCTAAGCATGTGCCCGAGCCGAGCCGTACCGCCCCGGCGCTGATCCGCAATTTCTGCATCATCGCGCACATCGACCACGGCAAGTCCACGCTCGCCGACCGGATGCTCCAGCTGACCGGTGTGGTCGAGCAGCGGCAGATGCGTGCTCAGTACCTCGACCGGATGGACATCGAGCGCGAGCGCGGCATCACGATCAAGTCCCAGGCGGTGCGTCTGCCCTGGGCCCCCACCGAGGGCCCCGATCAGGGCACGACCCACATCCTCAACATGATCGACACCCCGGGGCACGTCGACTTCACCTACGAGGTCTCGCGGTCGCTGGCCGCCTGCGAGGGGACCGTCCTCCTCGTCGACGCCGCCCAGGGCATCGAGGCGCAGACCCTCGCCAACCTCTACCTGGCGATGGAGAACGACCTCACGATCATCCCCGTGCTGAACAAGATCGACCTGCCGGCCGCCCAGCCGGAGAAGTTCGCCGAGGAGCTGGCGAACCTGGTCGGCTGCGACCCGTCCGACGTGCTGAAGGTCTCCGCCAAGACCGGCCTCGGCGTGGACGCGCTGCTGGACAAGGTCGTCAAGGAGATCCCGGCCCCGGTCGGCGTCGCCGACGCCCCCGCCCGCGCGATGATCTTCGACTCGGTCTACGACTCCTACCGCGGTGTCGTGACGTACGTGCGTGTCATCGACGGTCAGCTCAACAAGCGTGAGCGGATCAGGATGATGTCCACCGGCGCCACCCACGAGCTGCTGGAGATCGGCGTCAGCTCGCCCGAGATGCTGCCGGCCGACGGCCTGGGCGTCGGCGAGGTGGGCTACCTCATCACCGGTGTGAAGGACGTCCGCCAGTCCAAGGTCGGTGACACCGTCACCAGCCAGCAGAAGGGGGCGACGGAAGCCCTCGGCGGCTACAAGGACCCGAAGCCGATGGTCTTCTCCGGTCTGTATCCGCTGGACGGCTCCGACTACCCCGAGCTGCGCGAGGCCCTGGACAAGCTCCAGCTCAACGACGCCGCGCTGGTCTACGAGCCGGAGACCTCCGCGGCCCTCGGCTTCGGCTTCCGCGTCGGCTTCCTCGGCCTGCTGCACCTGGACGTGATCCGGGAGCGGCTGGAGCGCGAGTTCGGCCTGGACCTGATCGCCACCGCCCCCAACGTGGTCTACCGCGTGGTCATGGAGGACGGCAGCGAGCACACCGTCACCAACCCGAGTGAGTTCCCCGAAGGCAAGATCAACGAGGTGTACGAGCCGGTCGTGCGCGCCACCATCCTGGCGCCCACCGAGTTCATCGGCGCGATCATGGAGCTGTGCCAGACCCGGCGCGGCACCCTGCTCGGCATGGACTACCTCTCCGAGGACCGCGTCGAGATCCGCTACACCCTGCCGCTCGCGGAGATCGTCTTCGACTTCTTCGACCAGTTGAAGTCCAAGACGCGCGGCTACGCCTCCCTCGACTACGAGCCCACCGGCGAGCAGACGTCCAGTCTGGTCAAGGTCGACATCCTGCTGCACGGCGACAAGGTGGACGCCTTCTCCGCGATCACCCACAAGGACGCGGCGTACGCGTACGGCGTGCGACTGGTGGCCAAGCTGCGCGAGCTGATCCCCCGGCAGGCCTTCGAGGTGCCCATCCAGGCCGCCATCGGCTCCCGGGTGATCGCCCGCGAGACCATCCGCGCCATCCGCAAGGACGTCCTCGCCAAGTGCTACGGCGGTGACATCTCCCGTAAGCGGAAGCTGCTGGAGAAGCAGAAGGAAGGCAAGAAGCGGATGAAGATGGTGGGTTCCGTGGAGGTTCCGCAGGAGGCCTTCATCGCCGTCCTGTCCAGCGATGACGGTGCGGGGTCGGCCAAGGGCAAGAAGTAACCACGGGTAACGGCGGATTGCGTCCGCAAACCGGGCATGAAGGGGCTCGCCGTACGAAAGTGCGGCGGGCCCCTACGCGTGCGTAACGTCGCTCTGCGTGGAACATGCGGGGAAACAGACAACCCGATGCCCCTTACGCAGCGGCCGGTCGCGGCTTACTCTGATCCCTGCTCGATAGTTACTCACGAGTTAAACAACCGTGCGGCCACCGCACGGACCCCACCCGTGAGTCACCCCAGCCGCACTGAGCCAGCCGCACCGTCGCGGGCCCCGGAGGATGTCGTGAGCGACACACAGACCCTGATCGAGAACCGACCGCCGTCCGTGGCGTCCCTCTTCCTGGAGCGCGTCGCCGCCACACCGGACGCCGAGGCCTACCGCTATCCGGTGCCGCCGTCCTCGGGCCAGGGCCCCGACGACTGGAAGTCGCTGAGCTGGGCGCAGGCGGCCGAGCGGGTGTACGCGATCGCGGCCGGGCTCATCGAGCTGGGCCTCCAGCCCGAGCAGCGGGTGGCGCTCGCGGCCTCGACCCGCGTCGAGTGGATCCTCTCCGACCTCGGCATCCTGTGCGCGGGCGGTGCGACGACCACGATCTACCCGCAGACCAACGCCGACGAGTCGGCCTTCATCCTCTCCGACTCCGAGAGCCGGGTGCTCATCGCCGAGGACGCGGCGCAGGTCGCCAAGGCCGTCGAGAAGCGCGCCGAGCTGCCCGAGCTGACCAAGGTCGTCGTCATCGACCCGGCCGGCGTCGAGACGGACGACTGGGTGACCACCCTCGCCGAGCTGGAGCTGCGCGGCGCCGCCCACCTGGAGAAGCACCCCGAGCTGATCAAGGAGCGGGTCGGCGCGATCACCAAGGACCAGCTGGCCACGCTCATCTACACCTCCGGCACCACCGGCCGCCCCAAGGGCGTGCGCCTGCCGCACGACAACTGGTCGTACATGGCGAAGGCGATCGCCGCGACCGGCCTGGTCACCATCGACGACGTGCAGTACCTGTGGCTGCCGCTCGCGCACGTCTTCGGCAAGGTGCTCACCTCCGGACAGATCGAGGTCGGGCACGTCACCGCCGTGGACGGCCGCGTCGACAAGATCATCGAGAACCTTCCGGTGGTGCAGCCGACGTACATGGCGGCCGTGCCGCGCATCTTCGAGAAGGTCTACAACGGCGTCGCCGCCAAGGCCCGCGAGGGCGGCCCGGCCAAGTACAAGATCTTCCAGTGGGCCGCCGAGGTCTCCCGCGAGTACGCCAAGGTCACCCAGGACAACTTCCGCCGCACCGGCACCCACTCGGCGCCCTTCGCTCTCGCCGCAAAGCACAAGGTCGCCGACACCCTCGTCTACGCCAAGCTCCGCGAGGCCTTCGGCGGCCGGCTGCGCGCCTGTGTCTCCGGTGCCTCCGCGCTCGCGCCCGAGATCGGCTACTTCTTCGCCGGCGCCGGCATCCACATCCTGGAGGGCTACGGCCTCACCGAGTCCTCCGCGGCCTCCTTCGTCAACCCCGGCGAGGCCTACCGCACCGGCACGGTCGGCAAGCCGCTGCCCGGCACGGAGGTCCGCATCGCCGAGGACGGCGAGATCCTGCTGCGCGGCCCCGGCATCATGCAGGGCTACCACAGGCTGCCCGACAAGACCTCCGAGGTGCTGGAGTCCGACGGCTGGTTCCACACCGGCGACATCGGCGAGCTGTCCCCCGACGGCTACCTGCGCATCACCGACCGCAAGAAGGACCTCATCAAGACCTCCGGCGGCAAGTACGTCGCCCCGGCCGAGGTCGAGGGCCAGTTCAAGGGCGTGTGCCCGTACGTCTCCAACATCCTGGTGCACGGCGCCGACCGGAACTACTGCACCGCCCTCATCGCCCTCGACGAGATCGCGATCCTGGACTGGGCGAAGGAGAACGGCCTGGAGGGACGGTCGTACGCCGACATCGTCGCCGCGCCGCAGACGGTCGAGATGGTCGACGGGTACGTGCGCGAGCTCAACGCGGGGCTCCAGAAGTGGCAGACGATCAAGAAGTTCCGGCTGCTGCCGAGGGATCTCGACGTGGAGCACGGCGAGATCACGCCGAGCCTGAAGCTGAAGCGGCCCGTCGTGGAGCGGGAGTACAGGCACCTCATCGACGAGATGTACGCCGGGACGAGGGAGAAGTAGCGCGATAGTCACCGTCGTTCAAAAGTCGCTATCTTCTGGCCACTTCGATAACTGAGCGCTTCTGATCGCCCCCTGTCTGTCACCCTGGCCGCATGGACATGGCGGCCATACCCACGCAGCGGGAGAGCGAGCCACGGGCCAGGAAGGCGCGGGGGCGGGCGGCGCTGCCCGGGAGTGCGCTGGCGCCCGGGGCGGCGCGGTCGCTGGTGCGGGCCGCGCTCGCCGACGAGCCGGGCGTGGCGCCCCGGCTCGCCGACGACGCCATGGCCGTCGTCAGCGAGCTGGTGACCAACGCCGTCGTCCACGCGGGTACGGACGTCGAGGTCGAGTGGCGGCTGGAGGAGACCGGCGCGTTCACCGTGGAAGTGTGCGACCGGCACCCTTCGCGCGCCCCGCGCGACCCCCTCGGCGGCGAGGCGCCCTACGACGCCGCCGAGTACGGACGCGGGCTGCGGCTGGTCGCCACGCTCGCCGAGTCCTGGGGCGTCACCTACCGCGTCGGCGCCAAGACCGTCTGGGCGCGGCTGCCCCCGGGCGGCGTCGGCGAGCCGGAGGGACCGGCCCCGGGTGCCGCCCTGGCGGTCGCCGAGGAGCTGGCCCCGCAGCCGCTGCGGGCCGACGGCGAGGGCGAGTGGCTCGGCCGGGGCGCGCTGTCCTTCCTCGCCGAGGCCTCCGACCTGCTCGCCGGGCAGCTGGACGAGTCCCTGGTCACCGCGCTCACCGGCCAGCTCATCGTGCCCCGGCTCGCCGACTGGTGCGCGGTGTGGCTGGAGGACGAGGCGAGCGCGCGCGGCGGCGACGGCGGTGGGCCCGCCCGGGTCTGGCACACCTGCGAGAGCCACGTCGAGGAGCTGCACCGCACCCTGGAGAAGGAGCCGCCCGCCCCGCGCGAGGGACTGCGCTCGGGCCCCGAGCCGTACCCCTGGCCCGGCGACGCGCTCGGCCCGCGCGGCGCCGAGGGCACGGCGCTGGCGTACCGGCTGATCGCGGGCGGCCGGCCGCTCGGCACGCTGGTCATCGGCCGGTGCGGCCCCGCCGCCTTCCCCGACGAGGTCACCGGGCTCGTGGAGGACCTGGGCCGCCGGGTGGCGCTCGCCATCGGCGCGGCCCGCCAGTACGCCCGCCAGGCCACCATCAGCGCCGTCCTCCAGCGCGGTCTGCTGCCCGGCGCGGTCGCCCAGATCCCCGGGATGAGCAGCGCGCTCGTGTACGAGCCGTGCGACAAGGGCGGCCCCAGCGGCGACTTCTACGACCTGTTCCCGGCGGGCGACGGCCGCTGGTGCTTCGCCATCGGCGACGTCCAGGGCAAGGGCCCCGAGGCGGCCGTCGTGATCGGCCTCGCCCGGCCCTGGCTGCGCCTGCTCGCCCGCGAGGGCTACCGGGTCGCCGACGTCCTCGACCGCCTCAACCAGCTCCTCCTGGACGACGCCACCGAGGCCGCCGACGCCGCCGCCCGCGCCCTGGTCGCGGCGGGCGGCCGCCCCGTGGCCCCCGGGGACGGCCCGCAGACACGATTCCTCTCCCTCCTCTACGGCGAGCTGACGCCGCACGCGGGCGGGGTCCGCTGCACGCTCGCCTCCGCCGGCCACCCGCTGCCGCTCGTCCTGTGCCCCGACGGCACGGTGCGTACGGCGGCCCGCCCGCAGACCCTGCTCGGCGTGATCGAGGACGAGACCTACACCAGCGAGACCCTCGACCTGTGCCCCGGCGACAGCCTGCTGTGCGTCACCGACGGGGTCACCGAGCGGCGCTCCGGCTCCCGTCAGTTCGACGACGGCGACGGACTCGCCCGCGCCCTGTCCGGCTGCGCGGGCCTGAACGCCGAGCTGATCGCGGAGACGATCCGCGGCCTGGTGCACGACTTCGGCGGCGGCCAGCCCGAGGACGACCTGGCGCTGCTCGTCCTCCAGGCGGAGTGACGCCCGCGGTGCTGGACAATGGGGACATGCCTTCCGCACTCCCCGACGGCGAGCCCGTCCCCGCCGACGGCGCGCTGCCCGCGTCCGCGCTCGCCGGGGCCGCAGACCGTCCGCTCGGCTTCTACCTGCACGTGCCGTACTGCGCGACCCGTTGCGGCTACTGCGACTTCAACACCTACACCGCGACCGAGCTGCGCGGCACGGGCGGGGTGCTGGCCTCCCGCGACAACTACGCCCAGACGCTGACCGACGAGATCCGCCTCGCCCGCAAGGTCCTCGGCGACGACCCGCGCGAGGTCCGCACGGTCTTCGTCGGGGGCGGTACGCCGACGCTGCTGGCCGCCGACGATCTCGTCCGGATGCTGGGCGCGATCCGCGACGAGTTCGGTCTGGCGCCGGACGCGGAGGTGACGACAGAGGCGAACCCGGAGTCGGTCGACCCCGCGTACCTCGCGAGCCTCCGGGAGGGCGGCTTCAACCGGATCTCCTTCGGCATGCAGAGCGCGAAGCAGCACGTGCTGAAGATCCTGGACCGGACGCACACCCCCGGCCGCCCCGAGGCCTGCGTGGCGGAGGCACGGGCGGCGGGCTTCGAGCACGTCAACCTCGACCTGATCTACGGCACGCCGGGCGAGAGCGACGACGACTGGCGGGCGTCGCTCCGGGCGGCGCTGGGCGCGGGCCCGGACCACGTCAGCGCGTACGCGCTCATCGTGGAGGAGGGCACGCAGCTGGCCCGCCGGATCCGCCGGGGCGAGGTCCCGATGACCGACGACGACGTCCACGCCGACCGCTACCTGATCGCCGAGGAACTGCTGTCCGCGGCGGGCTTCGACTGGTACGAGGTCTCCAACTGGGCCACCTCGGACGCCGGCCGCTGCCTGCACAACGAGCTGTACTGGCGCGGCGCCGACTGGTGGGGCGCGGGCCCCGGCGCGCACTCGCACGTCGGCGGCGTGCGCTGGTGGAACGTCAAGCACCCGGGGGCGTACGCGACGGCCCTGGCCTCCGGCCGCTCACCGGGCGCCGGGCGCGAACTGCTCTCCGACGAGGACCGGCGGGTCGAGCGGATCCTGCTGGAGCTGCGCCTGCGCGAGGGCGTACCGCTGTCCCTGCTGAAGGAGGAGGGGCGCGCGGCTTCGCGCCGGGCGCTGGCGGACGGGCTCCTCCAGGAGGGGCCGTACGAGGAGGGGCGGGCCGTGCTGACGCTGCGGGGGCGGTTGCTGGCGGACGCGGTGGTGCGGGACTTGGTGGACTGATCGCTCGGGGGAGTGAATCGGAGCGGAACGCCGGTTCGGTCCCTAACCTGGTTCGTAGGCTGCCGCCAAAAGGACGCGGCGGATGTGGAGGGCCACGGAGATGACCGCTGTGGACGAGCGTGGGATGACCAAGTACTTCGAGGAGCTTGAGCCCCCTGAGGGCGTCAAGGTCGAGCTTCTCCGGGGGGAAATCGTGATGATGGCCAGTCCTGATCTTGTGCACAACATGATCGTGGAAGACGTGCTGGACCAGATCCCTCGTAAGCGGTGGTCCCGCCTGCAGACCCAGGACGTCGACATTCTCGACGAGGCCAGTGAGCCAGTACCGGACCTGGTGGTTCTTGAGCGAGAAGCCAGGCCTGCCTCGGGACGTCTCTTGCCGTCCCGGTTGATCACGATGGTCGTCGAGGTCGTCTCCAAGACCAGCGTCCAGCGGGACTACGAAATCAAGCGGTCGATCTACGCTGCCGGCGAGGTGCCCGTCTATCTCATCGTGGATCCGATCATGGCGCAGTGCGTCCTCCTGACGAGGCCTGTCGGGAGGGGGGAGGACGCCGACTACCAGCGTCAGCAGATCACTAAGTTCGGAGCACCGCTGCCGGTAGAGGATCTCGGACTCGAACTGGACACCACCGAGTTCGGAACGTTCCCCAACGTCAGGCCTCACCGCTACCCGTGACGAAGTCGATCAGTTCCTCCACCCGGCCCAGCAGTTCCGGCTCCAGGTCCTTGTAGGAGTCCACCCGCTTCACGATCGCCTGCCACACCGCCCCGGTGTTCTCCGACGGCCAGCCCAGCGCCCGGCACACCCCGGTCTTCCAGTCCTGCCCCTTCGGCACTGTCGGCCAGGCCGGGATCCCCAGTGCGGCCGGTTTCACGGCCTCCCAGATGTCGATGTACGGGTGGCCGACGACCAGCGCGTGCTCGCTCGTCACCGACTCGGCGATCCGCCACTCCTTCGTGCCCGGCACCAGATGGTCCACGAGCACCCCCAACCGCGCGTCCGGTCCCGGCGCGAAGTCCGCGACGATCGACGGCAGATCGTCCACGCCCTCCAGGTACTCCACCACCACGCCCTCGATGCGCAGGTCGTCGCCCCAGACCTTCTCGACCAGTTCGGCGTCGTGCCGGCCCTCGACGTAGATGCGGCCGGCACGGGCCACGCGGGCGCGGGCGCCGGGCACGGCGACCGAGCCGGACGCGGTGCGGGCGGGCCGCGCCGGACCACCGGACGACGGCCGTACGAGGGTGACCACCCTGCCCTCCAGCAGGAAGCCGCGTGGCTCCAGCGGGAAGACGCGGTGCTTGCCGAAGCGGTCCTCCAGGGTCACCGTGCCCGCCTCGCAGCGGATCACCGCCCCGCAGAACCCGGTGCCGGGCTCCTCCACCACCAGCCCCGGCTCCGCCGCCACCTCCGGCACGGGCGGGGGTTTCTTCCACGGCGGGGTCAGATCGGCGGAGTACTGGCGCATTCGAGTGACGATAGGAGAAGTCGCGGACCAGCGCCTACGACACGCCGAAGCGAGCCGCCAGCCGATCCCGCTGCGCGCGGACGAAGCCGGCGTCCACCACCGCTCCGTGACCCGGCACGTACAGAGCGTCCGCGCCGCCCAGCGCCAGCAGCCGGTCGAGCGCGGCGGGCCAGCGGGACGGGACCGCGTCCGGGCCCGCCTGGGGTTCGCCGGACTCCTCGACCAGGTCGCCGCAGAAGACCACCTCACGGTCGCCGGGGACCAGGACCGCCAGGTCGTTCGCCGTGTGCCCGGGGCCCACGTTGGCCAGCAGGACCTGGTGGCCGGCCCCCAGGTCCAGGGTCCACTCGCCCGACACCGGATGGGCGGGCGGGACCAGCGCGTCCGTCGCCTCGTCGGCGTCGGCCACCGGCAGGCCGTTCCTGATCGCGTCCAGACGCAGCTCCGCACGCTCGTGGGTGAACACCGCGTCCACACCCACCGCCGCGTACACCCGCGCCCCGGCGAACACCGGCGCCCCGAAGACATGGTCGAAATGGGGGTGTGTGAGCGCGAGATGGGTCACACGGCGGCCGGTCAGTTCCTCGGCCTGCGCCCGCAGCCGCGCGCCTTCGGCCAGACTCGAGCCGGCGTCCACCATGAGGGCCGTACCCTCGCCGAGGACCAGCCCCACCGTGCAGTCCCAGCCCGGCAGCCGGCACCGCCCGACCCCGGCGGCCAGCCGTTCCCACCCCAGCTCTTCCCAAGTCACGGTCATACCGCGACGCTAGCCGTACGAACCGTGGCGGGCGCACCGACCTTGCCCCGGGTGTACGGGACAGCCGTACACTGGGGCCGGGAAAGGGCTGGCACTCGTATGGGAAGAGTGCCAGGAGACCGACCCCGACGGACGAGCGGGGCCAGGGGACGACGTGTGGGAGGTGCGCGCGCATGCTGAGTGAACGCAGGCTTCAGGTGCTGCGCGCGATCGTCCAGGACTACGTCGGGACCGAGGAGCCGGTCGGCTCCAAGGCGCTGACCGAGCGGCACAACCTCGGGGTCTCGCCGGCCACCGTCCGCAACGACATGGCGGCCCTGGAGGACGAGGGGTTCATCGCGCAGCCGCACACCAGTGCCGGGCGGATTCCGACCGACAAGGGTTATCGGCTGTTCGTCGACAAGCTCGCCGGGGTCAAGCCGATGACGGCTCCGGAGCGGCGGGCCATCCAGAACTTCCTGGAGGGCGCCGTCGACCTCGACGACGTAGTGGCCCGTACCGTACGGCTGCTCGCGCAGCTCACGCGGCAGGTCGCCGTCGTGCAGTACCCGTCCCTGACCCGGTCCACCGTCCGGCATGTCGAACTGCTCGCGCTCGCGCCCGCGCGTGTGATGCTCGTGCTGATCACGGACACCGGCCGGGTCGAGCAGCGGATGGTCGACTGCCCGGCCCCGTTCGGCGAGGCCTCGCTGGCGGACCTGCGGGCGCGGCTCAACAGCCGGGTCGCGGGGCGCCGGTTCACGGACGTGCCGACGCTGGTCGAGGACCTTCCGGACGCCTTCGATCCGGAGGACCGCGGTACGGTCTCCACGGTGCTCTCCACTCTTCTGGAGACACTCGTGGAGGAGAACGAGGAGCGGCTGATGATCGGCGGCACCGCCAATCTCACCCGCTTCGGACATGACTTTCCCCTCACGATCCGGCCCGTCCTGGAGGCCCTTGAGGAGCAGGTCGTGCTCCTCAAACTCCTTGGCGAGGCGAAGGATCCGGGCGTGACCGTGCGTATCGGTCACGAGAACGCCCACGAGGGACTCAACTCCACCTCCGTCGTGTCGGTGGGCTACGGTTCGGGCGGCGAGGCGGTTGCCAAGCTCGGCGTGGTCGGACCGACCCGCATGGACTACCCGGGAACGATGGGAGCGGTACGCGCAGTGGCACGGTACGTCGGACAGATCCTGGCGGAGTCGTAAGTGGCCACGGACTACTACGCCGTTCTCGGCGTGCGCCGCGACGCGTCGCAGGATGAGATCAAGAAGGCGTTCCGTCGGCTCGCACGCGAGCTGCACCCGGACGTCAACCCCGATCCGAAGACCCAGGAGCGGTTCAAGGAGATCAACGCCGCTTACGAGGTGCTCTCGGACCCGCAGAAGAAGCAGGTCTACGACCTCGGCGGCGACCCGCTCTCGCAGAGCGGCGGCGCCGGCGCGGGCGGCTTCGGAGCCGGTGGCTTCGGCAACTTCTCCGACATCATGGACGCGTTCTTCGGTACGGCGTCGCAGCGCGGGCCGCGCTCGCGCACCAGGCGCGGCCAGGACGCGATGATCCGCATCGAGGTCGAGCTGGACGAGGCGGCCTTCGGGACCACCAAGGACATCCAGGTCGACACGGCGGTCGTCTGCAACACCTGCAACGGCGAGGGCGCGGCGCCCGGTACGACCGCCCAGACGTGTGACATGTGCCGCGGCCGCGGTGAGGTCTCGCAGGTCACGCGGTCCTTCCTGGGCCAGGTCATGACCTCCCGCCCCTGCCCCCAGTGCCAGGGCTTCGGCACCGTCGTGCCGACCCCGTGCCCGGAGTGCGCGGGCGACGGCCGGGTCCGCTCCCGGCGCACGCTGACGGTCAAGATCCCGGCCGGTGTCGACAACGGCACCCGCATCCAGCTCGCCGGCGAGGGCGAGGTCGGCCCCGGCGGCGGTCCGGCCGGTGACCTGTACGTCGAGATCCACGAGCTGCCGCACTCGACCTTCCAGCGGCGCGGCGACGACCTGCACTGCACGGTCACGATCCCGATGACCGCGGCCGCGCTCGGCACCAAGGTGCCGCTGGAGACCCTGGACGGCATGGAGGAGGTCGACATCCGGCCCGGCACCCAGTCCGGCCAGTCGATCCCGCTGCACGGCCGCGGCGTCACGCATCTGCGCGGCGGCGGCCGGGGTGACCTCATCGTGCACGTCGAGGTCACGACGCCGACCAAGCTGGACCCCGAGCAGGAGCGACTGCTGCGCGAGCTGGCCAAGCTGCGCGGCGAGGAGCGTCCGCAGGGCCAGTTCCAGCCGGGGCAGCAGGGGTTGTTCTCGCGGCTGAAGGATGCGTTCAACGGGCGCTGAGCCCGGCTGGATCAGGGGCGTACGGGGCCTCCGGGCGACCCGTATGCCCCTGTCCTATGCCGTGGGAAGCCCGGATTCGGACTTGTTCGAAGGACGTGACAACATGCGGTCATGTCCTCCGCACTGACCGATCTCCTCCCCCACCCGATCGTGCAGGCCCCCATGGCGGGCGGCGTCTCCGTCCCGCAGCTCGTCGCCGCTGTCTCCGAGGCCGGTGGCCTCGGGTTCCTCGCCGCCGGATACAAGACCGCCGACGGGATGTACCAGGAGATCAAACAGCTGCGGGGACTCACGAGCCGCCCCTTCGGCGTCAACGTGTTCGTGCCGCAGCCCGAGCTGTCCGAGTCGGGTGCCGTGGAGGTCTACGCGCATCAGCTGGCCGGCGAGGCCGCCTGGTACGAGACCGAGCTGGGCGACCCCGACAGCGGCCGGGACGACGGCTACGACGCCAAGCTCGCCGTACTCCTCGACAACCCGGTGCCGGTGGTCTCCTTCCACTTCGGCGTGCCCGGCCGGGACGTGCTCGACCGGCTGCGCCGGGCCGGCACCGTCACCCTGGTCACCGCCACCACCGCCGAGGAGGCGCGCGCGGTCGAGCGGGCCGGGGCGGACGCGGTGATCGCGCAGGGCGTGGAGGCCGGCGGTCATCAGGGCACGCACCGCGACCTGCCCGAGAACGACGGCTCCGGCATCGGTCTGCTGTCGCTGGTCGCACAGGTCCGGGAGGCCGTGAGCCTGCCGGTCGTCGCCGCCGGCGGCATCATGCGCGGCGGCCAGATCGCCGCCGTCCTCGCGGCGGGCGCGAGCGCGGCCCAGCTGGGCACCGCGTTCCTCGCCACCCCCGAGTCCGGCGCCCACACCCTGCACAAGCAGGCGCTGACCGACCCCCTGTACGCGCGCACCGAGCTGACCCGCGCGTTCTCGGGCCGCCCGGCGCGCGTCCTGGTCAACCGCTTCGTGCGCGAGCACGGCCCGTATGCCCCCGCCGCCTACCCCGAGGTCAACCACCTGACCTCGCCGCTGCGCAAGGCCGCCGCCAAGGCCGGGGACGCGCAGGGCATGTCGCTGTTCGCGGGCCAGGGCCACCGGCTGGCCCGGGAGCTGCCCGCCGGAGAGCTGGTGGAGGTGCTGGCGGCCGAACTCGCCGCCGCCCGGACAGCGTTGTCGGCCGGAGGTGACGCGCGATGACCGCACCCGTCTTCGTGGTGGACCGACTCGACCTCACCGGACCCGAGTTCGTGCTCGACGGACCCGAGGGCCGGCACGCCGTGTCCGTGAAGCGGCTGCGGCCCGGCGAGGACGTGGTCCTCACCGACGGACTCGGCCGCTGGGCCGAGGGCGTCGTCACGGCGGCCGAGGGCAAGGACCGGCTCGTGGTGGACCTTGCGCCGGTCCACGAGGAGCCGCCGGCCGCCCCGCGCATCACCGTCGTCCAGGCCCTGCCGAAGGGCGACCGGGGCGAGGTCGCCGTGGAGACGATGACCGAGGTCGGCGTCGACGCGATCGTGCCCTGGCAGGCGTCGCGCTGCATCACCCAGTGGAAGGGCGAGCGCGGCCTGAAGGCGCTCGGAAAGTGGCGGGCGACCGCGCGCGAGTCGGGCAAGCAGTCCCGCCGGGTCCGCTTCCCGGAGGTCGCGGACGCGGCGACCACCAAGCAGGTGGGCGCGCTTCTGGCCACGGCCGACTTCGCCGCCGTCCTCCACGAGAGCGGCGAGGAACGCCTCGCCACCGCCGAACTCCCCGCCGAGGGCGAGATCGTGCTGGTCGTCGGCCCCGAAGGGGGTGTCTCCTCCGATGAGTTGGCGCTCTTCGCGCAGGCCGGTGCGCGGCCGTACGTCCTCGGGCCCACCGTCCTGCGCACATCCACCGCCGGCACCGCCGCCGCGGCCCTGCTGCTGGGCCGCACCGGCCGCTGGTCCTGACACCCGCCTGGGGGACACCGTGGAACTCGCCCAAGTCCGGCTCCTGGTCACCGACTTCGCCGTCTGCTACCACTTCTACGCCGACGTCCTCGGCCTGAAGCCGCAGTCCGGCGCGACCCAGGGCCCGTACGAGAAGTTCAGCCCGCACACCGGCTCCGCCGGGATCGCCCTCCAGGACCGGGCGATGATGGCCGAGATCCTGGACGAGCTGGGCGACACCGTCAACGGCCACCGCTCCCTGGTGGTGCTGCGCGTGGACGACCTCGACGCCTACTGCGCGCAGATCACCGCCCGCGGCGCCACCGTCCTGCACGGCCCGGCCCCCATGACCGACCGCATGCGCGTGGCCCACCTCAAGGACCCGGAGGGCAACCTGGTGGAGCTTCAGGAGTGGCTGCTGCTGCGAGGATGACCGCCGCGCCCCTCCGGGGCACGACCGGCGCTCCGAACGGGTGAGTGGCCGTATGCCGCCTTCCCCCGGGGGGCGGGTCGGTGGCAGTCTGCCCCGCATGGGGGCTTTCGGACGGATCGGGTACGGGGCGCGCGGGCCGCGGGTCGCGGGTGCGGTGGGGGTCGTCGTCGTGGCCGGCGGGGCGCTGGCGGGCTGTCAGCCGACCGATCTCAACTCCTCCTCCGCCGCCTACACCACCGGCACGACCGCCACGGCCGAGCTGAAACAGCGGCATGTGGACGTCAGTTGGCTCAGCTGCACCGGCAACTACGGCGGCAAGGGGAAGGCGGGCACGCCCGCGCCGACCGAGACCACCGTCGTCTCCGTCGAGTGCCAGGGCGAGACCAGGAGCAAGAAGAAGATCACCGTCACCGGGAGGGTCACCAAGGCCGTCGACGGGGCGTGTGTGCGCGGCAGCCTGACCGCCAGGGTCGGAGGCCGGCAGGTGTTCCACGTGAGCGGGCTCGGCGACTGCTCCGCCACGCCCGGACCGACGTACACGCCGCCCACGTACCACCCCGGCGGCGGGCAGCCCACCGTCACGGTCACCGTCACCCGCACCCTGTGGTGCAAGGGCGATCCGACCTGCTGGCCCGTCCAGGGCAAGTGATCGAAACCCGGGCGGGGCGCGCCGGTCGCTGCGTACAGTGACGGGGTGACTCAGGGTGCTTCGACGGGAACGACGCGCACGACGGGCACCTCGGCGTCCGACGGCTATCTCCGATTCCCCCACGTACACGGTGATTTGGTGACCTTCGTCGCCGAGGACGACGTATGGCTCGCCCCCCTCGACGGCGGCCGCGCCTGGCGGGTCAGCGCCGACAACCGGCCCGTGACCCACCCCCGGATATCCCCGGACGGGCACCGTCTCGCCTGGACCTCCACCCGGGACGGCGCACCCGAGGTGCATGTCGCCCCCGTCGACGGCGGCCCCGCCGAGCGGCTGACGTACTGGGGCAACCGCCGTACCGAGGTGCGCGGCTGGACCCCCGACGGGCGGGTCCTCGCGCTCGGCGCGCAGGGCCGCCCCAGCTTCCGCCAGAGCTGGGCGCACGCCGTCCCGCTGGACGGCGGCCCCGCCGAGACCCTGCCGTACGGCCCGGTCGGCGACGTGGCGCCCGGCCCGGCCACCGTGCTGCTGTCCGCGCAGATGGGCCGCGAGGCGGCGTACTGGAAGCGCTACCGGGGCGGCACGGCGGGCAAGTTGTGGATCGACCGGGAGGGGAACGGGGAGTTCGTCCGGCTGCACGCCGAGCTCGACGGCAACCTGGAGTGCCCGGTCTGGGCCGGCGACCGGCTCGCCTTCCTCTCCGACCACGAGGGCACCGGCGCCCTGTACTCCTCCCTCGCCGACGGCTCCGACCTGCGCCGCCACACCCCGATCGACGGTCTCTACGCCCGCCACGCCGCCGGCGACGGCACCCGCGTCGTCTACGTCTCGGGCGGTGAACTCTGGCTCCTGGACGACCTGGAGGGCGCCGAGCCGCGCCGGCTGGACGTCCGCCTCGGCGGGCCCCGCGTCGACCTGCGCCCTCGCCCGGTGGACGCCGACCGCTGGTTCGGGGAGGCGTCGCCCGACCACACCGCCCGCGGCAGCGCCGTCTGCGTGCGCGGCGGGATCCACTGGGTCACCCACCGCTCCGGCCCTGCCCGCGCCCTCGCCGCCACCCCCGGCGTGCGCGCCCGGCTGCCCCGCACCTTCCGCGCCGACAGCGAGGAGTGGGTGGTCTGGGTGACGGACGCCGAGGGCGACGACGCCCTGGAGTTCGCCCCCGCCACCGGCAACGTGCCCGGCGCCACCCCGCGCCGCCTCGCCGCCGGACAGCTCGGCCGGGTCCTGGAGCTGGCCATGGCCCCCGACGGCAGCCGCGCCGCCGTCGCCGCGCACGACGGCCGGCTGCTGCTCGTCGAGCGCGAGACCGGCGAGGTCCGCGAGGTCGACCGCAGCGACGACGGCGAGGTCTCCGGCCTCGCCTTCTCACCCGACTCCGGCTGGCTCGCCTGGGCCCACCCCGGCCCCCGCCCGCTCTCCCAGCTGCGCCTCGCCCACACCACCGACCTGTCGGTCACCGAGGCGACCCCGCTGCGCTTCATGGACCACGCCCCCGCCTTCACCCTCGACGGCAAACACCTGGCGTTCCTGTCCAACCGCGCCTTCGACCCGGTCTACGACGAGCACGTCTTCGACCTCGCCTTCGTCGTCGGCGCCCGCCCGCACCTGATCACCCTGGCGGCCACCACGCCCTCGCCCTTCGGCCCGCAGCGGCACGGCCGCCCCTTCGAGACCCCGCACAAGGACGAGACCCCGGACAGCGAGGGCACCCCCGCCACCCGCATCGACCTGGAGGGCCTCGCCGACCGCATCGTGCCCTTCCCGGTGGAGGCGGGCCGCTACTCCACCCTCCGCGCGGCCAAGGACGGCGTCCTGTGGCTGCGCCACCCCGTGCACGGCGTCCTCGGCACCGCACGCGCCCATCCCGAGGACCCCGACCCGCACACCGAGCTGGAGCGCTACGACCTCGCCCAGCGGCGCCTGGAGCAACTCGCCTCCGACGCCGACCACTTCGAGGTCAGCGGCGACGGCAAGCGCGTCCTGCTGTGGAGCGGCGAGCGACTGCGCGTCGTGTCGGGCGACCGCGGCACCGGCGCCGACGACGACGGCGACACCAGCGTCACCGTCGACCTCGCCCGGGTCCGGCAGACCCTCGACCCGGTCGCCGAGTGGCGCCAGATGTACGACGAGACGGGCCGCCTCATGCGCGACCACTTCTGGCGCCCCGACCTGGGCGGCACCGACTGGACGGCCGTCCTCGCCCGCTACCGCCCCCTGCTGGCCCGCCTCGCCACCCACAGCGACCTGACCGACCTGCTCTGGGAGGTGCAGGGCGAACTCGGCACCTCGCACGCCTACGTCATCCCCGCCGGCGGCAGCGGCGGCGCCCGGCACGGACTGCTCGGCGCCGACATCTCCCGCCACGAGGACGGCAGTTGGCGCATCGACCGGATCCTGCCGTCGGAGACCTCCGACCCGGACGCCCGCTCCCCGCTCGCCGCACCCGGCGTCGCGGTCCGCCCCGGCGACGCGATCATCGCGGTCGCCGGCCACCCGGTCGACCCGGTGACGGGACCGGGCCCGCTCCTCGCCGGCACGGCGGGCCACCCGGTCGAACTGACCGTCTCCCCGGCGGGCGGCGGCGACGTGCGGCACACGGTCGTCGTCCCCCTCGCCGACGAGGAACCCCTGCGTTACCACGCCTGGGTCGCCGACCGCCGCGCCCATGTCCACGCGGCCTCCGTCGGCCGCCTCGGCTACCTCCACGTCCCCGACATGCAGGCCCCCGGCTGGGCCCAGATCCATCGCGACCTGCGCGTCGAGGTCGCCCGTGAGGGCCTGGTGGTCGACGTCCGCGAGAACCGCGGCGGCCACACCTCCCAGCTCGTGGTCGAGAAGCTCGCCCGCCGCGTCATCGGCTGGGACGTCCCGCGCGGCATGCGCCCCACCAGCTACCCCGTCGACGCCCCGCGCGGCCCGGTCGTCGCCGTCGCCAACGAGTTCTCCGGCTCCGACGGCGACATCGTCAACGGAGCGATCAAGGCCCTCGGCATCGGCCCGGTCGTCGGCACCCGCACCTGGGGCGGCGTCATCGGCATCGACAGCCGCTACCACCTGCTCGACGGCACCCTGGTCACCCAGCCGAAGTACGCGATCTGGCTGGAGGGCCAGGGCTGGGACGTGGAGAACCACGGCGTGGACCCGGACGTGGAGGTCGTCCAGCGCCCCCAGGACTGGGTATCGGGCACGGACGCCCAGCTGGACGCGGCGATCGGGCTGGCACTTGAGGCACTGGAGGAGCGGCCCGCGAAAACTCCTCCGGGGCTGCCCACCTGAAACGACTACGATGCACCGGTATTGATCACCAGCGTGAGGAGGCACACGTATGGCCGGCGAACCGCAGGACGACTGCCTGTTCTGCAAGATCGTCGCGGGACACATCCCGGCGACGATCGTCCGCGAGACAGACACCACCGTCGCGTTCCGGGACATAAATCCCCAGGCGCCGACCCACATCCTGGTGATCCCCAAGGCGCACTACCCCGACGCGGCGTCGCTCGGTGCGGGCGACCCGCGGAGCGCGGCCGACGTCCTCCGCACGATCGGCGAGGTCGCCGCGGAGGAGAAGCTGGAGAGCTACCGCACCGTCTTCAACACCGGCTCCGGCGCCGGCCAGACCGTCTTCCACGCCCACGCCCACCTCCTCGGCGGCCGCGGCCTGGAATGGCCCCCCGGGTAACTCGCCGTGTCCGTACGTGAATTGGTGGTCCTCGGCACCGCCAGCCAGGTCCCGACCCGGCACCGCAACCACAACGGCTACCTGCTGCGCTGGGACGGCACGGGCATCCTGTTCGACCCCGGCGAGGGCACACAGCGCCAGATGGTGCGCGCCGGGGTCGCCGCCCACGACCTGCACCGCGTCTGTGTCACGCACTTCCACGGCGACCACTCCCTCGGTCTCGCCGGCGTGATCCAGCGGATCAACCTCGACCAGGTGCCGCACGAGGTCACCGCGCACTACCCGCGCTCCGGGCAGCGCTTCTTCGACCGGCTGCGGTACGCGACGGCCTACCGGGAGACGGTCGGCATCACCGAGGCACCCGTCGCCGCCGACGGCATCCTCGCGGTGACCTCGTCGTACACCCTGGAGGCCCGCGAGCTGTCCCACCCGGTCGAGTCCTACGGCTATCGCCTCATCGAGCCCGACGGCCGCCGGATGCTGCCCGACCGGCTCGCCGCGCACGGGATCAAGGGGCCGGACGTCGGCCGGTTGCAGCGCGAGGGGCGGATCGGGGACGTCACGCTGGAGGACGTCAGCGAGGTGCGGCGCGGCCAGCGGTTCGCGTTCGTCATGGACACCCGGCTCTGCGACGGCGTGCACGCGCTCGCGGAGGGCTGCGACCTGCTCGTGATCGAGTCCACGTTCCTGGACGAGGACGTCGAACTGGCCGTGGAACACGGTCACCTGACCGCCGGGCAGGCCGCCGCCGTCGCCCGGGACGCGGGCGTGCGGCACCTCGTCCTGACCCACTTCAGCCAGCGCTACGCCGAGCCGGAGGAGTTCGGGCGGCAGGCGCGGGCCGCCGGTTTCGAGGGCGAGCTGACCGTGGCGCACGATCTGCTGCGCGTGCCGGTGCCGAAGCGGCGCTGACGCGAATCAGCGGTAGAGCCCCCGTACGATACTTCGATGCCCCTCCCGAAAGCAGAACTGCACCTCCACATCGAAGGCACCCTGGAGCCGGAGCTGGCGTTCGAGCTGGCTGCCCGCAACGGCGTGAACCTCCCGTACGCGGACACCGACGAGCTGCGCAAGGCGTACGACTTCGAGGACCTCCAGTCCTTCCTGAACCTGTACTACGAGCTGATGGCCGTCCTGCGTACCGAGCAGGACTTCGCCGACCTGGCGGACGCCTACCTCGCCCGCGCCGCCGCGCAGGGCGTCCGGCACGCGGAGATCTTCTTCGACCCGCAGGCCCACCTCGCCCGGGGCGTGTCCATGGGCACCGTCGTGGAGGGGCTGTGGCGGGCGCTCGGCGGCAGCGTGGCGAACCACGGGATCTCCACCCGGCTCATCCTCTGCTTCCTGCGCGACGAGTCCGCCGAGTCGGCCCTCCGGACGCTCGACGCCGCGAAGCCGTATCTCGACCGGATCACCGGTGTCGGGCTCGACTCCGCCGAGGTCGGACATCCGCCGGTGAAGTTCCGCGAGGTGTACGAGGCCGCCGCCGCGCTCGGGCTGCGGCGCGTGGCGCACGCCGGTGAGGAGGGGCCGCCGGCGTACATCACCGAGGCCCTGGACGTGCTCGGCGTCGAACGCGTCGACCACGGGCTGCGCTGCATGGAGGACCCGGCACTGGTCGAGCGGCTGGTCCGGGAGCGGATCCCGCTGACCCTGTGCCCGCTGTCCAACGTCCGGCTGCGGACGGTCGACACGCTCGCCGACCACCCGCTGCCGGCCATGCTCGACGCCGGCCTCATGTGCACGGTCAACTCCGACGACCCGGCTTACTTCGGCGGCTACGCGGGCGACAACTTCGCGGCCGTGCACCGCACCCTGGGCCTGACCGAGGACCGGCTGCGCGAGCTGGCCCGCAACTCCTTCCGCGCCTCCTTCCTGGAGGACGACGAGGAGCGGCGGGCGCGCTGCCTGGCCGAGGTCGACGCCTACGAGTTCGCGGGCGACGCGGTGTCGTAGGCCTTCTGCGCACGTACGGCGGGCGTCTCCACCGGGAGCTCCACGACGGGCAGGTCCGTCACCGGCAGGGGGCGCCTGCCCGTACGCAGTGCCACCGCCGTCATCGGGACGGCGATCAGCAGCAGCCCGGCGGCCAGCACTTCGCCCATGACCGGGAAGCCCACCCCCGACGCCAGCACGCTCCCGGTCAGCGGGCCCGCCGCCGTGCCCAGCGAGGACGCCGAGCCGACCAGGACCGCCCAGCGGCCGCGCGGGTCGAGGGAGGCGGCGAGGCCGAGGACGTACGACAGCACGACCGGGTAGAGCAGGTTCCAGGAGATCTCGCCGGCCGCGAAGGCGGACAGGTCCCGGGCCGACGCGCTCAGCGCGATGCACCCGGCGATCAGGGCCGTACCGGCCCCGATGGGCAGCGCGCGGCCCAGCCGGGAGCCGAGCACGCCCGCGCCCAGCACGCCGAGCAGCCCGGCGCCGAGCGCGACCGCGAACACCGCGCCGACGCCCACCTCGGTGAGGTGTGCCTGGGCGAGACCGATCCGGCCGCTGACCCCCCACAGGGAGTTCTGGGCGAGGGACCAGCAGGGCAGCGCGGCGGCCAGCAGCAGACCCGAGCGCAGGTGCGGAAGCCGGCCGTGCGGGACGGACGCCGAACGGGCCGGTGACGTGCGGCCGGACAGCCGGGCGGTGAGCGGCCAGACGGCGAGCGCGGTGAGCGCGATCGCGGCCAGCGGCAGGCCGTGCCCGGGGCCGAGCCGGGGGATGGCCAGGTACAGGGCCCCGGCGAGCGCCGAGACGCCGAGCAGGCCGAGCGTGGTGGCCCGGTGCGGGTCTCTCTGGGCGGCGATGCCGCTCGTGGCGACGGCCGTGACCGTGCCCGAGCCGAGGCCGCCGAGGACCGCGCCCGCGATGACGGCCGGTACGACGGTGGTGAGGGCGGCGCCGCCGTAACCGAGGACGACGAGCGCGAGGCCGGTGCGGGCCAGGGTGCGGGCACCGATCCGGTCCACCCGGGACGCGAGCAGGAAGCCCGCCGTCGCCGAACTCAGCAGCAGGGCACTGCCGATGGCCCCGGCCTGGGTGGCGGTCAGCGGAAGCCCGCTGCCGAGTCGGCCGACGGTGGTCGGCAGCAGATAGGGGGCGAGATAGCCGGCCGTGAAGAGGGCGACGAGGGGCCAGGGCAGGGTGCGGGGGGCGGGCACGGGCGTTTCCAGGGCATGCGTGAGGAGCCGCAGCTCGACAGGGGGAGAGGGGGAGGCGAGCAAGTTGTATCAAGCGGGCGGGGCTTGAAGAAGGCGAGGTCGGGTGATACGGGTCACTTTCTGGTTTGCGTGGTGCTGTTGGGGGTAGTCGAAACTCTCGGTAGCTGTTCTCATACATGGACGACATTCAGAAGGGGAGATGATCGCGGTGGATGGCGACCCGAGTCCGCAGCAGGTGGCGCGGCGCTTGCGGGAGGGCATGACACGGGGCGTGCTGTCCTTCCCGCTCACCGCCTTCCACGACGACGGCTCCCTCGACCCCGACGGCTTCCGCGCCCATGTCGCCGGCCGGCTCGCCACCGGCCCCGGCGCCGTCTTCCCCGCCTGCGGCACCGGGGAGTTCTTCTCGCTGGACGAGGAGGAGTACCGGACGGTCGTCTCGATCACCGTCGAGGAGGCGGCCGGCCGGGTGCCCGTCGTGGCCGGGACCGGGTACGGCTGGGCGCAGGCCGCCCGGTTCGCGCGGATCGCCGAAGAGGCCGGCGCCGACGCCCTGCTCGCCCTGCCCCACTACCTCGTCGACGCCCCGCAGGCCGGCCTCGCCGCCCAGCTGGAGCAGCTCGCCGCCCGCACCCGGCTGCCGCTGATCGCCTACCAGCGCGGCCAAGTCGCCTACGGCATCGAGACGTTGCGGCGCATCGCGGGCATCCCGAACGTCATCGGCCTCAAGGACGGCCACAGCGACCTCGACCGGCTCCAGCGCCTCACCCTCGCCGCCCCCGGCGGCTTCCTCTTCTTCAACGGCGCCGCCACCGCCGAGATCCAGGCCCGCGCCTACGCCACGGTCGGCGTCCCCGCCTACTCCTCCGCCGTGCACGCCTTCGCCCCCGAGATCGCCGGCGCCTTCTTCACGGCGCTCGGCGACGGCGACCGGGGGACCATGGACAAACTGCTGCGGGAGTTCTACGTCCCCCTCGTCGAACTGCGCGACCGCGCGCCCGGGTACGCCGTGTCCCTGGTGAAGGCGGCCGCCCGGCTGCGCGGACAGCGCGTCGGCCCCGTGCGCGCGCCGCTCACCGATCCCGCGCCCGCCGACCTCGCCGGCCTCAAGGCCCTGCTCACCACCGGACTCGACCTCGTAGGAGCCGCCCTGTGACGACCGCGACGACCGCGCCGACCCGTGATCTGACCATCGCCGAGGTGCGCCTGACGCCGATCCTGGTGGCCGACCCGCCGCTGCTCAACACCCAGGGCGTGCACCAGCCGTACACCCCCCGGCTGATCGTGGAGATCGTCACCGCCGACGGGATCACCGGGCTCGGCGAGACCTACGGCGACACCAAGTACCTGGAGGTCGCCCGCCCGTTGGCCGAGCGGCTCACCGGGCGGTCGGTCATGGATGTGAACGGGCTGTTCGCGCTCGACCTCGGCGTGGACGCGTCCCGGGTCCAGGGACAGGTCGACGCGGGCGGGCTGCGCGGCGTGCAGAGCGCCGACAAACTGCGGCTGTCCGTGCTCTCCGCCTTCGAGGTCGCCTGCCTGGACGCCCAGGGCAGGGCGCTCGGCCTGCCCGTGCACGCGCTGCTCGGCGGCAGGCTGCGCGACTCCGTCGAGTACAGCGCCTACCTGTTCTACAAGTGGGCCGGCCACCCCGCGGGCGTCGCCGCCGAGCCCGACGACTGGGGCGCCGCCCTCGACCCGGCCGGAATCGTGGCCCAGGCGCGTACGTTCAAGGAGCGCTACGGCTTCACCTCCTTCAAGCTCAAGGGCGGTGTCTTCCCGCCCGACGAGGAGATCGCGGCCGTCCGCGCCCTCGCCGAGGCCTTCCCCGGACACCCGCTGCGCCTCGACCCCAACGGCGCCTGGTCCGTGGAGACCTCGCTGAAGGTGGCGAAGGAACTCGGCGACGTCCTCGAATACCTGGAGGACCCCACGCTGGGCACGGCGGCCATGGCGCAGGTCTCGGCAGGATTGAGAGGGACGGCGCGCAGCGCCTCGGCCAAGGGCGGCGGTGGGCCACGGGCGGGCGTTCCCCTCGCGACCAACATGTGCGTGACCACGGTCGGGGAGATCAAGGAGGCGTTCACGAAGGACGCCGTCCAGGTGGTCCTCTCCGACCACCACTACTGGGGCGGGCTGCGCCACACCCGCGAACTCGCCGCTGTCTGCGCCGCGTTCGGGGTCGGGGTGTCCATGCACTCCAACACCCACCTCGGCATCAGCCTCGCCGCGATGACCCAGGTCGCCGCCACCGTCCCGAACCTCCACCACGCCTGCGACTCCCACTACCCCTGGCAGTCCGAGGACGTCCTCACCGAGCGGGTCGGCTTCGACGGCGGCCGGGTCGCCGTGACCGACGCGCCGGGCCTCGGCATCACCCTCGACCGCGACGAACTGGAGCGGCTGCACCGCAGGTGGACCGAGGACGACGGCACGCTGCGCGACCGCGACGACGCGGCGGCGATGCGGACCGGCGAGCCCGGGTGGCGGCAGCCGACGATGCCGCGCTGGTAGTCCGGGGCACCCCGCGCGCACCCTGCGCACACCCCGCGCACATCCCTCCGTACGCCCCTCGTGCGGAGCGCTCCCTGGTGCACACTGGCCAGACCCGCACCACGTCAGGGAGCGCACCGTGACCGCCTCGCACGCCATCGCCGCAGAGGAACCGGACCACCTCACCCGGGCCGGGAGTCGACGGGCCGACATCGACCCGCTCGCCGCGCTGCGCGCACCCGGCGACCCGCCCTGGGACGTCTACCTGACCGGCACGGTCTTCCTCGACATCATCTTCACCGGCCTGGACTCGGCGCCGGTGCGCGGCACCGAGTCCTGGGCCCGGGGCATGGGCTCCAGCCCCGGCGGGGTCGCCAACATGGCCACCGCCCTGGCCCGGCTCGGCCTGCGGACCTCCCTCGCGGCGGCCTTCGGTGACGACCACTACGGCGAGTACTGCTGGGACGCGCTCGCACAGGGCGAGGGCATCGACCTCACGGCCTCGCGCACCGTGCCCGGCTGGCACTCGCCGGTGACGGTGTCGATGGCGTACGAGGGCGAGCGGACGATGGTGTCCCACGGGCACGAGCCGCCCTCCGGGACCGCGTTCCTCCAGGAGGGCGCGCCGGACCGGCCGCCCCGCGCGCGTGCCGCCGTGGCGTCGCTGACGCCGGGCACGCGCGCGCCGTGGATCGCGCAGGCCGCCCGCGAGGGCACCCGGATCTTCGCCGACGTCGGCTGGGACGACACCGGGGCCTGGGATCTGTCGAGCCTCGCCGACCTGGAGCACTGCGAGGCGTTCCTGCCGAACGCGGAGGAGGCGAAGCGGTACACCGGGGCCGGCTGCCCCCGCGTGGCCGCCCACGCGCTGACCGCGTACGTGCCGGTGGCCGTCGTGACGCTCGGCTCGGAGGGGGCGTACGCGGTGGACCGGCGGACGGGGGAGGCGGCGGAGGTGCCCGCGATCGCCGTGGAGGCGCTGGATCCGACCGGCGCGGGGGACGTGTTCGTCGCCGGCTTCGTCACCGGGTCCCTCGCGGGCTGGCCGCTGGCCGACCGGCTGGCGTTCGCAGGACTGACGGCGGCCCTGTCGGTGCAGGAGTTCGGGGGATCCCTGTCGGCGCCGGGATGGTCCGAGATCGGGGCGTGGTGGCGCCGGGTGCAGGCCCTTCCCGGGCAGGACCCGGCGGCCCTGGAGCGGTACGCCTTCCTCGACGGGCTCGTCCCGGAGGAACTGGACCGGCCCTGGCCGCTGCGGCGGGCGGTGCCGACGATCGGGTTCCGGCGCTCGGGGTGAGGGGGGCGGGTCATGGAGGTCCGGGAAAAGTCCTACGGCGTTGTCAGCCCCCCGTCGTACTCTGGAATCGCGAGGCCGCCCTCAGCCAGGCGGCCGTGACGAGGAGGAAGCGCAGGCCTTCAGCGCCGGCCCATGACACAGACATCCACAGCTCACACCACCCCCGCGCAGCAGCAGGCGAGAGCGCAGTTCACCGTCCCCGCCCAGCACCCCATGGTGACCGTGCTGGGCTCCGGCGACTCCCTCCTGCGCGTCATAGAGAGGGCCTTCCCGGCGGCCGACATCCATGTCCGGGGCAATGAGATCAGCGCGGTCGGCGACGCAGGCGACGTCGCCCTCATTTCGCGCGTGTTCGACGAGATGATGCTGGTGCTCCGCACCGGGCAGCCGATGACGGAGGACGCAGTGGAACGCTCGATCGCCATGCTGAAGGCGAGCGAGAACGGGACGAGCGACGGCCCGGAGACCCCGGCCCAGGTGCTGACGCAGAACATCCTGTCCTCGCGAGGCCGCACGATCCGCCCGAAGACCCTCAACCAGAAGCGGTACGTCGACGCGATCGACCATCACACGATCGTCTTCGGCATCGGCCCCGCCGGTACCGGAAAGACCTACCTGGCCATGGCCAAGGCCGTCCAGGCCCTCCAGTCCAAGCAGGTCAACCGCATCATCCTCACCCGTCCCGCGGTCGAGGCCGGCGAGCGGCTGGGCTTCCTGCCCGGCACGCTCTACGAGAAGATCGACCCCTACCTGCGCCCGCTCTACGACGCGCTGCACGACATGCTCGACCCGGATTCGATCCCGCGCCTGATGGCGGCCGGGACGATCGAGGTCGCGCCGCTGGCGTATATGCGCGGCCGCACGCTCAACGACGCCTTCATCATCCTGGACGAGGCCCAGAACACGAGCCCCGAGCAGATGAAGATGTTCCTCACCCGGCTCGGCTTCGACTCGAAGATCGTCATCACCGGTGACGTGACGCAGGTCGACCTGCCGAACGGCACGAAGTCCGGTCTGCGGCAGGTGCAGGAGATCCTGGAGGGCGTCGAGGACGTCCACTTCTCCCGGCTGTCGTCCCACGATGTCGTACGGCACAAGCTGGTGGGCCGTATCGTCGACGCGTACGAGTTGTACGACAGCAAGCACGGCACCGAGAACGGCACCCACAAGGGCGGCCACGGCAAGTCAGGTGCCAAGGGCTCCAAGGGGAAGTAGACCAGCACGACCATGTCGATCGACGTCAACAACGAGTCCGGAACCGAGGTCGACGAGCAGGCGATCCTCGACATCGCCCGCTACGCGCTCGCGCGGATGCGCATCCACCCGCTCTCCGAGCTCTCGGTGATCGTCGTGGACGCCGACGCCATGGAGCAGCTGCACATCCAGTGGATGGACCTGCCCGGGCCGACCGATGTCATGTCGTTCCCGATGGACGAGCTGCGGCCGCCGTCGAAGGACGACGACGAGCCGCCGCAGGGTCTGCTCGGCGACATCGTGCTGTGCCCGGAGGTCGCCGCCAAGCAGGGGGCGGACGCCCCGACGCAGCACTCCATGGACGAGGAGCTCCAGCTGCTCACCGTCCACGGCGTGCTGCACCTGCTCGGGTACGACCACGAGGAGCCGGACGAGAAGGCCGAGATGTTCGGGCTGCAGGCCGCCATCGTCGACGGCTGGCGGGGCGAGCAGGGCCTGACCGGCCCGTCCCCGGCGCCGACGGTCTCGTAAGCGGATCGGTCGTCTCCCGTGTCCCCGCAGATCGTGATCGGCGCGATCGCGCTGGTCGTCGTCGCCTGGCTCGCCGCCTGCGCGGAGGCGGGCCTCGCGCGCGTCTCCAGCTTCCGCGCCGAGGAGGCCGTCAAGGCCGGCCGGCGCGGCAGCGCCGGGCTCGCCCAGGTCGCCGCCGACCCCACCCGCTATCTGAACGTGGCCCTGCTGGTCCGCGTCGCCTGCGAGATGGCGGCCGCGGCCCTGGTGACGTACGCGTGCCTCCAGCAGTTCACGGCCACGTGGGAGGCCCTGCTGGTCGCCATCGGGGTCATGGTGCTGGTGTCGTACGTCGCGGTCGGCGTGTCGCCCCGCACCATCGGCCGCCAGCACCCCCTCAACACCGCGACGGCGGCGGCCTACGTGCTGCTGCCGCTCGCGCGCGTGATGGGCCCGATCCCATACCTCCTCATTCTCATCGGCAACGCCCTCACCCCGGGCAAGGGCTTCAGGCGCGGCCCGTTCGCCTCCGAGGCGGAGCTGCGCGCGCTGGTCGACCTCGCCGAGCAGGAGTCGCTGATCGAGGACGAGGAGCGCCGGATGGTGCACTCGGTCTTCGAGCTCGGTGACACGCTGGTGCGCGAGGTGATGGTGCCGAGGACCGACCTGGTCACCATCGAGCGCTTCAAGACCATCCGCCAGGCGCTGACGCTGGCGCTCCGCTCGGGCTTCTCCCGGATCCCGGTCACCGGCGAGAGCGAGGACGACATCGTCGGGGTCGTGTATCTGAAGGACCTGGTCCGCAAGACGCACATCAACCGCGAGTCCGAGAACGACGTGGTGTCGACCGCCATGCGGCCCGCCGTCTTCGTGCCCGACACGAAGAACGCCGGTGACCTGCTGCGCGAGATGCAGAAGGACCGCAATCACGTCGCCGTCGTCATCGACGAGTACGGCGGCACCGCCGGCATCGTCACCATCGAGGACATCCTGGAGGAGATCGTCGGCGAGATCACCGACGAGTACGACCGCGAACTGCCGCCCGTCGAGGAACTGGGCGACGACCGCTACCGGGTCACCGCCCGCCTCGACATCACCGACCTCGGCGAGCTGTACGGGCTGGACGAGTACGACGACGAGGACGTGGAGACGGTCGGCGGACTCCTCGCCAAGGCCCTCGGCCGCGTGCCCATCGCGGGCGCGTCCGCCGAGGTCGAACTGCCCGACGAGCGCCGCCTGAAGCTCACGGCGGAAGCCGCCGCCGGCCGCCGCAACAAGATCGTCACGGTCCTGGTCGAACCCGTCGGGAAGGGCGGGCGGGCCACCGAGGAGGGACCCGAGTGACCCCCGAGGAACTGCGCGCCTTCTGCCTGTCCTTCAACGCGGCCGTGGAGGACTTCCCGTTCAGTCCGGAGGCCTCGGTCTTCAAGGTGCTGGGCAGGATGTTCGCGCTGACGCACCTCGGCGGGCGGCCGCTGACCGTCAACCTCAAGTGCGATCCGGAGGACGCCGTCCGGCTGCGCGCCGAGCACGAGGGCCTGATCGTGCCCGGCTGGCACATGAACAAGCGCCACTGGAACACCGTGACGGTGGACGGAGGCCTGCCGCCGCGGCTGCTCCGGGAGCTGATCGAGGACTCCTACGACCTGGTCGTCGCGGGCCTGCCGCGGGCGGAGCGACTGCGGCTGGACCGGCCGTAATCGCGTTGCCGGCCTCGTCGAGCGCCGGAAGGATCGGGCCCATGACTGTGCGATACCCGCGCCCCCTGCGCCCCGGTGACCGTGTCGGTGTGACCTCTCCCTCCAGCGGAGTGGCCAAGGAACTCCGGGGGCGGCTCGACGTCGCGGTCCGGGAGATCGAGGCGCGCGGGTACGAGGTGGTGGTCGGGCGGTGCATGGACGGCTCGACGCATCTCAGTGCCCCGGCCGCCGAGCGCGCCGCCGAGCTCACCGGCATGCTGACCGACCCGACGATCCGGGCCGTGGTGCCTCCGTGGGGCGGGGAGACCGCGATCGACCTGCTGTCGCTGCTCGACTTCGAGGCGATCGGGCGGGCCGAGCCGACCTGGGTCGTCGGCTACTCGGACATGTCGACGCTGATCACCCCGCTGACCCTGCTCACCGGTGTCGCAACCGTGCACGGCAGCAATCTCATGGACACGCCGTACCGGGTGCCCGAGGGGCTGCGCTCCTGGCTCGACATCGTGGCCGCGCCGCAGGGCGGGCCGTTCACCCAGACCCCGCCCGGACGGTACCGGTCCGGGGGGTACGACGACTGGCAACGGCATCCGGAGGTACGGGAGTTCACGCTGGACGCCGAGGGCACCTGGACCCGGCTGGACGGCAGCGGTGACGTGGACGTCGAGGGGCGGCTGATCGGCGGCTGCGTCGAGACCCTCGGCCCGCTCACCGGCAGCCCGTACCTCGACTCCTCGCGGTTCGCCGGGGACGCGCCGCTGCTGGTCTACGTCGAGGCCTGCGAGGACAGCGCGTTCACCGTCTGCCGCCAGCTGCACGGCCTGCGTCTCGCCGGCTTCTTCGACCGCGCCGCCGCCGTTCTCGTCGGCCGTACCCACGCCCCCGACAGCCGCACCCTCACCCAGCACGAGGCCGTGCTCGACGCGCTCGGGCCGCTCGGGGTGCCGATCGTCGCCGACGTCGAGTGCGGGCATGTCGCGCCCTTCCTGCCGCTGGTCAACGGCGCGCGCGGGCGCGTGCTGCACTCGGCCGCGCGCAGCGGGATCGTGCAGACCCTGGACTGAGTCCGATCGGGTACGGGAACTTCCCGGCTCCCGCGCGCGTTGCGGGGGAGGATCCGATCGTCCGGGGGAAGTGGGCAACCCATGGCCATGGTGGGCCTGTTCTGGATCGCCGAGGGCGACGTGTACGTGGGCGCGAAGCCGGCCGGCCTGACTCCCGGGGTGCGGCTGACCCCCGAGGGCGTGGTGGCGCTCGGCGACGGACGGTCCGGTCTCCACCTGTGGGAGGACGTACACGCCCTGACGGTGGCGGACGTCCCCGTGAAGTCGCTGCTGCGGCAGGTGAACGCGGTCAGGGATCTGGCGCTGAACACCGTGCTGGAGCTGGCCACCTCCCTCGGCTCGGCCTGGGGGGACGACACCCCGCCGCTGATGACGGTCCGCGTGGAGGCGTCCGACGGCGAGCACGAGCTGCCCGCCTACGTCGCCGCGGCCGTCGGCTACACCCAGACCGAGGCCGACCTCTCCCAGGCCCTCCTGGCCCGTCTCACGGAGGGCGCCGCGACGATGGAGACGACGCTGGCGGCGATGGCGCAGTGGGGCCGCTCGCGGGAGGGCGGATCACCCCGCGGGCCGGAGCGGGAGGAGCTGCTGCGGGGGTGGCTGGGGTAGCGCCGCCCGCCCGGCCGGCGGACGCGGTCTCCCGGGCGGTGCCGCCGGCTCGTGGATCTCTAAGCTAGGGGCATGACCGAGAGCAGCGCGCTTGATCCCGAGGACCGCAAGATCGTGACCCTGGCCCGTTCCGCGCGGGCCCGCAACGGTGTGCCCGAGGGGGCGGCCGTACGGGACGAGACGGGGCGGACGTATGTCGCCGGGTCGGTGGAGCTCGCGTCGCTGCGGCTGAGCGCGTTGCGTACGGCCGTCGCCATGGCGGTGGCCTCCGGGGCGACGTCCCTGGAGGCGGCGGCGGTGGTGAGCGAGGCGGAGTCCGTGCCGGCACAGGACCTGGACGCCGTGTCCGACCTCGGCGGGCCGCAGACCCCGGTCCTGCTCGCCGGGCCGGACGGCACCGTCCGGAGCACCGTCTCCGCGGGCTGACCACGGGTCTGGCCTGCCGCATCCGCGGGCGACGGCCGCCGAACGAAAGGTCGGCTGGAATTCAACCTTGTTCGGTTCCTGCCCTTGCGCATCAATGGAGCCGTAACTTTCCGACGGACCGTCAGATCCGCACCGCCGTGCAGCGCGTCCGCATCCGCCTGCTCAGGCCTCTTGTCCGTCGGTCCCCCCACTTGGCACTCCCCACCAGGGAAGGGAAGCGGATCTCCATGAGAGGCAAGCGCACGGCAATGGGTGCGGCACTGGCCGCCGGGGCCCTCGCGGTCACCGGTCTCGCCTTCGCGCCCTCCGCGGCCGCCGTCACCCCACAGACGGCGACCATCACCGCGAGCTGCGGTATCTTCGGCGGCGGATCGGCGACGCTGACCGCCACCCAGAGCGGCACCTCGGCCACCATCACCCTCAGCACGTCAGCGATCACCGCGCCGGTCGCGGTGGCCCAGGACTCCATCACCTCCACCCTCACGATGGCCAACTCCGCCGGCAGTTCGGTCGTCTTCAGCGGCACGAAGAACCCCGCCATGGCCGCCGGTGGCTCGGTCAGCGTCGGTCCGCTCCCCGGCACCGTCGCGTCCGGCGACAGCCTCGACGCGTACGGCGGCTCGCTGACCATGGTGATCTTCGGAGTCACCGTGAACTGCACCGCCAGCGGCCCCCAGTCGCCCGGCCCCTTCGTCTTCGACTGACCCCGACTCCCCGGATGCCGCAGAGAACTGATGATCCATCAGTTCTCTGCGGCATCTCCATTGACTTCTCACCGCCGCTCCACATCAATGCCCCCTGTCGGCGCAGCCGAGCCGCTGCGCCCGCGACCCTCAGGAGGGGGCCCATGGGTGCCACACCCCCAAGCTCACGAAGATCCCTGCGACGGCGCCGGATCTCACTGTTCGGGGCGACCGCGCTCGCCGTCACCGCGGGCGGCGCGCTGGCGTGCCCGGCCGGTGCCGCCGGCACGAACGTGGACTTCGCCACGCACTGCATCCCGCCCGCCGTCGCGGGCCTGCCGCCGATCGACGGCACGACCACCGCGAACGTCTCGGTGGACAACGCCAGCCCGAAGGTCGGCGACACCGTCACCGTCACGTACACGGTGGTCACGGCCGCCGCCGCCAACCCCACCGAACTCGCCCTGCCCGCCGACATCATGACCCCGACCGGGAAGGTCACCCTCGGCGGCGCGCAGACGGGGGACGTGACGGTCGCCGGGCCGAAGAAGAACCCGCCGGTGCCGGGGAAGGCCGCGTTCCCGTCCTTCTCCATGACCGGCACGTTCACCGTCACCGAGCCGGGCCGGATCACCCTCTCGCCGGGCGACTACAACATCCACACCAGCTACATCATGGAGCTGGACACCCCCTGCACGGTCACCACCCCGCCCGCCCCGGTCTCCGAAACCGTCACGGCGACCAGCGGCACCCCGGCGAACACCCGTACCGTCTCGCTGAGTTCGGCGTCCGGCGACCCGGGTGCGAGCGTCACCGTCACCGGCAGTAACTTCACGCCGGGTGCGAGCGTCACCCTCGCCGGGCGGGCCGGGGACCGGCAGACGGCCGACACGGCCACCGCGACCGCGAACGCACAGGGCTCCTTCAGCGGGTCCCTCGTCGTCAACGACACCACGACGACGGGGATCGTCGCGTACGAGGGCAGCTCCTGGAGCGCGGACACGGGCGCCGGGCCCGCCGCCTACGTCGTCAACGACACCACGCCCGTCCCGCCGGGCAGCCAGAAGCTGACGACCAGCGTCAAGGCGGGCACGCTGGCCATGTCCCAGGCCGGGGACTTTGTCGCGCTGTCGGGGGTCGACTTCGGCCAGGGCGGCGCCTCGACCGGCAAGCTCCGGACGGTGACCGTCAAGGACTTCCGCGGCGGACCGGCCGGCTGGTCCCTCACCGGCAAGGTCACCGACTTCAGCGGGCCCGGCGCGAAGATCGACGCCGGCAGGCTCGGCTGGACTCCCGCCTGCGCGACCAAGGCGGGCAGCCCCAGCACCTGCAAGGCGGGTTCGGCGGGCGCCGTGGGCGGCTCGGGGGCGACCCTCGCGCAGACCCCGGACGCCACGCTCACCGGCGGTGAGTTCACCGTCGACGCCGGACTCTCCCTGGACGTACCGGCGTTCACGCCTCCGGGCGCGTACTCCGGTGTGCTCACGCTGACGCTCACCTGAGCGTGCGGGCGTCCGCACCCGCCCGTCCCTCCGTCTCCCGCCCGTAGGGGTCCGCACCCATGCGCAAGCCGTATGTCCTCCTCCTGAGTCTCCTCGGCCTCCTGCTCACCGGGCAGGCCGCGCCCGCGCACGCCGCCGACAACGGCAGCTGGTCCGTCTACCCGGTCGCCTCCAAGGTCGCCGCGCGCCCGTACTTCTACCTCTCCGCGGATCCCGGCCAGACCCTCACCGACAAGGTCGCCGTCCAGAACAAGACCGGCGCGCCGCTCACCTTCCGCCTCTACGCGGCCGACGCGTACAACACCGCCCGCGACGGCGGATTCGCGGTCCGCGGCCCGGCGGAGCGGATGCACGGGGTGGGCGCCTGGGCGAAACCGGCCGGCTCCCGGATCACCGTGCCGGGGCACCGGACCGTCACCGTGCCGTTCACCCTGCGCGTGCCCGAGGGCGCCGAGCCCGGCGACCACCCGGGCGCGATCGTCGCGCTCGACGAGCACGTCGACCGCGGCAGCGGCTCCCTCGCCCTCGGGGTGCAGCAGGCCGTCGGCGCCCGCGTCTATCTCCGGGTCGGCGGGCCCACGCTGCCTGCCGTGTCCGTGGAACACGTGCGGATCAGCCGTCACCAGCCGCTGATCCCGGGCCTCGGCACCAGTACGGCGACCGTCTCCTACACCCTGCGCAACACCGGCAACGTCACCGTCGACCCGAAGGTGCAGCTGACGGCACACGGGCTGTTCGGCCGTACGCTGCTCGACCGCACCCTCACCCGGGTCCCCTCCGAGCTGCTGCCGGGGCAGACGGTACGGCTCACCGAGCCCTGGTCCGGAGCGCCCCAACTCGACTGGGGCGACGTCACGTTGACCGCGAGCGCGCCGGGCACCCGGCAGTCGGCGAGCGCCTCGTTCCTCGCGCTGCCGTGGCTCGCCGTGACGCTGGTGTTCCTCGTGGCCGTGGCGGCCGGGCTGCTGCTGGTCAGAGCGCGTCGGGGCCGTGCTCGCCGGTCCGCACCCGTACGACGGTCTCGACCGGCACGGACCACACCTTCCCGTCCCCGATCTTCCCCGTCCGCGCGGCCCTGACGACCGCGTCGATCACGGCGTCGGCGTCCGCGTCCGCCACCACGACCTCGATCCGCACCTTCGGCACCAGGTCGACCCGGTACTCCGCGCCCCGGTACACCTCGGTGTGGCCGCGCTGCCGGCCGTATCCGCTCGCCTCGGTGACGGTCAGACCGTGCACGCCCAGCTCCTGGAGGGCGGTCTTGACCTCGTCGAGGCGGTACGGCTTGACGATGGCGGTGATGAGCTTCATGCCTGGCGCTCGACCTTCTGGGCAGAGGGGACGACGGACGCGCTGACCGGGGCGCCGTGGCCCAGGACGCCGTGATCGTATGCCGTCTCCGCATGCACCGTAAGGTCCAGGCCGGTGTGCTCCTGCTCCTCGCTCGCCCGCAGGCCGAGCGTCCTGTCGAGCAGCTTGCCGAGCCCGTACGTCACCGCGAACGCGTACACCGCGACGACCACCACGGCGAGCAGCTGCCTGCCGAGCGGGGCGAGCCCGCCGCCGTAGAAGAGGCCCTCGGCGCCGCCGGTCAGCGCCTTGTCGGCGAACAGGCCGATCAGCAGCGTGCCGATGACGCCGCCGACCAGGTGGACGCCGACGACGTCGAGGGAGTCGTCGTAGTTCAGCCGGAACTTCCAGCTCACCGCGAAGGAGCAGACGACGCCCGCGGCCAGGCCCACGACGAGGGCGCCGAGCAGGGAGACCGTGCCGCAGGACGGCGTGATCGCGACGAGACCGGCCACCGCGCCGGAGGCGGCGCCGAGGGTGGTCGGGTGGCCGTCGCGCCGCTGCTCCACGAGGAGCCAGCCGAGCAGGCCGGTGCAGCCGGCGGCCATGGTGTTGAGGAAGGCGGCCGCGGCGAGGCCGTTCGCGCCGAGCGCGCTGCCCGCGTTGAAGCCGAACCAGCCGAACCAGAGCAGACCCGCGCCGAGGATCACCATGGGCAGGTTGTGCGGGCGCATGGCGTCCTTCTTGAACCCGAGCCGGGGCCCGAGGACCAGGCACAGGGCGAGACCGGAGGCGCCGGAGGTGATCTCGACGGGCAGACCGCCCGCGAAGTCGAGCGCGCCGAGCTTGTCCGCGATCCAGCCGCCGGGGCCCCAGACCCAGTGGGTGACGGGGACGTATACGACGAGGGCCCACACCGGGACGAGGACCAGCCACGCCGAGAAGTTCGTCCGGTCGGCCACCGCGCCGCTGATCAGGGCGGCGGTGATGATCGCGAAGGTCAGCTGGAAGGTGGCGAAGAGGAGGGTGGGTACCGTGCCGTGGACGCTGCCCGGGCCGAGGCCCCGCATCCCGGCGTGGCCGAGCCCGCCGATCAGTCCGCCGAACGCGTCGTCCCCGAAGGCGAGGGAGTAGCCGGCGGCCAGCCAGACCACGGTGACCAGGGCGATCGACACGAAGCTCATCATCAGCATGTTGAGGACGCTCTTCGTGCGGACCATGCCGCCGTAGAACAGGGCGAGACCCGGCGTCATCAGCAGGACGAGGGCGGTCGCGGCGAGGAGCCAGGCGGTGTCGCCGGTGTTCACGGTGTTCACCTGGGGCGCGGCGGCGAGGGTCACGGGCGTCTCCAACGGGGTGGGGGCTGCGTCAGAGGGTCACCGGCGTGCGTTTCCGGTCGTGTACGGGTGTGTTTCCGTGACGTTTCATTGCCTGAGGGTTACCGAAACCTCACGGTGCGGCGGGGGGTCGTGGATCAGGGACAATGAACGGCATGAGCGTGCGTACCCAGTCATCCGAGCAGTCGGCCGAGGCCGTCCACCGTGCCGGCTTCGCCTGCTTCGTGGGCCGCCCGAACGCGGGCAAGTCCACCCTCACGAACGCTCTGGTGGGGCAGAAGGTGGCGATCACGGCGAACCAGCCGCAGACCACGCGGCACACCGTGCGGGGCATCGTGCACCGGGAGGACGCCCAGCTCATCCTGGTCGACACCCCTGGGCTGCACAAACCGCGCACGCTGCTCGGCGAGCGGCTCAACGACGTCGTACGCACCACCTGGGCCGAGGTGGACGTGATCGGCTTCTGCCTCCCGGCGAACGAGAAGATCGGCCCGGGTGACCGGTTCATCGCCAAGGAGCTGGCGGGGATCAGGAAGACCCCGAAGGTCGCGATCGTCACCAAGACCGACCTGGTGGACTCGAAGACCCTCGCCGAGCAGCTGATCGCGATCGACCAGCTGGGCAGGGAACTGGGCATCGAGTGGGCGGAGATCGTGCCGGTGTCGGCGGTGGGGGACAAGCAGGTGAGCCTGCTGGCCGACCTCCTGATCCCGCTCCTGCCCGAGGGCCCGGCGCTCTACCCCGAGGGCGACCTCACCGACGAGCCCGAGCAGGTCATGATCGCCGAGCTGATCCGCGAGGCCGCGCTGGAGGGCGTGCGTGACGAGCTGCCGCACTCCATCGCGGTGGTCGTCGAGGAGATGCTCCCGCGCGAGGACCGCCCGGCGGACAAGCCGCTGCTGGACATCCACGCCAACGTCTACATCGAGCGCCCCAGCCAGAAGGGCATCATCATCGGCCCCAAGGGCAAGCGTCTGAAGGAGGTCGGCATCAAGTCCCGCAAGCAGATCGAAGCGCTCCTGGGCACCCCCGTCTTCCTCGACCTGCACGTCAAGGTCGCCAAGGACTGGCAACGCGACCCGAAGCAGCTCCGCAAGCTGGGCTTCTGACGGGCTTTCCCACTGGCTCACCCGTCTTGGCCAACCGGGAAGTGCCGCCCTGGGGCGGGTGGTGCGGATCGAGGTGCTGCTGGGGACGCCCGCCGCGCGGCGGTAGCCGCACGTCGATACAGCCTCGACCTGCACGTCAAGGTCGCCAAGGACTGGCAACGCGACCCGAAGCAGCTCCGCAAGCTGGGCTTCTGACGGGCTTTCCCACTGGCTCACCCGTCTTGGCCAACCGGGAAGTGCCGCCCTGGGGCGGGTGGTGCGGATCGAGGTGCTGGTGGGGACGCCCGCCGCGCGGCGGTAGCCGCACGTCGATACAGCCTCGACCTGCACGTCAAGGTCGCCAAGGACTGGCAACGCGACCCGAAGCAGCTCCGCAAGCTGGGCTTCTAACCGGTGGTGGCCTGCGGGGTCATGTCCTGCAACCCCACCACCCTCAGCAGCTGAAGCCGTTCGTAGGAGTCCGTTCCCGGGCGGGCCGTGTGGACGACGAGGAGGTGGTGGTGCTCGTGGCTGAGCATGACCTCGCAGTCCAGGTCCAGCAGGCCGACCAGGGGGTGCTGGAAGCGCTTGGTCGCACGGTGGCGCGGAGCGACCTCGTGTTCGTCCCAGAGCCGAGCGAACTCCTCGCTGGCGGAGCGGAGTTCGGCGACCAGGCCGGCCGGCTCCGGGTCGTCGGGGCGGGCGGCGGCCACCGCGCGCAGGTTGGCCACCTGGGCGCGCGCGTGCGGCTCGTGGTCCTCCGGCGGGAACAGTGAGCGCGCGGCCGGGTCCAGGAAGAAGCGGCGTACCAGGTTCCGTTCCCGCCGGGGGCGCGACGTCACGTCGCCGACCAGCGCCTTGGCCATCGCGTTCTGCGCCAGGACCTCTCCGCAGTCGTTCACCAGCTGTGCCGGGGTGTCGTACAGGCGGTCCAGGATCAGCAGCAGGCCGGGCCGGACATGCGTCGACGCCGTCTCGCGGCGCGGCGGCTCCTCACCGACCAGATGGAACAGATGGTCGTGCTCGGCGTCCGTGAGCCGCAGCGCACGCGCCAGCGCCGTCAGCATCTGGCGGGACGGCCGCGGCCCCCGGGACTGTTCGAGCCGGGTGTAGTAGTCGACCGACATGCCCGCCAGCGACGCCACCTCCTCCCGGCGCAGGCCGGGCGTACGGCGCCGGGAGCCCGGGGCGAGGCCCACGTCGGCGGGGTTCAGCCGGGCACGGCCGCGGCGCAGGAAGTCGGCGAGTTCACTCCGGTTCACCCCTCCAGCGTGCGGCAGTCCGCCCGGCTTATCCAGGGACTGTCGATCCCCTGATCGGGAGGTCTCTACCGGCCGCCCCCGCCGCGTCCCACCGTGGTGGTGAACACGGCGAACAGCGAGGAGACGATCATGCTGACAGTGGTGACCGGTACGACGGGGAAGGTCGGGCAGCGCTTCGTGCCCAGGCTCATCACGCAGGCCCAGCCCGGGGAGCGGGTGCGGGTGGTCGTACGGGACGCGGCGCGGGCGGAGCGGTTCGCCGAGCTGGGCGCCGAGGTCGTGACCGCGGACCTGCGGGACGAGGACGCGCTCGGCAAGGCCGTCGCCGGGGCGGACGCCGTCGTGAACATCGCCGCCGCCTTCCGCGGCGTGCCCGACGAGGAGGCCTGGGCCGTCAACCGGGACGCGGCGGTGGCACTCGGACGCTCCGCGGCGGCCGCCGGGGTGCGACGGTTCGTGCAGGTCAGCACCGGCGCCGTCTATGGCACCGGACGCGGCCGCCCGTTGACCGAGGACGACGAGATCCGGCCCGGCGGCGAGATGTGGGGCGCCTACCCCGAGTCCAAGGCGGCGGCCGAACGGGAACTGCTCGCCCTGGAGGGCGACATGGAGGTGCGCATCGGCCGCCTCCCCTTCGTCTACGGCGACGGCGACCCGCACCTCGCCGACGTCCTGCAGTGGGCCGCGAACTGGGCGTCCTCGCAGCGCCTGCAGATGGGCCACCACGTCGACGTCGCCCAGGGGCTGATGCGCCTGTTGTACGCCCCGGGGGTGAACGGCCCGGTCCACAACATCGCCGACGATGCTCCCGTCACGGCGGTCGAACTGCACCAGCTCAACGGCGTCGCGCTGCCCGACGGCATGGACACCCGCACCGACCCCGACCCGTGGTTCGGGATCATGTCCACCCGGAAGATCCGCCGCGACCTCGGCTACCGGCCCGTCTTCCCCAGCGTCTGGTCCGCCCGTGACGCCGGCGCCCTGTAACCCGGTCAGTCCACCCCGCTCACTCCACCCCGCGTATCCGGCCCACCAGCACCGCCCCCGCCAGCCCGATCACCGCCGCCACCAGGTACAGCACCCGGTATCCGCCCAGGTACGTCACGATCGGCGCGGCGAGGGCGGGGGCGGCGACCTGGGGCAGGGCGTTGGCCACGTTGATCACGCCGAGGTCCTTGCCCCGGTCCAGGGCCTTCGGCAGCACGTCCGTCATCAGCGCGAAGTCGACCGAGGTGAACACCCCGAAGCCGACCCCGAGGACCGCCGACGCGACGATCGCGCCGAGCCAGGTCTGCCACCCGGCCAGCGCCGCCGTCGCCACCGCCATCAGCACGCCGGACCAGACGACGAACGGCTTGCGCCGGCCCACCCGGTCCGACCACACCCCGCCCGGCACCACCGTCACCACCAGCGTCAGGCTGTTGACGGCAGTCAGGATCAGCACTCCCTGGCCGGGGTCGTGGTAGCGGAGGCGGTCGCGCAGGTAGTAGAGGAGGTACAGCAGCACCAGCGAGTTGCTGAGGTTGATCAGGAACCGGGTCAGCCACGCCCAGCCCAGGTCCGGATACCGGCGTGGGCTCAGCCAGAACCCCGCCAGGAACGCCCGCCAGGACCACGGCGGGCGGTCCCGCGCGGACAGCCGCAGATCCGGATACCGCAGGACGTACGGCAGTACGCCCGCCACCGTGCACACCGCGCACGCCACGTACCCGGCGCCGATCCCGCCGGCCGCCGTCGCGAGGCCCGTGCCGCCGACCACGCCCAGGATCTGCGCGGCTCCCAGCCAGCCGCCCACCGAACCGCGCCGGTGCCTCGGCACCCGGTCCGGCACGGCCGCCGTGACCGCCGCGAACGCCGCGTTCAGCGTGAGCTGCACCAGGCACCAGCCCGCCGCCATCGACCACACCCCGCCGGCCCGCGCGAGCAGCAGCAGCGACAGCGCCCCGCCCGCCGCCCCGGCCACGATCCACGGCGTACGGCGGCCCCGGCGGGCGGTCGTCCGGTCCGACAGGGCGCCGAAGAAGGGGTTCGCGACGAGCGACACCACCGCGCCGATCCCGGTCACCCAGGCCAGCACCGTCTCCTTCGACATCCCGGAGCCCGGCGCGAAGTCCTTGGCCTGGGAGGCGAGCAGGATCTGCAGCGGGCCGAACCAGCCCACCCAGATCGCCCCGTTGGCCAGCGACAGCGCCGCCGTCCAGCCCCGGCCGACCGTCCCCCGGTTTTCGGCTTCGCTCAAACCGGGGGCACCCCCGTCACCGGCTCCGGCGCCGTGGTCATCCCGGCGCCGTCAGCCCTGGTTCCGGAGCATGTCCCGGAACCAGTGGTAGGAGGCCTTCGGCGTGCGCTCCAGGGTGGTGTAGTCGACGTGCACCAGGCCGAAGCGGCGCGCGTAGCCCTCCGCCCACTCGAAGTTGTCCATCAGCGACCACACGAAGTACCCGCGCACGTCCACCCCGGCCGCGAGCGCGGTGTGCAGGGCGCGCAGATGGCCGTCCAGGTAGGCGATGCGGTCCTGGTCGTCGAGGCCCTCGTACGAGCAGCCGTTCTCGGTGATGACGATCGGCGGGAGCCTGTCGCCGTAGCGGTCGCGGAAGCCGGTCAGCAGCTCCGTCAGGGCCTCCGGGACGACCGGCCAGCCGAAGTCGGTCGTCGGCCGGCCCTCGATCTCCCGTACCGAGAAGGGGAGTTCGGCGGGGAGGGTGAGTCCGCCGTACTCGCTGTCCGTGCCCCCGGGGGCGCCCACCCGGGTCGGCGCGTAGTAGTTGATCCCGTACCAGTCGACGGGCTCCGCGATGACCGACAGGTCGGCCGGGACGTCGTCGCCCGGCATCAGCTCGCCCATTCCGTCCGGGTACTCGCCGAGGATGACCGGTTCGGCGAACAGGCGGTTGAGGAGGACGTCGTAGAAGCCCGCCGCCTCGATGTCGGCCGGTTCCCCGGACGCGGGCCAGGTCGGGCCGTGGGAGTTGGCGATGCCGATGTCGCCCGCTCCGGCCGCGCGCAGGGCCCGTACCGCGAGACCGTGGGCGAGGAGCTGGTGGTGGGCGGCCGGGAGCGCGTCGAACAGGAGCCGTTCGCCCGGGGCGTGGGCGCCGAGGGCGTGTCCCAGCAGGGTGTGCTCGGCGGGCTCGTTGAGGGTGATCCACTTGGTCACCCGGTCGCCGAGCCGCTCGGCCACCGTGCTGACGTGGTCGGCGAACCGGGCCGCCGTGTCGCGCGCCAGCCAGCCGCCCGCCTCCTGGAGCGAGACGGGCAGGTCCCAGTGGAAGAGGGTGGGCACGGGCCGGACGCCCGCCGCGCACAGCTCGTCCGTCAGGCGGTCGTAGAAGTCCAGCCCGCCGGGGGAGTTCACCCGTGGCCAGGAGACCGAGAAGCGGTACGCGCCCACGCCCAGGCCGGCGAGGAGGGCGACGTCCTCGGGGTAGCGGTGGTAGTGGTCACAGGCCACCGCCGCCGTCGAGCCGTCCTTCACCCGGCCCGGCTCGGCCGTGAACACGTCCCACACGGAACGCTCGCGTGCGTCGGCCGCGCCCTCGATCTGATGGGCGGAGGTCGACACGCCCCACAGGAAGCCGTCGGGGAACCGGGGTATCGGGTCGCCTGCGTCAGTCGCCATGGCCGGGATCATCCTTACCCCCGGTAACGGAAGTCAATGCCCCGGCGGCAACCGCCGCCTACGCCCCCTCCTTGAGCAGTCGGGTCACCAACTCCCGCTGGTCCTCGGTGAGTCGGGGATCGGCCGCGTACACCGTGCGGCCGTCCACGGTGATCTCGTACCGGAAGCCGTCCGGGACGCCGGCGGGCGGCGTGCCCGGACCGGACGCGAGGACACGCTCGGCCAGGGCCTGCCACTCGGCGCCGTCGGGCCGGGCCGAGGTGTCCACCTCGGCCCGGCGCTCGATCCCCGCGAAGCCGCCCGTGCGTCGAATCTGGATGCGCATGGATCCGTGTCTAGTACGGAACGCCGGCGGCCGCACTACGACGTGTGGACTCCGACCTGTTCCCACGCCTTCTTGACGGCCTCCAGCTCGTCCCCGGCGCCGAACCGCGCCTGGGCCGCCTTCACCGTCAGCTTGGCGAAGTCGGCGAACTGCGCGCTCGACCGCAGCTCGCCGCCGGTGAGCACGTCGTACCAGATCTGCCCGGCCTTCTCCCAGGCGTTGCCGCCGATGGCCGTGGCGAGCAGGTAGAAGGCGTGGTTCGGGATGCCGGAGTTGGTGTGCACGCCGCCGTTGTCGTCGCTGGTGCGCACATAGCCCGCCATGGTCGCGGGCTGCGGGTCCTTGCCGAGCTTGGGGTCGTCGTACGCGGTGCCCGGGGCCTTCATCGAGCGCAGCGCGGTGCCGTGGATGCCCGGGGCGAGCAGGCCCTCGCCGATCAGCCAGTCGGCCCGGTCGGCGCTCTGGCCCAGCGAGTACTGCTTGATGAGGGATCCGAAGACATCCGAGACCGACTCGTTGAGGGCGCCGGACTGACCCTCGTAGTCCAGGTTCGCGGTGTACTGCGTGACGCCGTGGGTCAGCTCGTGGCCGATGACGTCGATGCAGCTGGTGAAGTCCACGAAGACCTGGCCGTCGCCGTCCCCGAACACCATCTGGTCGCCGTTCCAGAAGGCGTTGTCGTAGCCCGTCTGGTAGTGCACGGACGCGTCGAGCGGCAGTCCCCGGCCGTCGATGGAGTCCCGCCGGTACGCCTTCAGGTACAGCTCGAAGGTGGCGCCGAGGCCGGCGTAGGCGCGGTTGACGGCGGCGTCCTGGACCGGGTCCTGACCCTCGGCGCGGACCTCGGTGCCGGGCAGGTCGCTGCCGTGCCCGGCGTCGTAGATCGTGCGCTTCGGCTTGCTGTCGGCCGCGGCGGCGCCGGCGGCGGCGGCGCTCTGGGTGCGGACCGCGCTCTCGCGGCGGCGGGTGCGCAGCGCGGAGTCGTGCTCCAGGGTGCGCTGGGCGCGCTCGGCGATGGCGGAGTCCTCGTGCCGGGCGAGCCGGTCGAGGATGTGCGGCGGCACGATCGTGCAGAAGACGGGCTGGAAGCCCCCGTTGGTCGTCATGGCAAAACCCTGGCACTGTGTGACGTCAGTGTCACTACCCGCAACCATGATTGGTGAAATATCGGGATGCTCGGCCACCCTCCGTAGCCGGAAGTGGTATGACGCACTTTTTGTCCCTTTTGTTCACGCGGTCCCGCATACTGATACAGGCCCTCGTGCCCGGCGCGGCTCGGCTAGGCTGCCGAGCATCATGCGTTTCGGGCTGCTTCTTCTTAGCTGCCGCGGCGAGGGCCTGTAGTCCAGGTCGACTCCCTCCCCGCGGAGCTGCGCGTTGCGTCGTCGGCCGTCCTTCCGGACACCCTGAGGAGCCCACGCCACCATGGTCAACCGCCAGCAGCCCAGCACCATGCCGATCCACAAGTACGGCCGCTACGAGCAGGTCGACATCCCGGACCGCACCTGGCCGCAGCAGCGGATCACCGTCGCCCCCCGCTGGCTCTCCACCGACCTGCGCGACGGCAACCAGGCCCTGATCGACCCGATGTCGCCCGAGCGCAAGCGCCGGATGTTCGACCAGCTGGTCGCGATGGGCTACAAGGAGATCGAGGTCGGCTTCCCCGCCTCCGGCCAGACCGACTTCGACTTCGTGCGCTCGATCATCGAGGAAGAGGGCGCGATCCCTGACGACGTCACGATCTCCGTGCTGACCCAGGCCCGCGAGGACCTGATCGAGCGGACCGTGGAGTCCCTGAAGGGCGCCAGGCGGGCCACCGTCCACCTCTACAACGCCACCGCGCCCGTCTTCCGCCGGGTCGTCTTCCGCGGCTCCAAGGACGACATCAAGCAGATCGCCGTCGACGGCACCCGCCTGGTGATGGAGTACGCCGAGAAGCTGCTGGGCCCCGAGACGGAGTTCGGCTACCAGTACTCGCCGGAGATCTTCACCGACACCGAGCTGGACTTCGCGCTGGAGGTCTGCGAGGCGGTCATGGACGTCTACCAGCCGGGTCCGGGCCGCGAGATCATCCTCAACCTGCCCGCCACGGTGGAGCGTTCGACCCCGTCCACGCACGCGGACCGCTTCGAGTGGATGAGCCGCAACATCTCCCGCCGCGAGCACGTCTGCATCTCCGTCCACCCGCACAACGACCGCGGCACGGCCGTCGCGGCCGCCGAGCTGGCGCTGATGGCCGGCGCCGACCGCGTCGAGGGCTGCCTGTTCGGACAGGGCGAGCGCACCGGCAACGTCGACCTGGTCACCCTGGGCATGAACCTGTTCTCGCAGGGCGTCGACCCGCAGATCGACTTCTCCGACATCGACGAGATCCGTCGTACGTGGGAGTACTGCAACCAGATGGAGGTCCACCCGCGCCACCCGTACGTGGGCGACCTGGTCTACACGTCCTTCTCCGGCTCCCACCAGGACGCCATCAAGAAGGGCTTCGACGCCATGGAGGCCGACGCGAAGGCCAAGGGCGTCACGGTCGACGACATCGAGTGGGCGGTGCCGTACCTGCCGATCGACCCGAAGGACGTCGGCCGTTCCTACGAGGCCGTCATCCGGGTCAACTCGCAGTCCGGCAAGGGCGGTATCTCCTACGTCCTGAAGAACGACCACAAGCTGGACCTGCCGCGCCGTATGCAGATCGAGTTCTCCCGGCTCATCCAGGCGAAGACGGACGCCGAGGGCGGCGAGATCACGCCGAAGGAGATCTGGGCCGTCTTCCGGGACGAGTACCTGCCGAACCCGGACAACCCGTGGGGCCGCATCCAGGTCAGGACCGGCCAGTCCACCACGGACACCGACGGCGTCGACGCGCTGACCGTCGAGGCCACGGTCGACGGCGAGGACACCGTCCTGACCGGCTCCGGCAACGGTCCGATCTCGGCCTTCTTCGACGCACTGCAGTCCATCGGCATCGACGTACGCCTGCTGGACTACCAGGAGCACACGATGAGCGAGGGCGCCTCCGCGCAGGCCGCCTCCTACATCGAATGTGCGATCGACGGCAAGGTCCTGTGGGGGATCGGCATCGACGCGAACACGACGCGTGCGTCGCTGAAGGCGGTCGTCTCGGCCGTCAACCGCGCGGCCCGCTGACCCCTCCGACCGGGGGTTTCCGCGCCCCGGCCGCTGTATACGGCGGCCGGGGCGCCGCCGTTTTCGGCCACTGCGGCGGGCAGGTAACAGAAAGGTCTCTTCCGGGGTACTGACTCAGCCTCCGTGATGTGGCTAACATCACGCCAGCACGGCGATGTTGCCGCGCGGTTACGGAGGTGCGACGTGCTGCCAGTACGGGGACGAAACGGCCGGGTCCTGCGCCTGCTCGGCGCGCGCACCGCATGGACGCCCGTGGGCGACGGCGAGTTCTACTGCCCGGGCTGCGGGGGCGACCGCAACTACCAGCGACTCACCGGCCGCCGCCGGCTCACCCTGCTCGGACTGCCGCTGCTGCCGCGCGGGACGGCCGGACCGGTCGTGGAGTGCGCGGCGTGCGCCGAGCACTACGGCACCGACGTCCTCGACCATCCCACCACCCGCCGCTTCTCCGCGATGCTCCGCGACGCCGTGCACACCGTCGCCCTCGCCGTGCTCGCCGCGGGCGGCACCGGTTCGCGTACGGCCCTGGAGACCGCCGCCGCCGCGGTCCGCGCGGCCGGCTTCGAGGACTGCACCGAGGAGCAGCTGGCCGCCTTGGTCGACGCCCTCGCCGCCGACACCGGCCGGGTCTTCGAGCGGCCCTGCGGCGCGAGCCTGACGATAGAGCTGCACGAGGCCCTGGACCCGCTCGCCCCGCACCTCGCCCCCGCCGGCCGCGAGTCCCTGCTCCTGCAGGCCGCCCGCATCGCGCTGGCCGACGGCCCCTACACCCCGGCCGAGCGCGACGCCCTCGCCACGGTGGGCGCCGCCCTGACGATCTGCGGCCCCGACGTCACCCGCCTGCTGGCGGCGGCGCGGACGACTCCGTCCTGACGAACACGGGCGGCGGTCACGGTCACGTTCACGGCCGTCGGATGAGCCCGAGGTCGGTGGCCGCGGCGACGGCGGCGGTACGGGACTCGACGCCCAACTTGGCGTAGACACGGGCCAGATGGGACTTGATCGTGCCCTCGGTCAGGTGGAGCCGGCGGCCCACGGCCTGGTTGGACAGCCCCTCGGCGACCCGGGCGAGCACCTCGGTCTCGCGCCGGGTCAGCGAGGTGCCGGGGGCGCGCAGCCGGTTCATGAGCCGGTCCGCGACCGCGGGCGCCAGCGCGGTACGGCCGGCGGCAGCCGAGCGCACGGCCGCGGCCAGCTCCTCCGGAGGGGCGTCCTTGAGCAGGTAACCGGTCGCACCGGCCTCGATCGCCGGGAGGGTGTCGGCGTCGGAGTCGTAGGTGGTGACGATGACGACCCGCGGGGCGCCGGGCCGGGCGGTGATCGCGGCCGTGGCCTCCGCCCCGCCCATCCCCTGGCCGAACCGGAGGTCCATCAGCACGACGTCGACGTCCCCCGCCCCGGCGCGGACGACGGCCTCCTCGGCGGTGGCCGCCTCCGCCACGACCACGAGCCCCGGCTCGGTCTCCAGCACGGCCCGCAGCCCGGCCCGGACGACCGGGTGGTCGTCGGCGAGGAGCAGCCGGACCGGGCGGTCCGCGCGGTCGGCGGGGCCGGGGCGGCCGGTGGGGTCCGGGTGGGCGGTCACGGGTGGGCCTTCGTCTCGGCGGGCA
>NZ_MLYN01000100.1:0-50416 GCF_001866675.1 Streptomyces sp. MUSC 14
GCGCGGGACTGACGGTTCGGGCTGGTCGGGGCTGGCGCGGGACTGACGGTTCGGGCTGGTCGGGGGCGGGCACCGGGGGCGTCGGTGCGCAGCCGATAGCCTTCCGGCGTGACCCCAACCCTCATCTGGATCCTCGTCGTCCTCGTCGCGAGCGGCGTGTACCTCAGCTGGACGGCCGGGCGGCTGGACCGGCTGCACGTGCGGATGGACGCCGCGCGGGCCGCCCTGGACGCCCAGTTGCTGCGGCGGGCCTCCGTGACGCAGGAGCTGGCCACCTCCGGTGTGCTGGACCCGGCCGCCTCGATCGTGCTGTACGAGGCGGCGCACGCGTCCCGGCAGGCCGAGGAGGAACAGCGCGAGGTCGCGGAGAGCGAGCTGAGCCAGGCGCTGCGCGCGGTCTTCGCCGACCCGGCCCAGGTGGAGGCCGTACGGGAGGCCCCGGGCGGCGAGGCGGCGGCCCATGAGCTGGCCGAGGCCGTGCGCCGGGTCCCGATGGCCCGCCGCTTCCACAACGATGCCGTGGGCGCCGCGCGCAGGCTCCGCGAGCACCGCAAGGTCCGCTGGTTCCGCCTCGCCGGCCACGCCCCGTTCCCGCTGGCCTTCGAGATGGACGACGAGCCGCCCGCGGCCCTCGTGGAGCGCGATGCCTGAGCACGTCCGCTGAACCCCGGGTGAACCAAAAGGATCCACCGGCTCCCCATTGGCCCTTGCTGTGGCCTGGTCCATTCGCGTTTCCTCGGTGGGGCAGTCACCCTCTTCCCTTCAGTGAGGTCACCCGTGTCCACCACCGAGAACCAGGCTCCCGAGACCGGCACCGCGCGCGTGAAGCGCGGCATGGCCGAGCAGCTCAAGGGCGGCGTGATCATGGACGTCGTCACGCCGGAGCAGGCGAAGATCGCCGAGGACGCGGGCGCGGTCGCCGTCATGGCGCTGGAGCGGGTCCCGGCCGACATCCGCAAGGACGGCGGCGTGGCCCGCATGTCCGACCCGGACATGATCGAGGGCATCATCGACGCCGTCTCCATCCCGGTCATGGCCAAGTCCCGCATCGGTCACTTCGTCGAGGCCCAGGTCCTCCAGTCCCTCGGCGTCGACTACATCGACGAGTCCGAGGTCCTGACCCCGGCCGACGAGGTCAACCACTCCGACAAGTGGGCCTTCACGACCCCGTTCGTCTGTGGCGCCACCAACCTGGGCGAGGCCCTGCGCCGCATCGCCGAGGGTGCCGCGATGATCCGCTCCAAGGGCGAGGCCGGCACCGGCAACGTCGTCGAGGCCGTCCGCCACCTGCGCCAGATCAAGGGCGAGATCGCCAAGCTGCGCGGCTGCGACAACAACGAGATCTACGCCGCCGCCAAGGAGCTGCGCGCCCCGTTCGAGCTGGTCAAGGAGGTTGCCGAGCTCGGCAAGCTCCCGGTGGTCCTCTTCTCCGCCGGCGGCGTGGCCACCCCGGCCGACGCGGCCCTGATGCGCCAGCTCGGCGCCGAGGGCGTCTTCGTCGGCTCCGGCATCTTCAAGTCCGGCGACCCGGCCAAGCGCGCCGCCGCCATCGTGAAGGCCACGACCTTCTACGACGACCCGAAGATCATCGCGGACGCCTCCCGCAACCTCGGCGAGGCCATGGTCGGCATCAACTGCGACACCCTTCCCGAGGCCGAGCGCTACGCCAACCGCGGCTGGTAAGGCACCGACACACATGAACACCCCCGTCATAGGCGTCCTGGCACTCCAGGGCGACGTACGGGAGCACCTCATCGCCCTGGCCGCGGCAGACGCCGTGGCCAGGCCGGTGCGGCGCCCCGAGGAACTCGCCGAGGTGGACGGTCTCGTGCTGCCCGGCGGCGAGTCCACCACCATCTCCAAGCTGGCCGTCCTCTTCGGAGTGATGGAGCCCCTCCGCGCGCGCGTGCGGGACGGCATGCCCGTCTACGGCACCTGCGCGGGCATGATCATGCTCGCCGACAAGATCCTCGACCCGCGCTCGGGCCAGGAGACCGTCGGCGGCATCGACATGATCGTGCGCCGCAACGCCTTCGGCCGCCAGAACGAGTCCTTCGAGGCCGCGGTCGACGTGCGGGGCGTCGCGGGCGATCCTGTGGAGGGCGTCTTCATCCGCGCTCCCTGGGTGGAGTCGGTGGGCGCCGGAGCCGAGGTGCTCGCCGAGCACGACGGTCACATCGTCGCCGTCCGCCAGGGCAACGTGCTCGCCACGTCGTTCCACCCGGAACTGACCGGAGACCACCGCGTGCACTCCCTGTTCGTGGACATGGTGCGCGCGAACCGCACGGCCGAGTCCTTGTAGGATCTCTGGCGTTCGTTATGTAGAGGGTTACGCGAAGGAGACAGGCAGATGTCCGGCCACTCTAAATGGGCTACGACGAAGCACAAGAAGGCCGTGATCGACGCCAAGCGCGGCAAGCTCTTCGCGAAGCTGATCAAGAACATCGAGGTCGCCGCGCGTATGGGCGGCGTCGACCTCGACGGCAACCCGACGCTCTACGACGCCGTCCAGAAGGCGAAGAAGCAGTCGGTCCCGAACAAGAACATCGACTCCGCGATCAAGCGCGGTGGCGGTCTCGAGGCCGGCGGTGCCGACTACGAGACGATCATGTACGAGGGCTACGGCCCGAACGGCGTCGCGGTGCTCATCGAGTGCCTCACCGACAACCGCAACCGCGCCGCCTCCGACGTCCGCGTCGCCATGACCCGCAACGGCGGCAACATGGCCGACCCCGGCTCGGTGTCGTACCTGTTCAACCGCAAGGGTGTCGTGATCGTCCCCAAGGGCGAGCTGACCGAGGACGACGTGCTCGGCGCCGTCCTGGACGCGGGCGCCGAGGAGGTCAACGACCTCGGCGAGTCCTTCGAGGTGCTCAGCGAGGCCACCGACCTGGTCGCGGTCCGCACCGCCCTCCAGGAGGCCGGGATCGACTACGACTCCGCCGAGGCCAACTTCGTCCCGACCATGCAGGTCGAGCTGGACGAGGACGGTGCCAAGAAGATCTTCAAGCTGATCGACGCGCTGGAGGACAGCGACGACGTGCAGAACGTCTTCGCCAACTTCGACGTCAGCGACGAGGTCATGGAGAAGGTCGACGCGTAACGCGGTCGCGGACCGAGCGGATCCGGCGGGCTGGTGGGACACGACCCACCAGCCCGCCGCCGTTGTCGGTGGCACCGGATAGCCTGCACAAACTGGGGGCACCGCCCAGCGGTAGCTGGGGGAGACCGAAGGGAGGGGGCACGTGCGCGTACTGGGGGTCGACCCCGGGCTGACCCGATGCGGTGTCGGGGTCGTCGAGGGCGTCGCCGGGCGGCCGCTCACCATGGTCGGCGTGGGGGTCGTACGGACACCGGCGGATGCCGAACTCGGCCGGCGTCTGGTCGCCATCGAGCAGGGCATCGAGCAGTGGCTGGACGAGCACCGGCCCGAATGCGTCGCCGTGGAGCGCGTGTTCAGCCAGCACAACGTACGGACCGTGATGGGCACCGCCCAGGCCAGCGCCGTCGCCATGCTGTGCGCCGCCCGCCGCGGCATCCCCGTCGCCCTGCACACACCCAGCGAGGTCAAGGCCGCTGTCACCGGCAGCGGACGGGCTGACAAGGCGCAGGTCGGCGCCATGGTCACCCGGCTGCTCCGGCTCGCCGCCCCGCCCAGGCCCGCCGACGCCGCCGACGCCCTCGCGCTCGCCATCTGCCACATCTGGCGCGCCCCCGCCCAGAACCGACTCCAGCAGGCCGTCGCCCTGCACGCAGCCAACGCAACGAAAGGCCGTACGGCATGATCGCCTTCGTCAGCGGCCCGGTCGCCGCCCTCGCCCCGGACTCCGCGGTCGTCGAGGTGGGCGGGATCGGCGTCGCCGTCCAGTGCAGCCCGAACACCCTGTCCGGGCTGCGCACGGGCCAGCACACCAAGCTCGCCACCTCGCTGGTCGTGCGCGAGGACTCGCTCACCCTGTACGGCTTCGTGGACGACGACGAGCGCCAGGTCTTCGAGCTGCTCCAGACCGCGAGCGGTGTCGGCCCGCGGCTCGCCCAGGCGATGCTCGCCGTGCACAGCCCGGACGCGCTGCGCCGCGCGGTCGCCACGGGAGACGAGAAGGCGCTCATCGCCGTGCCCGGCATCGGCAAGAAGGGCGCGCAGAAGCTGCTGCTCGAACTGAAGGACCGGCTCGGCGAGCCCATCGGCGCGCCCGCGGTCGGCGCCCCGGTCAGCCAGGGCTGGCGCGACCAGCTGCACGCGGCCCTGATCGGCCTCGGCTACGCCACCCGCGAGGCCGACGAGGCCGTCACCGCCGTGGCCCCGCAGGCCGAGGCGGCGGGCGGCACCCCGCAGGTCGGCCAGCTCCTGAAGGCCGCTCTCCAGACCCTCAACCGCGCCCGCTGACCCCACCACCGCTGAGGCACATCACTTATGAACTGGGACGACCCGACCGACACCGGCGCCGACGCGGAGCGGCTGGTGGGCGCCGTAGCCGACCGTGAGGACCAGGCCGTCGAAGCCGCCCTGCGCCCGAAGGACCTCGGCGAGTTCATCGGCCAGGAGAAGGTCCGCGAACAGCTCGACCTCGTGCTCCGCGCCGCACGCGCGCGCGGAGCCACCGCCGACCACGTGCTGCTCTCCGGCGCCCCCGGCCTCGGCAAGACCACGCTGTCGATGATCATCGCGGCCGAGATGGGCGCCCCCATCCGCATCACCTCGGGTCCCGCCATCCAGCACGCCGGCGACCTCGCGGCGATCCTCTCCTCCCTCCAGGAGGGCGAGGTCCTCTTCCTCGACGAGATCCACCGCATGTCCCGGCCCGCCGAGGAGATGCTGTACATGGCGATGGAGGACTTCCGCGTCGACGTCATCGTCGGCAAGGGCCCCGGCGCCACCGCCATCCCGCTCGAACTGCCCCCGTTCACCCTGGTCGGCGCAACCACGCGCGCGGGCCTGCTGCCACCCCCGCTTCGCGACCGCTTCGGTTTCACCGCGCACATGGAGTTCTACGAGCCCCGCGAGCTGGAGCGCGTCGTGCACCGCTCGGCCGGACTGCTCGACGTGGAGATCGAGCCGGACGGTGCCGCCGAGATCGCCGGGCGCTCCCGCGGCACGCCCCGTATCGCCAACCGCCTGCTGCGCCGCGTCCGCGACTACGCCCAGGTCAAGGCGGACGGCCTGATCACCCGGGAGATCGCCGGGGCCGCCCTCGCCGTGTACGAGGTCGACGCGCGCGGCCTCGACCGGCTGGACCGCGCCGTGCTCGAAGCCCTGCTGAAGCTGTTCGGCGGCGGCCCGGTCGGGCTGTCCACGCTCGCCGTCGCGGTGGGGGAGGAGCGGGAGACCGTCGAAGAGGTCGCCGAGCCGTTCCTCGTCCGGGAGGGCCTGCTCGCCCGCACCCCACGGGGCCGGGTCGCCACGCCCGCCGCCTGGGCGCACCTCGGCCTGACCCCGCCGCGCGGGCCGGTAGGGGGAAAGGGACAACAGGACCTGTTCGGGACCTGACACCCCGGTGACGGCGCCGCCGGGCGCCGAAGGGGCTGTGCCACTCGGTGACGGCGGGAGCACGGCGGGAAGCACCGCGAGAGCATTGTGGCCGCGGCAGGAACCCAGGTGCCATGCTGAGCGTTGTTCCATGCACGCGGACTCGCTTAGACTCCGCCGATGCCGCCCTTGTGGGCGGCGCCGACCACACCCCCGTCAACAGGCCGCTCTCCGTCGCGGTCGCGCGAAGGAACTTCCGTCCCGTGAATGCCTTTACCCTTCTCCCCTTCATCGTGCTCATCGCGGCCATGTTCCTGATGACACGTTCGGCCAAGAAGAAGCAGCAGCAGGCCGCCAGCATGCGGAACGAGATGCAGCCCGGCTCCGGTGTCCGCACGATCGGGGGGATGTACGCGACGGTCAAGGAGGTCCACGAGGACACCGTCCTCCTCGACGCCGGTCCCGGTGTCGAGCTCCTCTTCGCCAAGAACGCGATCGGCGCCGTCCTCACCGACGACGAGTACAACCGCATCGTCCACGGCATCGAGCACGACCTGAAGTCCGACGCCGACATCGTCCCGGACGACGTGTCCTCTCTCACCGAGACCGACGAGGCCGACTCGCCCGCTGCCGCCGCCTCCGACGACAAGGCCGTCGACCTCGGTAAGAAGGACGTTGCCGAGGACGGCACCGACGCGGCCGAGGCCGCCGAGGCCAAGGCCGACGACGAGCCGAAGAAGACCGACGGCGACTCCGACGCGAAGTAGTCACGCCCCGGTGGTGCGCCACGCGGCATAATCACGCCGCGCACCACCGGGCGCGTCTGTTTCACGGGAGCCCGACACCATGTCATGGCCGACCGCGCCGACCGGGCGCGGGGCGGCCCGAGAGGGAGTACGAGAAGGTGGCAGCACCTAAGAGGGGCCGGAGCGCGAGCGCCCAGAGCAAGCCAGGGCGCTCGCTGGCCCTCATCCTGATCGCCATCGTGGCGCTCACCGGAGGCATGTTCCTCTCCGGGCACACCACTCCGCGTCTCGGCATCGACCTCGCCGGTGGTACGAGCATCACGCTCAAGGCGAAGGCCGACCAGGGGTCCGCGATCAACAAGGCCAATATGGACACCGCGGTCGACATCATGAACCGCCGCGTCAACGGCCTCGGCGTCTCCGAAGCGGAGGTGCAGACCCAGGGGAACGACAACATCATCGTCAACATCCCCAAGGGCACCAACTCCAAGGAGGCCCAGCAGCAGGTCGGCACCACGGCCAAGCTGTACTTCCGGCCGGTCCTGGCCAGCGAGCCCAGCGGCGCCACGCCGAGCCCCTCGCCGAGCACGTCCTCCAGCGGCGGCTCCTCGCCGAAGCCGGGCGCGAGCGCCAGCCCCTCCGCGAGCTCCTCGTCCAAGGAGAAGGCCTCCTCCGGCTCCTCCGCGTCCCCGACGTCCTCCGCGACCTCCCAGGGCCGCGCCGTCACCGACGCGCTGAAGGCCGGCTCCACCCCCTCGCCCAGCACGTCCGCCTCCGGCAGCCCCAAGGCGTCGGCCACTCCCTCGGCCACCCCCTCCGCCTCGGCGAGCGGCGCCGCCGCGGACGCCGCCAAGCTCCAGGCCCAGTACGCGGCGCTGAACTGCACCAAGCCCGCGGACCGCGCCAACGCCGGCAAGAACACCAAGCCCGGTGACCCCACTCTGGCCTGCGGCCAGATCCGCGGCACCTGGTACAAGTACGTGCTCGGCCCGGTCGCCGTGGACGGCACCGAGGTCTCGAAGGCGCAGGCCGTCTTCGACACCCAGGGTGCCTCCGGCTGGCAGGTCCAGATGACCTTCACCTCCAGCGGCTCCAAGAAGTTCGCGGACGTCACCGGCACGCTGGCCAAGAACCAGTCCCCGCAGAACGAGTTCGCCATCGTGCTGGACGGTGACGTCGTCTCCAGCCCGTACGTGCAGTCGGCCATCACCGGCGGCCAGGCGGAGATCTCCGGCAGCTTCACCCAGCAGGAGGCCCAGAGCCTCGCCAACATGCTGTCGTACGGCGCCCTGCCGCTGTCCTTCCAGGAGCAGTCGGTCACGACCGTCACCGCCGCCCTCGGCGGTGAGCAGCTGCACGCCGGTCTGCTCGCCGGTGCGATCGGTCTCGCGCTGGTCGTGCTCTACCTGGTGGTCTACTACCGCGGTCTGTCGCTCGTCGCGATGGCCTCGCTGCTGGTCTCCGCGATCCTCACCTACGTGATCATGTCGCTGCTCGGCCCGGCCATCCACTTCGCGCTGAACCTGCCGGCCGTCTGCGGTGCCATCGTCGCCATCGGTATCACCGCCGACTCGTTCATCGTGTTCTTCGAACGCATCAGGGACGAGATCCGCGAGGGCCGCTCGCTGCGCCCCGCCGTCGAGCGGGCCTGGCCGCGCGCCCGGCGCACCATCCTCGTCTCCGACTTCGTGTCGTTCCTCGCCGCCGCCGTCCTGTTCATCGTCACCGTCGGCAAGGTGCAGGGCTTCGCCTTCACGCTCGGCCTGACCACCGTGCTCGACGTCGTGGTGGTCTTCTTCTTCACCAAGCCGCTGATGACCCTCCTCGCGCGCCGCCCGTTCTTCGCGAGCGGTCACAAGTGGTCCGGTCTCGACCCCAAGGGCCTGGGGGCCAAGCCGCCCCTGCGCCGTACCCGCCGTCCCGCCGGTCCCGCCGCCGGCTCTGTCGACCCGAAGGAGGCCTGAGCCATGTCGAAACTCGGCAACCTCGGCGCTCGACTGCACCGCGGCGAGATCTCGTACGACTTCGTCGGCAAGCGCAAGATCTGGTACGGCGTCTCCATCCTGATCACCATCACGGCCATCCTCGGCCTGGCGGTGCGCGGGCTGAACATGAGCATCGACTTCCAGGGCGGCGCGGTCTTCACCACGCCGACCGGGATGAGCACGTCCGTCGCCCAGGCGGAGACGTACGCCCACGACGCCTCCGGACAGGAAGCAGTCGTCCAGAAGCTCGGCAACGGCAGCCTGCGCATCCAGGTCGCCGGCATCGACACCGGCAAGGCCGACCAGATCAAGACGAAGCTGGCCGACGACCTGAAGATCAACCCCGAGAAGCTCGCCGCCGACCTGGTCGGCCCGAGCTGGGGCCAGGAGATCGCCAGCAAGGCCTGGGAGGGCCTGGCGATCTTCATGGTGCTCGTGGTGATCTACCTGGCGATCGCCTTCGAGTGGCGCATGGCCGTCGCCGCCCTCGTCGCGCTGATCCACGACATCACCATCACGACCGGCATCTACGCCCTCGTCGGCTTCCAGGTCTCGCCCGGCACGGTCATCGGTCTGCTCACCATCCTCGGTTACTCGCTCTACGACACGGTCGTCGTCTTCGACAGCCTCAAGGAGCAGACGAAGGACATCACCAAGCAGACCCGCTTCACCTACAGCGACATCGCCAACCAGTCGATCAACGGCACCCTGGTCCGCTCCGTCAACACCACCGTCGTCGCCCTGCTGCCGGTCGCCGGCCTGCTGTTCATCGGCGGCGGCTTCCTCGGCGCCGGTGACCTCAACGACATCTCGCTGTCGCTGTTCGTCGGCCTCGCGGCCGGTGCCTACTCCTCGATCTTCATCGCCACGCCGCTCGTCGCCGACCTCAAGGAACGCGAGCCCGCGATGAAGGCCCTCAGGAAGCGGGTCCTGGCCAAGCGCGCCCAGGCCTCCGCCGAGGACGACCTCGCGGCCGACCGCGCCGCCGGGGTGGACGACGACTCCGAGGACGCCCCCGCCGTCGTGGGCCCCCGCAACCAGCCCGCGTCCCGCACCCGCGGCCGTGGCCGACCCTCCGGGAAGCGACGATGACCGACATCAGGGAACTGCTGCTCAGCCGCATCCGCGACGTCGCCGACTACCCCGAGCCGGGCGTGCTGTTCAAGGACATCACCCCGCTCCTCGCGGACCCGGCCGCCTTCACGGCGCTCACGGACGCGCTGGCCGAGATCGCGGCCAACACCGGCGCGACCAAGATCATCGGCCTGGAGGCCCGGGGCTTCATCCTCGGCGCCCCGGTCGCCGTCCGCGCGGGCCTCGGCTTCATCCCGGTCCGCAAGGCCGGCAAGCTGCCCGGCGCGACCCTGCGCCAGGCCTACGACCTGGAGTACGGCTCGGCCGAGATCGAGGTGCACGCCGAGGACCTGACCGCAGGCGACCGCATCCTGATCGTGGACGACGTCCTCGCGACCGGCGGTACGGCCGAGGCGGCGATCCACCTCATCCAGCGGGCCGGCGCCCAGGTCTCGGGTCTGGCCGTCCTCATGGAGCTGGGCTTCCTCGACGCCCGCGCCCGCCTGGCGCCGGCGCTCGCGGGGGCCCCGCTGGAGGCACTGCTCCAGGTCTGACAGGCCCTGTCCCGATCGCCGTACGGCCGTCCCGGTACCGCTCCGGGGCGGCCGTACGCATGCGGCGGGGGCCCGCGACGACCGCCTTCCGGTCACCCGCCGCACGCCTCCCGCACACCCGCGATCCACCTCCCGGAATCCGGCGGTGGCCTCCGGTGTTTGCCTGGTGGACGGTTCTCGCAGCGGCCTGAAGGCGATGACCAGCCGCAGGATCGCTACCATGGGATCTCCGGAGCCTGACCGGGGGACCCGGATCGCGCACGAGGAGCCCTCTTGCCAGACGAGGCCCAGCCACTGACCGCCGCCAAGCCCGAGCCCGCCTCGGCGCCCGCGGCCAAGCCCGCGCCGAACGCGTCCGACGCGAAGAACGACACCCGCGGGCCGATCGAGCACGCCCAGTCCGCGCCCGTCGAGAAGGCTGCCGAGGCCACCCGTCCCAAGCCGGCCCCGCCCGAGCGCCCGGTGCAGCCGCCCGTGGTGCGCCAGCCCGCCGTGCAGAGCGCGCGCACCGGCTCCTCCAACCGCGTCCGTGCCCGCCTGGCCCGCCTCGGCGTCCAGCGCGCCAACCCGTACAACCCGGTCCTGGAGCCGCTGCTGCGGATAGTGCGCAGCAACGACCCCAAGATCGAGAACGCCACGCTGCGCCAGATCGAGCGCGCCTACCAGGTCGCCGAGCGCTGGCACCGCGGCCAGAAGCGCAAGAGCGGCGACCCGTACATCACGCACCCCCTCGCCGTGACCACGATCCTCGCCGAGCTGGGCATGGACCCGGCCACGCTCATGGCCGGCCTGCTGCACGACACCGTCGAGGACACCGAGTACGGCCTGGAGGACCTGCGCCGCGACTTCGGCGACGTGGTCACGCTGCTCGTCGACGGCGTGACCAAGCTGGACAAGGTCAAGTTCGGCGAAGCCGCGCAGGCCGAGACCGTGCGCAAGATGGTCGTGGCGATGGCCAAGGACCCGCGCGTCCTGGTCATCAAGCTCGCCGACCGCCTGCACAACATGCGCACCATGCGCTACCTCAAGCGCGAGAAGCAGGAGAAGAAGGCGCGCGAGACGCTGGAGATCTACGCTCCGCTCGCCCACCGCCTCGGCATGAACACCATCAAGTGGGAGCTGGAGGACCTCGCGTTCGCGATCCTCTACCCCAAGATGTACGACGAGATCGTGCGTCTGGTGGCCGAGCGGGCGCCGAAGCGCGACGAATACCTCGCGATAGTGACCGACGAGGTCCAGGCCGACCTGCGCGCCGCCCGCATCAAGGCGACCGTCACCGGCCGCCCGAAGCACTACTACAGCGTCTACCAGAAGATGATCGTCCGCGGCCGTGACTTCGCGGAGATCTACGACCTGGTGGGCATTCGTGTCCTGGTCGACACGGTCCGCGACTGCTACGCGGCCCTCGGCACCGTGCACGCGCGATGGAACCCGGTCCCGGGCCGGTTCAAGGACTACATCGCGATGCCCAAGTTCAACATGTACCAGTCGCTGCACACGACGGTCATCGGACCCAACGGCAAGCCCGTCGAGCTGCAGATCCGCACCTTCGACATGCACCGCCGCGCCGAGTACGGCATCGCCGCGCACTGGAAGTACAAGCAGGAGGCCGTGGCCGGCGCCTCCAAGGTGCGCACGGACGTGCCCAAGGCGGGCAAGGGCAAGGACGACCACCTCAACGACATGGCGTGGCTGCGGCAGTTGCTCGACTGGCAGAAGGAGACCGAGGACCCCGGCGAGTTCCTGGAGTCCCTGCGCTTCGACCTGTCCCGCAACGAGGTCTTCGTGTTCACCCCCAAGGGCGACGTCATAGCGCTCCCGGCCGGGGCCACCCCGGTCGACTTCGCGTACGCCGTCCACACCGAGGTCGGCCACCGCACCATAGGAGCACGGGTCAACGGCAGGCTCGTACCGCTCGAATCCACCCTGGACAACGGCGACTTGGTGGAGGTCTTCACCTCCAAGGCACCCGGCGCCGGGCCGTCCCGCGACTGGCTGGGCTTCGTCAAGTCGCCCCGCGCCCGCAACAAGATCCGGGCCTGGTTCTCCAAGGAGCGCCGGGACGAGGCCATCGAGCAGGGCAAGGACGCCATCGTCCGGGCGATGCGCAAGCAGAACCTGCCGATCCAGCGCATCCTCAACGGCGACTCCCTGATCACGCTCGCGCACGAGATGCGCTACTCGGACATCTCCGCGCTGTACGCGGCCATCGGCGAGGGGCATGTCTCCGCGCAGAACATCGTGCAGAAGCTCGTCCAGGCCCTCGGCGGCGAGGAGGCGGCCACCGAGGAGATCGACGAGGCGGTCCCGCCGTCCCGCACCCGCGGCCGCAAGCGCCGCTCCAGCGCCGACCCGGGTGTCGTCGTCAAGGGCGTCGACGACGTGTGGGTCAAGCTGGCCCGCTGCTGCACGCCCGTGCCCGGCGACCCGATCATCGGCTTCGTCACGCGCGGCAGCGGCGTATCGGTGCACCGCAGCGACTGCGTCAACGTCGAGTCGCTCTCGCGCGAACCGGAGCGCATCCTCGACGTCGAGTGGGCGCCCACCCAGTCCTCGGTCTTCCTGGTCGCCATACAGGTCGAGGCGCTGGACCGCTCCCGGCTGCTGTCGGACGTCACGCGCGTCCTGTCCGACCAGCACGTCAACATCCTCTCCGCGGCCGTCCAGACCTCCCGCGACCGGGTCGCCACCTCCCGGTTCACCTTCGAGATGGGGGACCCGAAGCACCTCGGCCACGTTCTGAAGGCCGTACGGGGCGTGGAGGGCGTGTACGACGTGTACCGGGTGACGTCGGGACGCAGCCGTTCGTAGCTGCGCCCGACGTCACGCCGACGGACTCACGGACAGCTGAAAGGGCCCCGTACGCGCGTACGGGGCCCTTTCGCGTCAGCAGCGGGGGATCAGCCGCCGAACTCCTGGAGGCCCTTCAGAGCCTGGTCCAGGAGTGCCTGGCGGCCCTCCAGCTCACGCTCCAGCTTGTCGGCCTTGGAGCTGTTGCCCTGGGCGCGGGCCTGCTCGATCTGCGCCTTCAGCTTGTCCACGGCGGCCTGGAGCTGACCGGTCAGCCCCGCGGCACGCGCGCGTGCCTCCGGGTTGGTCCGGCGCCACTCGGTCTCCTCGGCGTCCTGGATCGCCCGCTCGACGGCGTGCATCCGGCCCTCGACCTTCGGCCGCGCGTCCCGCGGGACGTGGCCGATGGCCTCCCAGCGCTCGTTGATCGAGCGGAACGCGGCCCGCACCGACTTCAGGTCGCCGATCGGCAGGAGCTTCTCGGCCTCCCCGGCCAGCTCCTCCTTCAGCTTCAGGTTCTCGGACTGCTCCGCGTCCCGCTCGGCGAACACCGAGCTGCGGGCGGCGAAGAAGACGTCCTGGGCGCCGCGGAAGCGGTTCCACAGATCGTCCTCGTGCTCGCGCTGGGCGCGGCCCGCGGCCTTCCACTCCGCCATCAGCTCGCGGTAGCGGGCCGCCGTCGGACCCCAGTCCGCCGACCCCGACAGCGCCTCGGCCTCGGCGACCAGCCGTTCCTTGGTCTGGCGGGCCTCCTCGCGCTGCGCGTCCAGCTGCGCGAAGTGCGCCTTGCGCCGCTTGGAGAACGCCGACCGCGCGTGCGAGAAGCGGTGCCACAGCTCGTCGTCGGACTTGCGGTCCAGACGCGGCAGCCCCTTCCAGGTGTCCACCAGGGACCGCAGCCGCTCACCGGCGGCCCGCCACTGGTCGGACTGCGCCAGCTGCTCCGCCTCGACGACCAGGTCCTCCTTGGCCTTGCGGGCCTCGTCGGACTGCTTGGCCCGCTGCTGCTTGCGCTCCTCGCGACGCGACTCGACGGTCTTCACGAGCTTGTCCAGCCGCTCGCGCAGGGCGGCCAGGTCGCCGACCGCGTGGTGCGCGTCCACCTGCTCGCGCAGGTGGTCGATCGCGGTCTGGGCGTCCTTCGCCGACAGGTCGGTGGTCTGCACTCGCTTCTCGAGGAGGCCGATCTCGACAACCAGGCCCTCGTACTTGCGCTCGAAGTAGGCAAGCGCCTCCTCAGGGGAGCCTGCCGCCCAGGAACCGACGACCTGCTCGCCGTCGGCCGTACGCACGTACACGGTCCCCGTCTCGTCGACGCGGCCCCACGGGTCGCTGCTCACAGCGCCTCCTCCACATGATGCCTGGCGGGGGGTTTCGGGCCCCGGGCATCGTCCACAGTTTCGTCACGGCCAACATAGGCGACCGGCGGGGATGCTGTCCGCATCCAGCGCGACCGAAATTTGGCGGCCGACAGGTCAGTCCTTCTTCACCGTCACGGTCTGGACCTTCACGGTCTTCTTCGGAGCACCGTCGGTCGGGCTCTGACCGCCGGCGGCCACACCGTTCTTGGCGATGTCCTCGACGGCCCTCAGCCCGGCCGCGTCCATCGTGCCGAACGGCGTGTACGACGGAGGCAGCTTGCTGTCCTTGTAGACGAGGAAGAACTGGCTGCCGCCGGTGTGGGGCTGACCGGTGTTCGCCATCGCCACGGTTCCGGCCGGGTACGTGACCGAGCCGTCCGAGCCGGCCTTGCCGAGCCCGTTCAGGTTCTCGTCCGGGATCGTGTAGCCGGGGCCGCCCGCGCCGGTGCCCTCGGGGTCGCCGCACTGCAGCACGTAGATGCCCTCGGTGGTGAGCCGGTGACACTTCGTGTTGTTGAAGAAGCCCTTGTCGGCGAGGTACTTGAACGAGTTGACGGTGTGCGGCGTCTTGGCCGCCTCCATGGCGATGTTCACATCGCCCTGGTTCGTCTTGATCGTCATCGTGTACGTGGCCTTCTTGTCGATGGCCATCTTCGGCTCGGGCTTCTCCGTGGAGGAGGCGCTCGGGCTCGGGCTCGCCGTGGAGCCCGCCGACGTGTCCTTCTTGTCGTCGCTCTTGAAGGCCCCGGCGGCGTACGCGCCACCAGCGCCCAGGACGGCCACCGCGAGCACGGAGGCGATCACGGTGTTGCGCATACGAGCCTTGCGGCGCGCCTGGGTGCGCCGCTGCTGCTGCCGCAAGAACTTCTCCCGGGCGAGCTGACGCCGCCGCTGCTCCTGGCTGACCACCGGGTTCTCTCCTCATGCGTGTCGTGTGTCGACCGGTACGCGTGCGGCTGCGTGCCTCTCGTGGGCCGACCGCCGCGTGTAGCCCCGTACCGTATATGGGTTCGCTGAGGAAACGGCAGCGCCGGTAGGCTCTGACTGCGGTTGACGCCGCCGGCAAGCCTTCCGCGAGCCGTCCGCAAGCCGTACCCCATCGACACAACGAAGGACGATCGTGCTCATTGCCGGGTTCCCCGCCGGGGCCTGGGGGACGAACTGTTATCTCGTCGCCCCCGCCCCCGGTGAGGAGTGCGTGATCATCGACCCGGGCCACCAGGCCGCCGAAGGCGTCGAGGAAGCACTGAAGAAGCATCGGCTCAAGCCCGTCGCCGTCGTCCTCACCCACGGCCACATCGATCACGTGGCCTCGGTCGTCCCGGTCTGCGGGGCCCACGACGTACCGGCCTGGATCCACCCCGAGGACCGGTTCATGATGAGCGACCCCGAGAAGGCGCTCGGCCGGTCCATCGGCATGCCGCTGATGGGCGAGCTGACCGTGGGGGAGCCGGACGACGTCCGCGAGCTGGCCGACGGCACCGCCCTCGACCTGGCCGGAATGGAGTTCTCCGTCGCGCACGCGCCGGGCCATACCAAGGGGTCGGTGACCTTCCGGATGCCCGAGACCGCCGACATCCCGTCGGTGTTCTTCTCCGGGGATCTGCTGTTCGCCGGCTCCGTCGGACGCACCGACCTGCCGGGCGGATCCACGGCGGACATGCTCGAGTCGCTGGCCCGCGTGTGCCTGCCGCTCGAGGACTCCACCGTGGTGCTGTCCGGCCACGGCCCCCAGACGACCATCGGCCAGGAGCGCGCCACCAATCCGTATCTGCGGCAGGTGGCGGCAGACCGTTCAGGTCCCGGCGCGGGTATGACTGCCGCTCCCCGACGAGGAATGTGACGAGAGAGCCTTCCGTGAGTACCTTCCAGGCCCCCAAGGGCACCTACGACCTGATTCCGCCGGAGTCCGCCAAGTACCTCGCGGTCCGCGAGGCGATCGCCGCTCCGCTGCGGAACTCCGGTTACGGCTACATCGAGACACCCGGCTTCGAGAACGTCGAGCTCTTCGCGCGCGGTGTCGGCGAGTCCACCGACATCGTCACCAAGGAGATGTACGCCTTCGAGACCAAGGGCGGGGACAAGCTCGCCCTGCGTCCCGAGGGCACGGCGTCCGTGCTGCGCGCGGCCCTGGAGGCCAACCTGCACAAGGCGGGCAACCTCCCGGTCAAGCTCTGGTACTCCGGCTCGTACTACCGCTACGAGCGTCCGCAGAAGGGCCGTTACCGTCACTTCTCGCAGGTCGGCGCCGAGGCGCTCGGCGTGGAGGACCCGGCGGTCGACGCAGAGCTGATCATCCTCGCCGACCAGGCGTACCGCTCGCTGGGCCTCAGCAACTTCCGCATCCTGCTGAACAGCCTGGGCGACAAGGAGTGCCGGCCGGTGTACCGGGGCGCGCTCCAGGACTTCCTGCGCGGCCTGGACCTCGACGAGGACACCCTGCGCCGCTCGGAGATCAACCCGCTGCGCGTCCTCGACGACAAGCGCGAGTCGGTCCAGAAGCAGCTGACGGGCGCGCCGCTGCTGCGTGACTACCTGTGCGACGCGTGCAAGGCGTACCACGAGGAGGTCCGCGAACTGCTGACCGGCGCGGGCGTGGCCTTCGAGGACGACCCGAAGCTGGTGCGCGGCCTGGACTACTACACCCGTACCACGTTCGAGTTCGTGCACGACGGTCTGGGCTCGCAGTCCGCGGTGGGCGGCGGCGGCCGCTACGACGGCCTGTCCGAGATGATCGGCGGCCCCGCGCTGCCCTCGGTCGGCTGGGCCCTGGGCGTCGACCGCACGGTTCTCGCCCTGGAGGCGGAAGGCGTGGAGTTGGCCCTGCCGTCCACCACGTCGGTCTACGCCGTCCCGCTCGGCGAGGAGGCCCGCCGACTGCTGTTCGCGAAGGTCACCGAGCTGCGCAAGTCCGGCATCTCCGCGGACTTCTCGTACGGCGGCAAGGGCCTGAAGGGCGCCATGAAGAACGCCAACCGCAGCGGCGCCCGCTACGCCCTCGTGGCCGGCGAGCGCGACCTCGCCGAGGGCGTCGTCCAGCTCAAGGACATGGAATCCGGCGAGCAGACGGCGATCGCGGTGGACGGGATCCTGGCCGAACTGCGGTCCCGCCTGGGCTAGTCGAGCGGTGAGAGGGGCGCCGGAGATCTCTCCGGCGCCCCTCTGCCTTCACTGCTCCGGCAACCCGTGCCGCAGCCCACTCGTCACCGCCGCCGCTGACCGCCGCGGGTGGTGACGGGCGAAGTGCCGCATCGTCTCGCGGATCGTCAACTCCGCGGGCGCCGATTCGTCCTGCCGGACGATTCCCGTCCGGTGGCTCCGCGCGCGCGTGCCGTCGCCGGGTCCGTGCCGAGGACGGAGACCTCGCCGCCGTCCCGGGACCGGTTGATCCGGCGGATCTCCACCGTGGTGCTCTGGCCCGCGTCGTCGGGCCCGAGCAGGCCGAACACCTTGCCGCGCAGGATTCCCAGGTCGAGAGCGTCGACGGCGGTCATGCCCCCGTACCGCTCGCGCAGCCCCCGGACGTTCACCGCGTGTTCGTTCGCCGTGCTGTCATGTCCCCGAGCATCGGCCAGAACCGAACGGTCCGTGACCGCCGTGCGTACCTCCTTATGTCCTTCGAACGGTGGACACACATGCGCGTGCGGCACAATGACCCGTGTCGGAAGATGGTCCAACTCTCAAGCGACGGAATCGGCGGATGAGTAAGACGACAGTCAACGACGTCTCCACAGAGCCCGGGTCCGAGCGTCCCGCCGACGCCCCCCGCACGGTGGGCGGCAGCCGCGCCTTCGCCCTGCTGATGGTGATCACCGGTGCGGCCGGTCTGCTGGCGGCCTGGGTCATCACGCTCGACAAGAACAAGATCCTCGAAGCGAAGATCGCGGGGAAGACGTTCACGCCGGGCTGCAGTGTCAACCCGATCGTGTCCTGCGGCAGCGTCATGGAGAGCAAGCAGGCGGCGGCCTTCGGCTTCCCGAACCCCTGGCTCGGCCTGGTCTGCTACGGCATCGTCGTCTGCGTCGGCATGAGCCTGCTGGGCCGCGCCCGCTTCCCGCGCTGGTACTGGCTGACCTTCAACTTCGGCACGCTCTTCGGTGTCTGCTTCGTCACCTGGCTCCAGTTCCAGTCCCTGTACCGGATCAACGCCCTGTGCCTGTGGTGCTCGCTCGCCTGGGTCGCCACGATCACCATGTTCTGGTACGTGACCTCGTTCAACGTCCGCAACGGCTTCCTGCCGGGGCCGGGCTGGCTCAAGCGGTTCCTCGGCGAGTTCACCTGGGTCCTCCCGGTGACCCACTGCGGCGTCATCGCCATGCTGATCCTGACCCGCTGGGGCAGCCAGCTCTGGGCCTGACCAGGCCCGATCTGCGGCCGGAGCCGGGTTGTCAGTGCGGTGATTTAGGGTTTTGGACGTGGAACCCGACCTCTTCACCGCAGCGGCGGAAGAACGCCAGGAGAAGGACCCGGCAGGCAGCCCCCTGGCGGTGCGGATGCGCCCGCGCACCCTCGACGAGGTCGTGGGCCAGCAGCATCTGCTGAAACCGGGCTCCCCGCTGCGCCGGCTGGTCGGCGAGGGCTCCGGCGGCCCCGCCGGACCCTCCTCGGTGATCCTCTGGGGCCCGCCCGGCACCGGCAAGACGACGCTGGCGTACGTCGTCTCCAAGGCGACGAACAAGCGCTTCGTGGAGCTGTCCGCGATCACCGCGGGCGTCAAGGAGGTCCGCGCGGTCATCGACGGCGCCCGCCGCGCCACCGGCGGCTTCGGCAAGGAGACCGTCCTCTTCCTGGACGAGATCCACCGCTTCAGCAAGGCCCAGCAGGACTCCCTGCTCCCGGCCGTCGAGAACCGCTGGGTGACCCTGATCGCGGCCACGACGGAGAACCCCTACTTCTCGGTGATCTCCCCGCTGCTCTCCCGCTCCCTCCTGCTCACGCTCGAACCGCTCACCGGTGACGACATCCGGGCACTGCTGGGCCGCGCCCTGAGCGACGAGCGCGGCCTGAAGGACGCCGTCGCGCTGCCCGACGACACCACGGAGCACCTGCTGCGCATCGCCGGCGGCGACGCCCGCCGCGCCCTGACCGCCCTGGAGGCCGCCGCCGGCGCCGCCCTCGACAAGGGCGAGGGCGAGATCAGCCTGCAGACGCTGGAGCAGACGGTCGACCGCGCGGCGGTGAAGTACGACCGCGACGGCGACCAGCACTACGACGTCGCCAGCGCCCTCATCAAGTCCATCCGGGGCTCCGACGTCGACGCGGCCCTGCACTACCTGGCCCGCATGGTCGAGGCCGGGGAGGACCCCCGCTTCATCGCCCGCCGCCTGATGATCTCCGCGAGCGAGGACATCGGCCTGGCCGACCCGGGTGCCCTGCCCCTCGCGGTCGCCGCCGCCCAGGCCGTCGCCATGATCGGCTTCCCCGAGGCCGCCCTCACCCTCAGCCACGCCACCATCGCCCTCGCCCTCGCCCCCAAGTCCAACGCCGCGACCACCGCGATCGGCGCCGCGATGGAGGACGTCCGGGCGGGCCTGGCCGGCCCTGTCCCGGCCCACCTGCGCGACGGGCACTACAAGGGAGCGGCCAAGCTCGGCCACGCGCAGGGGTACGTGTACCCGCACGACCTGCCCGAGGGCATCGCCGAGCAGCAGTACGCCCCGGACGCCCTGAAGGACCGCACGTACTACACCCCGACCCGGCACGGGACCGAGGCCAGATACGCCGACGCGGTCGAGTGGACCAGGAAACACCTCGGTCGCAAGCGCTCCTGAGCACCCTGTAGACTGCCCCGAAGTGCTGAGTCCCGCGCTGTCAGAGCAGGACAGTCAGCCGGAGATCCAGTCCCTCGCGGACTGACTCCAGGAGCGTCGCGCACCGTCGATCGGTGTCGCGGGCAGCCCACCACCACCCGGAGTCCCGGGACGGTCGGTGGGCCACTCGCGTGCTGCACGTATGTGCCCAGACCAGGGAAGCGGCTGCCCGGCAGGTCCCCTCGGGGATCCGGCGGGTTTTCCCGGCTGCGGATGCGACCTCCCTAACCCTGACGAGCCGAACACTACGAAAGAGATTGAGACAGTGGCGAACCAGTCCCGCCCCAAGGTCAAGAAGTCGCGTGCCCTCGGCATCGCGCTGACCCCGAAGGCCGTCAAGTACTTCGAGGCCCGCCCCTACCCGCCGGGCGAGCACGGCCGTGGCCGCAAGCAGAACTCGGACTACAAGGTCCGTCTGCTGGAGAAGCAGCGTCTGCGCGCGCAGTACGACATCTCCGAGCGCCAGCTGGTCCGCGCCTACGAGCGTGCGTCCAAGGTCCAGGGCAAGACCGGCGAGGCCCTGATCGTGGAGCTCGAGCGCCGTCTCGACGCCCTGGTCCTGCGTTCGGGCATCGCCCGCACCATCTACCAGGCCCGTCAGATGGTCGTCCACGGCCACATCCAGGTCAACGGCCAGAAGGTCGACAAGCCGTCCTTCCGTGTCCGTCCGGACGACGTCGTGCAGGTCCGCGACCGCTCCAAGGAGAAGACGCTCTTCACGATCGCCCGTGAGGGTGGCTTCGCCCCCGAGGGTGAGACCCCGCGCTACCTCCAGGTGAACCTCAAGGCCCTGGCGTTCCGCCTGGACCGCGAGCCGAACCGCAAGGAGATCCCGGTGATCTGCGACGAGCAGCTCGTCGTCGAGTACTACGCCCGCTGATCCCAGCCCCGGCGTACGTTCTCAGCCCGCCGTCTCCCTGCCCGGTCCTGCCGGGCGGGCGAGGCGGCGGGTTTGCGTTTCCCGTCGTCCGGGCAGCGCCGGTCGGCGGGGGCCAGGGCGCGTTTCCCCGCGCCCTCCGCGGGGCGCTCGTGCCCCAGCGCACGCGCCACCGCCGTGGCCCGGTCGAGCCGGGCCCCCTCCCGCACGCACTTCTCGTACCGCACGTCCCCCAGCTCCTGCCGGGCCAGCGCCGCGCAGCGCTCGTGCGGGGCGTTGTAGTGCGCCGAGCCGAACAGCGGCAGCCCCACCGAAGGCCACAGCCGGGCCGCCGCGCCCTGGAGCACGGCCGCCTCGGCCGCGTCGCCCTCGGTCACCGTCACCAGCGCCAGCAGCTCCAGCGTCAGCACCTCGGCGAGCAGATCACGGAACGCGTGCGCATGGCCGAGGCAGTCCGCCAGCAGCTCCCGCGCGCGGGCCGGCTCGCCGTCCAGCCAGGCGGCGTACGCCAGCACGTACAGCGCGTACGAGCGCGCCCAGCGCTCCCCGTGGTCCTCGCACACCTGCCGTACGTCCTGGCACAGGCGCACCGCGTCCGGCAGATCGCCCTGGAAGGCCCGGGTCATCGCCAGCTCGACCTGGGCCATCAGGACGTTGCTGTTCAGCTCGCCGATCTCCTGATAGCGCTCCAGCGCCGACCGCAGCAGCGTTTCTGCGCCCGCCATGTCGTCGCCGACCAGGGCGAGACAGCCGGAGCGGTGCTCGGCGTACGCCACCGCCGTCGCGTCCGCGGCCCGCTCCGCCTGCTCCCGGCACTCCCGCAGCGCCGCCAGCGCAGGCACGGTCTCGCCCTGGAGGATCGCCACATAGCCGAGCACCCACAGCGCCTTCAGCCGGGACTGCTCGTACTCCGACTCCAGCTCCACGCTGCGCTCCAGCCAGCGCCGCCCCTCCGCGAGCCGCCCGCACCCGACCCAGCAGAACCACAGTGACCCCGCCAGGCACTGGCCGAGATGCGCCTCGTCCGGCTCGGTCAGACAGAACTCCAGCGCCGCCCGCAGATTCGCCAGCTCCGCCTCGACCCGCCGGGCGATCTCGTGCTGCCGGGGCGAGAACCAGTCCAGCTCGCACCAGGTCGCGAGGCCCAGGTACCAGTCCCGGTGCAGCCTGCGCAGCCTGCCCGCGTCCCCGGCCGCCTCCAGCCAGTCGGCGCCGTAGTCCCGCACGGTGTCCAGCATCCGGTAGCGAGGGCCGGCCGGGGTGTCCTCGCGGGTCACGACGGACTGGACCAGCAGCGCCGACAGCACGTCGAGCACGTCCTCGGCGGGCAGCCCGTCCCCGCTGCACACGTACTCGGCCGCCTCCAGGTCGAAGGTCTGCGCGAACACCGACAGCCGCGCCCACAGCAGCCGTTCGGCCGGGGTGCACAGCTCATGGCTCCAGCCGATCGCCGTGCGCAGCGTCTGGTGCCGGGCGGGCGGCCCGCCCGGCACCGGGTGGGCGCCATCGCCGCGGGCGTCCGCGACCAGCAGCCGGAACCGGTCGTCCAGCCGCTGCGCCAACTGCGCGGGGGACAGGGCCCGCACCCGCCCGGCCGCCAGCTCCAGCGCGAGCGGGATCCCCTCCAGCCGACGGCACAGCTCGCGCACCTCAGGGCCTTCGGGCACCGTCAGCCCCTGCTCCCGGGCCCGGTCCGTGAACAGCTCCACCGCCTCGTCCGCGCCGAGCGGCGCCAGCGGGAACAGCCGCTCGCCCGCCAGCCCCAGCGGGCGCCGGCCCGCGGTCAGCACGCTCAGCTCAGGCAGCTTGCGCAGCAAATCCGCCGTCAGTTCGGCACAGGCCGCCGCCAGATGCTCGAACCCGTCCAGCACCAGCAGCGCCGGGCGGCCGGCGAGATGCTCCAGCAGCGTCTCGCGGGGCAGCCGCGCGGTGTGGTCGGTCAGACCGAGCGCCTCCACCACCGCGTACTCCACGAACTGCGGATCCCGTACGGCCGCCAGCTCGACGCGCCCGGCACCCGCACCCCACCCGGCGGCGGCCCGCGCGGCCAGCCGGGACTTGCCGACCCCGCCGACCCCGGTCACGGTCACCAGCCGCGCCTCGCCGAGGGCCGCCGCCAGCCCGGCGAGTTCGGACGATCGCCCGACGAAAGTGGTGAGTTCCAGGGGCGGATCGCCGTCGGGGAAGGGGGCTGGGCGCTGAGGACCTCGCATGGGACACGGAGCGTACTGAAGTGTGTTCATTCCGTACAATCGCTTCCCGCAACTCCGTCCGCACCACCCGGTAATCCGGTACGGAGCCCCGGCCCCGGCGCGATAGGCTCGGGACACTGGTTTTTCGATGTTTCCGATGTTGAGGCACGTTTCAGGGAGCGGGTGCGCACAGTGTCCGGTGGAGAGGTGGCCGGGATCCTGGTGGCCGTCTTCTGGGCGATCCTGGTCTCCTTTCTCGCGGTGGCACTCGCGAGGCTGGCCCAGACGCTCAAGGCGACGACCAAGCTCGTGGCGGACGTGACCGACCAGGCCGTCCCGTTGCTCGCCGACGCCTCCCAGGCGGTGCGCTCCGCGCAGACCCAGATCGACCGCGTCGACGCGATCGCCACGGACGTCCAGGAGGTCACCTCGAACGCCTCCGCGCTGTCGACCACCGTCGCCTCCACCTTCGGCGGCCCGCTGGTCAAGGTCGCGGCCTTCGGCTACGGCGTGCGCCGGGCGCTGGGCGGCCGCAAGGAGGACGTGCCCGCGAAGGCGCCCCGGCGTACCGTGATCGTGGGCCGCACGGTCCCCGCCGCGCGACGCAAGCGGAAGTAAGGACTGAGACCGAGCGATGTTCCGCCGTACGTTCTGGTTCACCACCGGCGTCGCCGCCGGTGTGTGGGCCACCACCAAGGTCAACCGCAAGCTGAAGCAGCTGACCCCCGAGAGCCTGGCCGCCACCGCGGCCAACAAGGCCTTGGAGACCGGTCATCGGCTGAAGGACCGCGCGGTGGGTTTCGCGCTCGACGTCCGCGACGGCATGGCGCAGCGTGAGGCCGAGCTGGGCGAGGCACTGGGCATCGACCGGGCCCCCGAGCTCCCCGCCCCGCGGCACCTCGCCGCCATCGAGAACAACCACAGCACCGACCGCACCACACCGAAGTACATCGAAACCGTGATTTCTTCGCAGACGAAGTACTCGTACAACCGGAATGAGGACCACTGATGGAGTCGGCTGAGATCCGCCGCCGCTGGCTGAGCTTCTTCGAGGAGCGCGGGCACACCGTCGTCCCTTCGGCGTCGCTCATCGCGGACGACCCGACTCTGCTCCTCGTCCCCGCCGGCATGGTGCCGTTCAAGCCCTACTTCCTGGGCGAGGTCAAGCCGCCGTTCGACCGCGCCACCAGCGTGCAGAAGTGCGTGCGCACGCCCGACATCGAAGAGGTCGGCAAGACCACGCGGCACGGCACGTTCTTCCAGATGTGCGGCAACTTCTCCTTCGGCGACTACTTCAAGGAAGGCGCCATCAGCTACGCCTGGGAGCTGCTCACCAGCCCCCAGGACAAGGGCGGTTACGGCCTGGAGCCGGAGAAGCTCTGGATCACCGTCTACAAGGACGACGACGAGGCCGAGCGCATCTGGCACGAGGTCGTCGGGGTGCCGAAGGAGCGCATCCAGCGCCTCGGCATGAAGGACAACTACTGGTCCATGGGCGTCCCCGGCCCCTGCGGGCCCTGCTCCGAGATCAACTACGACCGCGGCCCCGAGTTCGGCGTCGAGGGCGGCCCGGCCGTCAACGACGAGCGGTACGTGGAGATCTGGAACCTCGTCTTCATGCAGTTCGAGCGTGGCGAGGGCATCGGCAAGGACAACTTCGAGATCCTCGGCGAGCTGCCGAGCAAGAACATCGACACGGGCCTCGGCCTGGAGCGCCTCGCCATGATTCTGCAGGGAGTGCAGAACATGTACGAGATCGACACCTCCATGGCCGTCATCGAGAAGGCCACCGAGCTGACCGGCGTCCGCTACGGCGACGCCCACACCTCGGACGTCTCCCTGCGCGTGGTCACCGACCACATGCGCACGTCCGTGATGCTGATCGGCGACGGCGTCACCCCCGGCAACGAGGGCCGTGGCTACGTCCTGCGCCGCATCATGCGCCGCGCCATCCGCAACATGCGCCTGCTCGGCGCCACCGGTCCGGTCGTCAAGGACCTGATCGACACCGTGATCCACATGATGGGCCAGCAGTACCCCGAGCTGATCACGGACCGCGAGCGCATCGAGAAGGTCGCCCTCGCCGAGGAGAACGCCTTCCTCAAGACGCTGAAGGCCGGCACCAACATCCTCGACACCGCCGTCACCGAGACCAAGCAGTCCGGTGGCACGATCCTCTCCGGCGACAAGGCCTTCCTGCTCCACGACACCTGGGGCTTCCCGATCGACCTCACCCTCGAAATGGCCGCCGAGCAGGGGCTGTCCGTGGACGAGGACGGCTTCCGCCGCCTGATGAAGGAGCAGCGGGAGCGTGCCAAGGCCGATGCCCAGGCCAAGAAGACCGGGCACGCGGGCGCCGGTGCCTACCGGGAGATCGCCGACAAGGTCGGCGAGACCGACTTCATCGGCTACAGCGACACCGAGGGCGAGTCCACGATCGTCGGCATCCTGGTCGACGGCGCCTCCTCGCCGGCCGCCACCGAGGGCGACGAGGTCGAGATCGTCCTCGACCGCACTCCGTTCTACGCCGAGGGCGGCGGCCAGATCGGCGACACCGGCCGGATCAAGGTCGACTCCGGTGCCGTCATCGAGGTCCGCGACTGTCAGAAGCCGGTCCCGGGGGTCTACGTCCACAAGGGCGTCGTCCAGGTCGGCGAGGTCACCGTCGGTGCCAAGGCCCTCGCCTCGATCGACAACCGCCGCCGCAAGGCCATCGCCCGCGCCCACTCGGCCACCCACCTGACCCACCAGGCCCTGCGCGACGCCCTCGGCCCGACGGCCGCCCAGGCCGGTTCCGAGAACCAGCCCGGCCGCTTCCGCTTCGACTTCGGCTCCCCGTCCGCCGTTCCCACGGCCGTGATGACCGACGTCGAGCAGAAGATCAACGAGGTGCTGGCCCGCGATCTCGACGTGCACGCCGAGATCATGGGCATCGACGAGGCCAAGAAGCAGGGCGCCATCGCCGAGTTCGGCGAGAAGTACGGCGAGCGGGTCCGCGTCGTGACCATCGGCGACTTCTCCAAGGAGCTGTGCGGCGGCACGCACGTGCACAACACCGCCCAGCTGGGCCTGGTGAAGCTGCTCGGCGAGTCGTCGATCGGCTCGGGTGTCCGCCGTATCGAGGCCCTTGTCGGCGTGGACGCCTACCACTTCCTCGCCCGGGAGCACACCGTCGTCGCCCAGCTCCAGGAGCTGATCAAGGGCCGTCCGGAGGAGCTTCCGGAGAAGGTCTCCGCCATGCTCGGCAAGCTGAAGGACGCCGAGAAGGAGATCGAGAAGTTCCGCGCCGAGAAGGTGCTCCAGGCCGCCGCCGGTCTCGCCGAGTCCGCCAAGGACGTGCGCGGTGTGGCGGTTGTCACCGGTCAGGTCCCGGACGGCACCACGCCGGACGACCTGCGCAAGCTGGTCCTCGACGTGCGCGGCCGCATCCAGGGCGGCCGGGCTGCCGTGGTCGCCCTGTTCACGGTCACGGGCGGCAAGCCGCTGACCGTCATCGCCACCAACGAGGCCGCCCGCGAGCGCGGCCTCAAGGCCGGTGACCTGGTGCGTACGGCCGCCAAGACCCTCGGCGGCGGCGGTGGCGGCAAGCCGGACGTGGCCCAGGGCGGCGGTCAGAACCCGGCCGCCGTCGGCGAGGCCGTGGACGCCGTCGAGCGCCTCGTCGCCGACACCGCCAAGTAACGGGCACGCAAGGAAACGGTCAGAAATGCGCAGAGGACGTCGACTCTCGATCGACGTCGGGGATGCCCGGATCGGGGTCGCCTCGTGCGACCCCGATGGGATCCTCGCCACACCGGTGGAGACGGTCCCCGGCCGGGACGTCCCCGCCGCCCACCGCCGGCTGCGACAGCTGGTGGAGGAGTACGAACCGATCGAGGTCGTCGTCGGACTCCCTCGCTCCCTCAAGGGGGGCGAGGGCCCGGCCGCGGTCAAGGTCCGAGCCTTCGCCCAGGAGTTGGCCAAGGGCATCAAGCCGGTGCCGGTCCGCCTGGTGGACGAGCGGATGACGACCGTGACGGCCAGCCAGGGACTGCGTGCTTCGGGGGTGAAATCGAAGAAGGGCCGCTCCGTCATCGACCAGGCCGCCGCTGTGATCATCCTCCAGCAAGCCCTCGAATCCGAACGGGTGTCAGGTAAAGCCCCCGGAGAGGGCGTCGAAGTGGTCATCTGATCGCGATACGGTAACGTTCCGCGCGATGTGCCGGTGTTCGAACAGCCGGGACACCAAGAAGAGGCGGAACGGACGCCGGCCCACCGGCCACGCGACCGCTCGGCCTCGCGGCTCTAGGGGATCGATGACTGAGTATGGCCGGGGCCAGGGCTCCGAACCGTGGCATCCGCACGACCCGTTGTACGGGGACGGCGGATGGGGAGGGCAGCAGCCGCACGACGGCTCGCAGCCCTACGGCGGCCAGCCGCAGCACTACCCCCAGCAGCCGCAGCAGCAGTACGGCGACTGGAGCCAGGGGCAGCAGCCCGGGTACGGCCACGGGCAGTACCCGTACTACGACGAGCAAGGTCAGCAGCAGTACGCCGGTCACGCCCAGCAGCAGTACCAGCAGCAGGGCGCCTGGGACGCGACCGGCGCCCACGGCCAGGTACCGTACACGCCCGATCCCGGCGACCCCTACGGCCGGCAGCCCGGTGCCTACGGCGGGGAACAGCCCGATCTCTACGGCACCGACGACGCCTACCCGCCGCCGGAGCCGCCCGGCCGCAGGCGCCCCGAGCTGGATCCGGAGCTTGATCCCGAGGCCGTGCCCGAAGAGGAGACCCACCCCTTCTTCACGGGCGCCGACGATGACGACGACGATGAGCACGAGCTCGCCGACCGGTCGACGAAGCGCGGCAAGGGAAAGAAACCGGCCAAGGGCAAGAAACGCCGCACCGGCTGCGCCTGCATGGTGGTCGTCCTGGTCTTCGGCGGCGGCCTGGGCGGAGTCGGGTATTACGGCTACAAGTTCTACCAGAACCGTTTCGGCACGGCCCCGGACTACGCGGGCAGCGGCAACGGCGAACAGATCACGGTCGTCATCCCCAAGGGCGCCGGCGGCTGGACGATCGGCGACAAGCTGAAGGAGGCGGGCGTCGTCGAGAGCGCGGCCGCGTTCGTCTCCGCGATGCAGGCGAATCCGGACGGCAAGACGCTCCAGGACGGCGTCTACACGCTGCAGAAGCACATGTCCGCCGCGAGCGCCGTGCAACTGATGCTCAGCCCGAAGAGCCGCAGCAACCTGATCATCGCCGAGGGCCTGCGCAACACGGCGGTCTACAACCTCATCGACGCGCGCCTCGGCGTGGCGGCGGGAACCACGGCGGGCATCGCCAAGAAGGAGTACAAGCAACTGGGCCTGCCCGCCTGGGCGCTGAACCACGCGAACCTCAAGGACCCGCTGGAAGGCTTCCTCTACCCCTCCAGCTACGCGGTGACCAAGGGCCAGAAACCCGAGGACGTCCTCAAGAGCATGGTGTCCCAGGCCAGCGCCAAATACCAGGAACTGGGCCTGGCGGACAAGGCCAAGGCACTGGGCCTCGACAGCCCCTGGCAGCTGCTCACCGTGGCGAGCCTGGCGCAGGCCGAGGGCACGAGCCACGACGACTTCCGCAAGATGGCCGAGGTCGTCTACAACCGCCTCCAGCCCGAGAACCCGCAGACGTACGGGCGGCTGGAATTCGACTCCACGTACAACTACGTGAAGAACCAGAGCAAGATCGACCTGAGCGTCACCGAGCTACGCAAGTACGACAACCCGTACAACACGTACTTCGTCAAGGGCCTGCCGCCGGGCCCCATCGACAACCCCGGTGAGGAGGCCATCCAGGGGGCGCTCAACCCGACGCACGACGGCTGGTACTACTTCATCTCGATGGACGGCAAGACCAGCCAGTTCACCAAGACGCTCGCCGAACACGAGAAGTTGGTCAACGAGTGGAACGCGTCCAGGAACAAGGGCTGAGAACAATCCATGGCAGTGAAGACGACTGACGCCCGCCGGGCGGCCGTTCTCGGCAAGCCGATCGGTCACTCCCTCTCCCCGGTGCTGCACCGCGCGGCGTACGACGAGCTCGGGCTCACCGAGTGGTCGTACGAGCGCTTCGAGGTCGACGAGGCCGCACTGCCGGGCTTCTTCGACACCCTCGGGCCGCAGTGGGCCGGCCTGTCCCTGACCATGCCGCTCAAGCGGGCGGTCATCCCGCTGCTGGACGAGATCAGCGACACGGCCGCCTCGGTCGACGCGGTCAACACCGTCGTGTTCACTAAGGACGGCCGCCGCCGCGGCGACAACACCGATGTCCCGGGCATGGTGGCCGCCCTGCGCGAGCACGGCATCGCTCAGGTCGACTCCGCGGCGATCCTCGGCGCCGGCGCCACCGCCTCCTCCGCCCTCGCCGCCCTCGCCCGGATCTGCACCGGCGAGATCACCGTCTACGTCCGCAGCGGGGCCCGCGCCGCAGAGATGCGCCAGTGGGGCGAACGGCTCGACGTGGACGTCCGTACGGCGGACTGGGCCGACGCCGGGCAGGCGCTGCACGCCCCGCTGGTCGTCGCCACCACGCCCGCCGGTACCACCGACGCCCTGGCCACCGCCGTCCCCGAGCGCCCCACGACCCTCTTCGACGTGCTCTACGACCCCTGGCCCACCGAGCTGGCGGCCCGCTGGTCCATGTTCGGCGGCGCCGTCGTCAGCGGCCTCGACCTGCTGGTCCACCAGGCCGTCCTCCAGGTCGAGCAGATGACCGGCCGCTCCCCGGCGCCCCTGGAGGCCATGCGGCACGCCGGTGAGAAGGCGCTCGCCGCGCACTGAGCGCCCGCGCGCCCGCTCGCGCGTCCGCTTGCTGGACCGGCGGCCGGACAACGGCACCGGACGTGGGAGGATCAGAGGTGGCGTACCGGGGTCGCGCACCCGGTGACGCCGTCGCCGTACGCGAGGATGCGCGTACGCAGGGCAGTACCGGGCGCGAGCACTGAGGAGCAGACCGTTGAGCAGGCTGCGTTGGCTGACCGCGGGGGAGTCCCACGGTCCCGCACTTGTCGCGACGCTGGAGGGCCTTCCCGCCGGCGTGCCGATCACCACGGAGATGGTGGCGGACCACCTCGCGCGGCGGCGGCTCGGTTATGGCCGCGGTGCGCGCATGAAGTTCGAGCGGGACGAGGTCACCTTCCTGGGCGGCGTCCGGCACGGACTGACCCTCGGCTCCCCGGTCGCGATCATGGTGGGCAACACCGAGTGGCCCAAGTGGGAGCAGGTCATGGCGGCCGACCCGGTCGACCCCGAGATCCTCGCGGGCCTGGCCCGCAACGCGCCGCTGACCCGGCCCCGCCCCGGTCACGCCGACCTCGCCGGCATGCAGAAGTACGGCTTCGACGAGGCCCGCCCGATCCTTGAGCGAGCCTCCGCCCGCGAGACCGCCGCCCGGGTGGCGCTCGGCGCGGTCGCCCGGTCGTACCTGAAGGAGACGGCGGGCATCGAGATCGTCTCGCACGTGGTCGAGCTGGCCTCCGCCAAGGCCCCGCAGGGCGTCTACCCGACCCCGGCCGACGTCGGGAAGCTGGACGCCGACCCGGTGCGCTGCCTGGACGCGGACGCCTCGAAGGCGATGGTCGCCGAGATCGACCAGGCCCACAAGGACGGCGACACCCTCGGCGGCGTGGTCGAGATCCTGGCCTACGGCGTGCCGGTGGGCCTCGGCTCGCACGTGCACTGGGACCGCAAGCTGGACGCCCGCCTCGCGGGCGCCCTCATGGGCATCCAGGCGATCAAGGGCGTCGAGATCGGCGACGGCTTCGAGCTGGCACGGGTGCCGGGCTCGCAGGCGCACGACGAGATCGTGAAGACCGACGAGGGCATCAGGCGCGTCTCCGGCCGTGCCGGCGGCACCGAGGGCGGCCTGAGCACCGGCGAGCTGCTGCGCGTGCGTGCCGCGATGAAGCCGATCGCGACCGTGCCGCGCGCCCTGAAGACGGTCGACGTGACCACCGGCGAGGCCACCCAGGCCCACCACCAGCGCTCCGACGTCTCCGCGGTGCCGGCCGCCGGCATCGTCGCCGAGGCCATGGTGGCGCTGGTGCTGGCCGACGCGGTCGCGGAGAAGTTCGGCGGCGACAGCGTGGCCGAGACCAGCCGCAACGTCCGCTCGTACCTCGACAACCTCCACATCCGGTGAGCAGCGTGCCTGCGATCGTGCTGGTCGGCCCGATGGGTGTCGGCAAGTCCACCGTCGGACAGCTGCTCGCCGAGCGCCTCGGCCTCGGCTACCGGGACACCGACGACGACATCGTCGCCGAGCAGGGCCGGAGCATCGCCGAGATCTTCGTCGACGATGGCGAGCCCGCCTTCCGGGCGATCGAGAAGCTGGCGGTCGCCACCGCTCTCGCCGAGCACGAGGGCGTCCTCGCGCTCGGCGGCGGCGCCGTCCTCGACGTGGACACCCGCGCGCTGCTCTCCGGGCAGCGCGTGGTCTACCTGTCGATGGACGTGGAGGAGGCGGTCAAGCGCACCGGCCTGAACGCCGCCCGCCCGCTGCTCGCGGTCAACCCGCGCAAGCAGTGGCGCGAGCTGATGGAGGCCCGGCGGCACCTGTACGAGGAGGTGGCCTCCGCCGTCGTCGCCACGGACGGCCGCACCCCCGAAGAGGTCACGCAAGCGGCCCTGGACGCACTGGAGTTGAAGAAGGCATGAGCGAGGCAGTCACCCGGATCCAGGTCGCCGGCACGGCGGGCACCGAGCCGTACGAGGTGCTGGTCGGCCGCCAACTGCTGGGCGAGCTGGGCGGGTTGGTCGGCCCCAAGGCCAAGCGGGTCGCGGTGATCCACCCGGAGGCGCTGGCCGAGACCGGTGACGCGCTCCGCGCCGACCTGGCCGAGCAGGGCTACGAGGCGATCGCCGTCCAGGTGCCGAACGCGGAGGAGGCGAAGACCGCAGAGGTCGCCGCCTACTGCTGGAAGGCGCTCGGCCAGTCGAACTTCACCCGCACCGACGTGATCGTCGGCGTCGGCGGCGGCGCGACGACCGACCTCGCCGGATTCGTCGCCGCCACCTGGCTGCGCGGGGTGCGCTGGATCGCCATCCCCACCACCGTGCTCGCCATGGTGGACGCCGCGGTCGGAGGCAAGACCGGCATCAACACCGCCGAGGGCAAGAACCTCGTCGGCGCCTTCCACCCGCCGGCCGGCGTGCTGTGCGACCTCGCCGCGCTCGACTCGCTCACGGTCAACGACTACGTCTCCGGGCTCGCGGAGGTCATCAAGGCCGGTTTCATCGCCGACCCGGTGATCCTCGAACTGATCGAGTCCGACCCCGAGGGTGCCCGCAGCCCGGCGGGACCGCACACCGCCGAGCTGATCGAGCGCGCGATCCGGGTCAAGGCCGAGGTCGTCTCCTCCGACCTCAAGGAGTCGGGCCTGCGGGAGATCCTCAACTACGGCCACACGCTCGGCCACGCCATCGAGAAGAACGAGCGCTACACGTGGCGGCACGGCGCCGCGGTCGCCGTCGGCATGCACTTCGCCGCGGAACTGGGCCGTCTGGCGGGCCGGTTGGACGATGCGACGGCGGACCGCCACCGCACGATCCTCGAAGCCGTCGGCCTCCCGCTGCACTACCGCTACGACCAGTGGCCCAAGCTGCTGGAGACGATGAAGGTCGACAAGAAGTCCCGCGGCGACCTGCTGCGGTTCATCGTCCTCGACGGCCTGGCCAAGCCGACGGTGATGGAGGGCCCGGACCCGGCCGTCCTGCTCGCCGCCTACGGCGAGGTCGGACAGTAAGTACCCGACTGTTCCGTCCGTCCTCTTCCCGACCTCGACTTCCTTTGCGGAACGGGCACTTCGGGCCGCCCCCGGCCGTTTCACCAAACGACGGCCGGGGACGGTACCGTTCGGTGAACCAGCGGGGCGCACCCCCGCGACCAGCACCGATGGCCTGACGCTCGCCTGTCGCGCGTGAGCGGCGGCCGAGCCGAGGACGATGAGACGGAGTGGCAACGGATGCAGCACGCAGTGGGATCTCCGCTGCCGCCGCCCCACCGGCCGGGGCAGGGGCCGCACGCCGGCTGGGCGTCGGCCGCACACCCCCACCCGGGTCCGCACCCGGGCGCCGTCCCCGTGCCCGCGCCACCGGGCTTCCCGGCCCCGACCGGCGCCGTCCCGCCCGCACCCCCGCAGCCTCCCGCGCCCCAGCCCCCGGTCGTGCACCCCCCGGCCCCGCAGCACACCGCGGCGCCGCCCGCCCCCGAGACCACCGGCCATGTGCCGCTGCCGCCCGGCGGACCGGTCGGCGTGCCCACGGCACCCCCCGCGCAGGCCGCGGTGCCCGACCCGACGACCACGACCCTGGCCGTCCTGCTGATCGGCCCGGCGGGCGCGGGCAAGACCAGCGTCGCCAAGTTCTGGGCGGACCACCGCCGGGTGCCCACCGCGCACATCAGCCTGGACGACGTCCGCGAATGGGTCCGCTCCGGCTTCGCCGACCCCCAGTCCGGCTGGAACGACAACTCCGAGGCTCAATACCGCCTCGCCCGCCGCACCTGCGGCTTCGCCGCCCGCAACTTCCTCGCCAACGGCATCTCCTGCATCCTGGACGACGCGGTGTTCCCGGACCGCCCGGTCGTGGGCCTCGGCGGCTGGAAGAGGCACGTCGGCCCCGGCCTGCTCCCGGTCGTCCTCCTGCCGGGCCTGGACATCGTCCTGGAGCGCAACGCCGAGCGCTCCGGCAACCGCCGTCTCACCGACGAGGAGGTGGCCCGCATCCACGGCCGCATGGCCGGCTGGTACGGCTCGGGGCTGCCGATCATCGACAACTCCCAGCTGGACGTCCCGGGCACGGCCCGCGTGCTGGACGAGGTCCTGGCGCGGGCGATCGCGAGCCCGCCGAGCTGGTAGCCCTCCCGCGCAGGGCCCCGCACCCCACTCGGCCGTTCTCAAATCGGCACAACCGCAGCAAAACTTCTACGCTCGTCTCATGTCAGAGGTGTACGCGACCCGCCGATCCCGGCTGAGAGACCACTTCACCGCGGCCGGCACCGCGGCAGCGCTCGTCACCCGTCCGGCGAACGTGCGCTATCTCGCCGCCGCGGCCCCGCGGGGTTCCGCGCTGCTGCTCGGCAGACGCGAGGACCTCCTCGTCTGCGCCTGTCCGCCCGACGACCGCGTGGGCGACGGCCGCCCCGACGAGAACCTGCGCCTGTACGTCCTCCCGTCGAGCGGCGCCGGTGCCGACGGCGACGCGGCGGTCGGGGCGGCGGAACTCGCCGTGGGCCAGGACGCCGACTCCCTGGCCGTGGAGGAGCACCACCTCACGGTGGCCCGGCACCGGGCCGTCTCCTCCGTCGCCCCGGCGCTGCGCCTCACCGACCTCGGCGGAGCCGTCGAGCAGCTCAGGGTGGTCAAGGACGAGGAGGAGATCTCCTGTCTGCGCATCGGCGCCGAGATCGCCGACCAGGCCCTCGGCGAGCTGCTGGAATCCATCCTGGTCGGCCGCACCGAACGGCATCTCGCGCTGGAGCTGGAGCGCCGGCTGGTCGACCACGGGGCCGACGGCCCGGCCTTCCCCACCTCAGTGGCCACCGGTCCGCACTCCGGCCGGCGCGGGCACCGGCCCACCGACCGGCGCGTGGAGGAGGGTGATTTCCTCAGCGTGTCCTTGGGCGCGGCCTATCGCGGCTACCGCTGCGAGATCGGCCGTACGTTCGTGATCGGCACGTCGCCCGCCGACTGGCAGGTCGAGCTGTACGACCTGGTCTTCTCCGCCCAGCGCGCCGGGCGCGAGGCCCTGGCCCCCGGCGCCGCCTGCCGCGACGTGGACCGCGCGGCACGCCACGTACTGGACTCGGCCGGCTACACGGAGGCCCTGCCTCCGCTCACCGGACACGGTGTCGGACTCGAAATCGACGAGGACCCGCAGTTGGCGCCCTCGGCCATGGGTAAACTGGACGCTTGCGTGCCGGTCACCGTCGAACCGGGGGTCCACCTCCCGGGCCGGGGCGGTGTCCGGATCGATGACACGCTCGTCGTGCGCCCCGAGGCGGACGGCGGACCCGAGCTACTCACCATCACGACCAAGGAGCTGCTCGCGCTGTAGCGCGTGCCCCCGGGTCGTACGTCAGTCCAGGAGATTCCGCAACCGTGGCTTCCACGAACGACCTCAAGAACGGTTTGGTGCTCAAGCTCGAAGGCGGCCAGCTCTGGTCCGTCGTCGAGTTCCAGCACGTCAAGCCCGGCAAGGGCCCGGCCTTCGTGCGCACCAAGCTGAAGAACGTGCTGTCCGGCAAGGTCGTCGACAAGACCTTCAACGCCGGCGTCAAGGTCGAGACCGCCACTGTCGACAAGCGCGACATGCAGTTCTCGTACATGGACGGCGAGTACTTCGTCTTCATGGACATGCAGACCTATGACCAGCTCATGATCGACCGGAAGGCCGTCGGCGACGCCGCCAACTTCCTGATCGAGGGCTTCGAGGCCACCGTCGCCACGCACGAGGGCGAGGTGCTCTTCGTCGAGCTGCCGGCCGCCGTCGAGCTGGTCATCGAGCACACCGAGCCGGGCGTCCAGGGCGACCGCTCCACCGGCGGCTCCAAGCCCGCCAAGCTGGAGACCGGCTACGAGATCCAGGTCCCGCTCTTCATCACCACCGGTGAGAAGATCAAGGTCGACACCCGCACGGGCGACTACCTCGGCCGGGTGAACAGCTAACCGTGGCTGCCCGCAACACGGCCCGCAAGCGCGCCTTCCAGATCCTCTTCGAGGGTGACCAGCGCGGCGCCGACGTCCTGACGGTCCTCGCCGACTGGGTCCGGCTGTCCCGGTCCGACACCCGGCAGCCGCCGGTCAGTGAGTACACGATGCAGCTGGTCGAGGGCTACGCCGAGCACGCGAGGCGCATCGACGAGCTGATCGCCCAGTACGCGGTCGGCTGGACGCTCGACCGGATGCCGGTCGTGGACCGCAACATCCTGCGGCTGGGCGCGTACGAGCTGATCTGGGTCGACGGGACCCCGGACGCCGTCGTCCTGGACGAGATGGTGCAGCTGGCGAAGGAGTTCTCCACGGACGAGTCGCCCTCGTTCGTGAACGGCCTGCTGGGCCGTCTGAAGGAGCTCAAGCCGTCTCTGCGCCGGGACGAGGCGTAGAGCCCGTACGACACGCCGGAGGGCCCACAGCGCGCCGCTGTGGGCCCTCCGGCGTTCCTGTGCCTGTGCCTCCGCAGGCCCGCAGACCGCACACGCGAAACGCCGTCGGGGCAGCCGGAACCGCAAAGTTCCGGCCACCTCGACGGCACGTTTCTGCGCAGGTGTGAAGCGGCTCAGGCGTCTTCGTGCGAGGCCACCGCGCGGCGCGCGTCCGCGTCCAGCACACCCCAGCTGATCAGCTGCTCGGTCAGGACCGAGGGGGACTGGTCGTAGATGACGGCGAGCGTGCGCAGGTCGTCCTGGCGGATCGAGAGCACCTTGCCGTTGTAGTCACCGCGCTGGGACTGGATCGTCGCCGCGTAACGCTGGAGCGGGCCCGCCTTCTCGGCCGGCACGGTGGCCAGCCGCTCCAGGTCCAGGACCAGCTTCGGCGGGGGCTCGGCGGCGCCGCCCGGCGTCGTACCCGGCAGGAGCTCCTGGACCGGGACACCGTAGAAATCGGCCAGCTCGGCGAGCCGCTGTACGGTCACCGCACGGTCGCCACGCTCGTAGGACCCGACCACCACGGCCTTCCAGCGCCCCTGGGACTTCTCCTCGACACCGTGGAGGGAAAGGCCCTGCTGGGTGCGGATGGCCCGGAGCTTGGCCCCGAGCTGTTTGGCGTATTCGCTGGACATATAGCTCCCCGGACACTGTGTCGACGCGGCCGACTGGGTTGTCCACCGCGCGGCTGGTAACTCACTGTGAGGTTACGCAGCGTGACTCTTGCGCGTCAAGCCGAATGGTCCACACCGACTCTTCCGTGCTCACGGCAGCCGGTTGGGCCAAGCGGGTGAATGAGGGGGTGGTCGGGGTCCTCCCCATGACCTGCTACGGTAGATGGCGCAAATCCGACGTCCTTTAAGATCCGTCCCGTGAGGCGGAGAAGGGGGTCCGTTTCGTATGGACAAGCACGACTCGCCCGCCACCGCGCAGGCCTCCGATGCACGGCCCGTTCTCGAAGGTCCCGACATCGCGCGGGTGCTGACCCGCATCGCCCACGAGATCGTCGAGCGCGCCAAGGGCGCCGACGACGTGGTGCTCCTCGGCATCCCCACCCGCGGCGTCTTCCTCGCCCGGCGGCTCGCCGTCAAGCTGGCACAGATCACCGAGCGCACGATCCCGGTCGGCTCGCTCGACATCACCATGTACCGCGACGACCTGCGCATGCACCCGCCGCGCGCGCTGGCCCGCACCGAGATCCCCGGTGACGGCCTCGACGGCAAGCTGGTCGTCCTCGTCGACGACGTGCTCTTCTCCGGCCGTACGATCCGTGCCGCCCTCGACGCCCTGAACGACATCGGGCGCCCCCGCGCGGTGCAGCTCGCGGTCCTGGTCGACCGGGGCCACCGCGAACTGCCGATCCGCGCCGACTACGTCGGCAAGAACCTCCCCACGTCGCTGCGGGAGACGGTCAAGGTCCAGCTCGCCGAGGAGGACGGTCGCGACACCGTGCTGCTCGGTGTCAAGCCGGCCGACCAGTAGCACGTCAGGCGCGCACGCCCGCTTCGGCGTACCCGCGCACGCGCCCGACTGCCCCAATCCTCCCGATTGAACTGCCTTACGGAGCCTGACAGATGCAGCGTCATCTCATCTCGGCCGCCGACCTCACCCGCGACGACGCCGTCCTGATCCTCGACACCGCCGAGGAGATGGCCCGGGTCGCCGACCGGCCGATCAAGAAACTGCCGACCCTGCGCGGCCGCACGGTCTGCAACCTCTTCTTCGAGGACTCGACCCGGACCCGGATCTCCTTCGAGGCCGCCGAGAAGCGCCTCTCCGCCGACGTGATCAACTTCGCGGCCAAGGGGTCGAGCGTCTCCAAGGGCGAGTCCCTCAAGGACACCGCGCAGACGCTGGAGGCGATGGGCGTCGACGCCGTCGTCATCCGGCACGGCGCCTCCGGCGCCCCGTACCGCCTCGCGAACTCCGGCTGGATCGACGCGCCCGTCATCAACGCCGGCGACGGCACCCACCAGCACCCCACCCAGGCCCTGCTGGACGCGTTCACCATGCGCCGCCGGCTGATCGGCCGTGACGCCGGCCTCGGCAAGGACCTCGCGGGCAAGCGCGTCACCGTCGTCGGCGACGTCCTGCACAGCCGTGTCGCCCGCTCCAACGTCGACCTGCTGCACACGCTCGGCGCCGAGGTCACCCTGGTCGCCCCGCCCACCCTGGTGCCGGTCGGCGTCGAGACCTGGCCCTGCGAGGTGTCCTACGACCTCGACGCCGTCCTGCCGAAGTCCGACGCGGTGATGATGCTCCGCGTCCAGCGCGAGCGGATGAACGCCGCCTTCTTCCCCACCGAGCGCGAGTACTCGCGGCGCTACGGCCTCGACGGCGAGCGCATGGCGAAGATGCCCGGGCACGCCATCGTGATGCACCCCGGCCCGATGGTCCGCGGTATGGAGATCACCGCCGAGGTCGCCGACTCCGACCGCTGCACGGTCGTCGAGCAGGTCGCCAACGGCGTCTCGATCCGGATGGCCGTCCTGTACCTGCTGCTCGGCGGCAACGAGCCCGCCGTCACCCACGCCCGCACCACCGAGGAGAAGTAAGAACCATGAGCAAGATCCTGATCCGTGGTGCGAAGGTGCTCGGCGGCGAGCCGCAGGACGTGCTGATCGACGGCGAGGTCATCGAGGCGGTCGGCACCGGCCTGTCCGCCGAGGGCGCGGAGGTCGTGGAGGCCGGCGGCAAGGTGCTGCTGCCGGGCCTGGTCGACCTGCACACCCACCTGCGCGAGCCCGGCCGCGAGGACTCCGAGACGGTGCTGACCGGCACGCGCGCGGCCGCCTCCGGCGGCTACACGGCCGTGTTCGCCATGGCCAACACCTTCCCGGTCGCCGACACCGCCGGTGTCGTCGAGCAGGTCTACCGGCTCGGCCGGGAGCACGGCTACTGCGACGTGCAGCCGATCGGCGCCGTCACCGTCGGCCTGGAGGGCAGGAAGCTCGCCGAGCTCGGCGCCATGCACGAGTCGGCCGCCGGGGTCACGGTCTTCTCCGACGACGGCAAGTGCGTGGACGACGCCGTGATCATGCGCCGCGCCCTGGAGTACGTGAAGGCCTTCGGCGGGGTCGTCGCCCAGCACGCGCAGGAGCCGCGGCTGACCGAGGGCGCCCAGATGAACGAGGGCGTCGTCTCCGCCGAGCTGGGGCTCGGGGGCTGGCCGGCGGTGGCCGAGGAATCGATCATCGCCCGGGACGTCCTGCTCGCCGAGCACGTCGGCTCCCGCGTCCACATCTGCCACCTGTCGACCGCCGGCAGCGTCGAGATCGTCCGCTGGGCCAAGTCCCGCGGCATCGACGTCACCGCCGAGGTCACCCCGCACCACCTGCTCCTCACCGACGAGCTGGTCCGCACGTACAACCCGGTCTACAAGGTCAACCCGCCGCTGCGCACCGAGCGGGACGTGCACGCCCTGCGCGAGGCCCTGGCCGACGGCACGATCGACATCGTCGCCACCGACCACGCCCCGCACCCGCACGAGGACAAGGACTGCGAGTGGGCCGCGGCCGCCATGGGGATGGTGGGGCTGGAGACCGCGTTGTCGGTGGTCCAGGAGACCATGGTCGACACGGGCCTGCTGGACTGGGCCGGCGTCGCCGACCGGATGTCCGCCAAACCCGCGCAGATCGGACAGGCCACCGGGCACGGCCGTTCCGTCTCGGCCGGTGAGCCCGCCAACCTCACCCTCGTCGACACGGAATACCGTGGTCAGGTGGACCCCGCGGGCTTCGCCTCGCGCAGCCGCAACACCCCCTACCAGGGGCGTGAGCTGCCGGGCCGTGTGACGCACACGTGGCTGCGGGGCAAGGCCACGCTCGTCGACGGGAAGCTCACGTGACACCTCTCATCCTGCTGGCCGAGGCCAAGAAGTCGGCCGACGTCACCGACTGGCCGGCCCGCATCGGCTGGCTCGTCGGACTCGTCCTGTTCATCGCGCTCGTCTACTGGCTGATGCGCGAGGGCTGGAAGTGGCGCGGCACGCTCCAGAGCGACCTCCCGGAGCCGCCCGCCGCGCCGGAGGAGACCGGCCCGGCCAAACTGAAGCTGAGCGGCCGCTACCACGGCTCCACCACCGCCGGGCAGTGGCTGGACCGGATCGTGGCCCACGGCCTGGGCACCCGCAGCCGGGCCGAGCTGACCCTGACCGACGCGGGCCTGGAGGTGGCGCGCCCCGGAGCGTCCGACTTCTTCGTCCCCGTCACCGCACTGCGCGGAGCCCGGCTGGACAAGGCCATCGCCGGCAAGGTCCTCCCCGAGGGCGGCCTGCTGGTGGTGACCTGGGCGCTCGGCGACAAGCTGATCGACTCCGGCTTCCGCTCCGAGCGGGCGGCCGAGCACACCGAGTGGGTCGACACCCTGAACCACATGATCAACGACACGGAAGGCGCACGATGACGACCTCCACCAGGGGAGCCGCCAGGGTTCCCGCCGTACTCGTCCTGGAGGACGGCCGGATCTTCCGCGGCCGTGCCTACGGGGCCGTGGGGGAGACCTTCGGCGAGGCCGTGTTCTCCACCGGCATGACCGGCTACCAGGAAACCCTGACCGACCCGTCGTACGACCGCCAGATCGTCGTCGCGACCGCCCCGCAGATCGGCAACACGGGCTGGAACGACGAGGACGACGAGTCCAGCCGCATCTGGGTCTCCGGCTACGTCGTGCGCGACCCCGCGCGCGTGCCGTCCAACTGGCGGGCCGAGCGCTCCCTGGACGACGAGCTGGAGCGGCAGGGCGTGGTCGGCATCTCCGGCATCGACACCCGCGCGCTCACCCGCCACCTGCGCGAGCGCGGCTCGATGCGCTCCGGCATCTTCTCCGGCGCGGCGATCGCCGCCGAGGCGGAGCTCCTCGCGCGCGTGCAGGCCCAGCCGCACATGAAGGGCGCCTCGCTGTACGAGGAGGTCGCCACCAAGGAGGCCTACGTCGTCCCGGCCGTCGGTGCGAAGAAGTTCACCGTCGCCGCGATCGACCTCGGCATCAAGGGCATGACCCCGCACCGCATGGCCGAGCGCGGCATCGAGGTGCACGTCCTGCCCGCCACCGCCACGGCCGACGACATCTACGCCGTCGCGCCGGACGGCGTGTTCTTCTCCAACGGCCCCGGCGACCCGGCCACGGCCGACGGCCCGGTGGCGCTCATGACCGCCGTACTGGAGCGGAAGACCCCGTTGTTCGGCATCTGCTTCGGCAACCAGATCCTCGGCCGCGCCCTCGGCTTCGGCACCTACAAGCTGAAGTACGGCCACCGGGGCATCAACCAGCCGGTCCAGGACCGCACGACCGGCAAGGTCGAGGTCACCGCGCACAACCACGGCTTCGCCGTGGACGCGCCGCTCGACAAGGTCAGCGAGACGAGGTTCGGCCGTGCCGAGGTCTCGCACGTCTGCCTGAACGACGACGTCGTGGAGGGGCTGCAGCTGCTCGACCAGCCGGCCTTCTCCGTCCAGTACCACCCCGAAGCGGCAGCGGGCCCGCACGACGCCGCCTACCTGTTCGACCGCTTCGTTTCCCTGATGGAGGGCCAGCGTGCCTAAGCGCACCGATATCCAGTCCGTCCTGGTCATCGGCTCCGGCCCGATCGTCATCGGCCAGGCCGCCGAGTTCGACTACTCCGGCACCCAGGCGTGCCGCGTGCTCAGGGCCGAGGGCCTGCGCGTCATCCTCGTCAACTCCAACCCGGCGACGATCATGACCGATCCGGAGATCGCCGACGCGACCTACGTCGAGCCGATCACCCCCGAGTTCGTCGAGAAGATCATCGCCAAGGAGCGCCCCGACGCCCTGCTGCCCACCCTGGGCGGCCAGACGGCCCTGAACACCGCGATCTCGCTGCACGAGAACGGTGTCCTGGAGAAGTACGGCGTCGAGCTGATCGGCGCCAAGCCCGAGGCCATCCACAAGGGCGAGGACCGCGACCTGTTCAAGGACGTCGTGGAGGAGGTCCGGCGCAAGACCGGCCACGGCGAGTCCGCCCGCTCGGTCATCTGCCACTCCATGGACGACGTCCTGCAGGGCGTCGAGACCCTCGGCGGCTACCCGGTCGTCGTCCGCCCGTCCTTCACCATGGGCGGCGCCGGTTCCGGCTTCGCGCACGACGAGGAGGAGCTGCGCCGCATCGCCGGCCAGGGCCTCACGCTCTCCCCGACCACCGAGGTGCTCCTGGAGGAGTCCATCCTCGGCTGGAAGGAGTACGAGCTGGAGCTGATGCGCGACAAGCACGACAACGTCGTGGTCGTCTGCTCCATCGAGAACTTCGACCCGATGGGCGTGCACACCGGTGACTCGATCACCGTCGCGCCCGCGATGACGCTGACCGACCGCGAGTACCAGGTCCTGCGCGACATCGGCATCGCCGTGATCCGCGAGGTCGGCGTCGACACCGGCGGCTGCAACATCCAGTTCGCGGTGAACCCCGAGGACGGTCGTGTGATCGTCATCGAGATGAACCCCCGCGTGTCCCGCTCGTCCGCCCTCGCCTCCAAGGCCACCGGCTTCCCGATCGCGAAGATCGCCGCCAAGCTGGCCGTCGGCTACACGCTGGACGAGATCCCGAACGACATCACGCAGGAGACCCCGGCCTCCTTCGAGCCCACGCTCGACTATGTGGTCGTCAAGGCCCCGCGCTTCGCGTTCGAGAAGTTCCCGCAGGCCGACTCCACGCTGACCACCACCATGAAGTCGGTCGGCGAGGCCATGGCCATCGGCCGCAACTTCACCGAGGCCTTCCAGAAGGCGCTGCGCTCGCTGGAGAAGAAGGGCAGCCAGTTCACCTTCGTCGGCGAGACGGGTGACAAGGCGGCCCTCCTGGCGGAGTCCGTACGGCCCACCGACGGCCGTATCAACACGGTCATGCAGGCCATCCGCGCCGGCGCCACGCCCGAGGAGGTCTTCGAGTACACGAAGATCGACCCCTGGTTCGTGGACCAGCTCTTCCTGATCAAGGAGGTCGCGGACGAGCTGGCCGAGGCCCCCGAGCTGACCGCCGGACTGCTCGCCGAGGCCAAGCGCCACGGCTTCTCCGACCAGCAGATCGCCGAGCTCCGCGGCCTGCGCGAGGACGTCGTCCGCGAGGTGCGGCACGCCCTCGGCATCCGCCCGGTCTACAAGACGGTCGACACCTGCGCCGCCGAGTTCGCCGCGAAGACGCCGTACTTCTACTCCTCCTACGACGAGGAGTCCGAGGTCGCGCCCCGCGAGAAGCCGGCCGTCATCATCCTGGGCTCCGGCCCGAACCGCATCGGCCAGGGCATCGAGTTCGACTACTCCTGTGTCCACGCCTCCTTCGCGCTGAGCGACGCGGGCTACGAGACGGTGATGGTCAACTGCAACCCGGAGACCGTCTCCACGGACTACGACACCTCCGACCGCCTGTACTTCGAGCCGCTGACGCTGGAAGACGTGCTGGAGATCGTCCACGCCGAGCAGCAGGCCGGCCCGGTGGCGGGCGTGATCGTGCAGCTGGGCGGCCAGACCCCGCTGGGCCTCGCCCAGGCCCTGAAGGACAACGGCGTACCGGTCGTCGGTACCTCGCCGGAGGCCATCCACGCCGCCGAGGACCGCGGCGCCTTCGGCCGGGTCCTCGCCGAGGCGGGCCTGCCCGCCCCGAAGCACGGCACGGCCACCGCCTTCGAGGGCGCCAAGGCGATCGCCGACGAGATCGGCTACCCGGTGCTCGTCCGGCCCTCGTACGTGCTCGGCGGCCGCGGCATGGAGATCGTCTACGACGAGGCCCGCCTCGCGTCCTACATCGCGGAGTCGACCGAGATCAGCCCCTCCCGGCCGGTGCTCGTCGACCGCTTCCTGGACGACGCGATCGAGATCGACGTCGACGCCCTCTACGACGGCGAGGAGCTGTACCTCGGCGGTGTCATGGAGCACATCGAGGAGGCCGGCATCCACTCCGGCGACTCCGCCTGTGCCCTGCCCCCGATCACCCTGGGCGGCTACGACATCAAGCGCCTGCGGGCCTCGACGGAGGCCATCGCCAAGGGCGTCGGTGTGCGCGGCCTGATCAACATCCAGTTCGCGATGGCCGGCGACATCCTCTACGTCCTGGAGGCCAACCCGCGCGCCTCGCGCACCGTGCCCTTCACCTCGAAGGCGACCGCGGTGCCGCTGGCCAAGGCCGCAGCCCGGATCTCGCTGGGCGCGACCGTCGCCGAACTGCGCGCCGAGGGCCTGCTCCCGGCGAACGGCGACGGCGGCGAACTGCCGCTGGACGCGCCGATCTCCGTCAAGGAGGCCGTCATGCCGTGGTCGCGCTTCCGCGACATCCAGGGCCGCGGCGTCGACACGGTCCTCGGCCCGGAGATGCGTTCCACGGGCGAGGTCATGGGCATCGACTCGGTCTTCGGCACGGCGTACGCCAAGTCCCAGGCCGGCGCCTACGGCCCGCTGCCCACCAAGGGCCGCGCGTTCATCTCGGTCGCCAACCGCGACAAGCGCTCGATGATCTTCCCGGCGCGCGAACTGGTCGCGCACGGCTTCGAGTTGCTCGCCACCTCCGGCACCGCCGAGGTCCTCAAGCGCAACGGCATCAACGCCACGGTCGTGCGCAAGCAGTCCGAGGGCGCCGGCCCGAACGGCGAGAGGACCATCGTCCAGCTCATCCACGACGGCGAGGTCGACCTCATCGTCAACACCCCGTACGGCACCGGCGGCCGCCTCGACGGCTACGACATCCGTACGGCGGCAGTGGCCCGTTCGGTGCCGTGCCTGACGACGGTGCAGGCCCTCGCCGCGGCCGTCCAGGGCATCGACGCCCTCAACCACGGTGACGTGGGCGTCCGTTCGCTCCAGGAACACGCGGAACACCTGACCGCGGCCCGCGACTAGCAGCCCTGAGGGGGACACCGGAAACGGTGTCCCCCTCTGTACGAGGACCCCCCTCAGGACCCCCGAGGACTTTTCCGAGATGTACAAGCTCTTCTTCCGTCTGGTGTTCCGGCGGATGGACGCCGAGAAGGCCCACTACACGGCCTTCCGCTGGATCCGTCTGACCGTGCGCATTCCGGTGCTGCGCACCTTCGTCGCCGCCGCCCTCGCCCCCCGCCACAAGGAACTGCGCACCGAGGCGCTCGGGCTGCGCATGCACGGCCCCTTCGGGCTCGCCGCGGGCTTCGACAAGAACGCCGTCGCGATCGACGGCATGTCGATGCTCGGCTTCGACCACGTCGAGATCGGCACGGTGACGGGGGAGCCGCAGCCCGGCAACCCCAAGAAGCGGCTGTTCCGCCTCGTCGCGGACCGCGCGCTGATCAACCGCATGGGCTTCAACAACGACGGCTCCCTGGCCGTGGCGGCCCGTCTCGCGACCCGCAGGCCGGTCTTCAGGACCGTCGTGGGCGTCAACATCGGCAAGACCAAGGTCGTCCCGGAGACGGAGGCCGTCGGCGACTACGTGAAGTCCGCCGAGCGGCTCGCGCCGTACGCCGACTACCTGGTCGTCAACGTCTCCTCGCCGAACACACCCGGCCTGCGCAACCTCCAGGCCACCGAGTCGCTGCGCCCGCTGCTGACCGCCGTGCGCGCGGCCGCCGACCGCACGGTCGCGAACCGCCGCGTCCCGCTGCTGGTGAAGATCGCCCCGGACCTCGCCGACGAGGACGTCGACGCCGTCGCCGACCTGGCCGTGGAGCTGGGCCTGGACGGCATCATCGCCACGAACACCACCATCGCGCGCGAGGGCCTCGGCCTGCGTTCCGCGCCCTCGCTCGTGCAGGAGACCGGCGGCCTGTCCGGCGCCCCGCTCAAGGAGCGTTCCCTGGAGGTCCTGCGCCGCCTGTACGAGCGCGTGGGCGACCGGATCACCCTGGTGGGTGTCGGCGGCATCGAGACCGCCGAGGACGCCTGGCAGCGCATCCTGGCCGGGGCCACGCTGGTCCAGGGCTACAGCGCCTTCATCTACGAGGGACCCTTCTGGTCCCGCGCGATCCACAAGGGCCTCGCCGCGCGCCTGCGCACCAGCCCCTACGCCACCCTCGCCGACGCGGTCGGCGCCGACGTGAGGAAGTCCGCATGACCGTTCTGGAGCCCTTCGGCGCCCGGCTGCGCCGCGTCATGGACGAGCGCGGCCCGCTGTGCGTCGGCATCGACCCGCACGCCTCGCTGCTCGCCGGGTGGGGTCTGAACGACGACGTGGCCGGTCTGGAGCGGTTCAGCCGCACCGTCGTCGAGGCCGTGGCCGACCGGGTCGCCGTGATGAAGCCGCAGAGCGCCTTCTTCGAGCGCTTCGGCTCGCGCGGCGTCGCCGTCCTGGAGACGGTCGTCCGGGAGGCGCGCGCGGCCGGCACGCTGGTCGTGATGGACGCCAAGCGCGGCGACATCGGTTCCACCATGGCCGGGTACGCGGAGGCGTACCTGCACCAGGACGCCCCGCTGTTCTCGGACGCCCTGACGGTCTCGCCGTACCTCGGCTACGGCTCGCTCAGCCCGGCCGTGGCCCTCGCCCGCGAGAGCGGCGCCGGCCTGTTCGTGCTGGCACTGACCTCGAACCCGGAGGGCCCCGAGGTGCAGCACGCGGTGCGTGCGGACGGCCGCAGCGTGGGGGCGACCATGCTCGCCCACCTGGCCGCCGAGAACGCCGGGGAGGAGCCGCTGGGCTCCTTCGGCGCCGTCGTCGGCGCGACGGTTGGCGACCTGTCGTCGTACGACCTCGCGATCAACGGCCCGCTGCTGGCGCCCGGCGTCGGCGCGCAGGGGGCGACGGCGGCCGACCTTCCGAAGGTCTTCGGCCCGGCGTTGCGCAACGTCGTGCCGAACGTGAGTCGGGGTGTTCTGCGTCACGGTCCCGACACGGGGGCGCTGCGCGCGGCCGCGGAGCGGTTCGCCGAGGAGATTCAGGCCGTCGTCGCAGGTTCCTGAGCCCTCCGAGGCATGGCCGGGCAGGCGGCGGGCCGGCGACTTGAGTGTGAATACATCCTCAAATCGGGGGCATTATGTCTGAAATGTCCGTCCTGGCGGAGGCTGACCAGGACTTTTCCGCTGTTCTCGCTGACTCTGGCGGACTTGCCCGCTAGTCTCCGAGCAGTGGGAGCCCTTCCCGCGCCCTTCAGGCAGTGGGGGAGAACGGGCAGCGTGTTGCTCGTGGCTCCCCAGGTGTGGGGCGACTAGGTTCCTCACCGGTCCGTATCCGACAGTTCGACATCCGAGGTGACGTAGGCGTGGCTCTTCCGCCCCTTACCCCTGAACAGCGCGCAGCCGCGCTCGAAAAGGCCGCCGCGGCTCGCCGGGAGCGGGCCGAGGTCAAGAATCGACTCAAGCACTCCGGCGCCTCCCTGCACGAGGTGATCAAGCAGGGCCAGGAGAACGACGTCATCGGCAAGATGAAGGTCTCCGCACTGCTCGAGTCGCTGCCCGGCGTGGGCAAGGTCCGCGCCAAGCAGATCATGGAGCGTCTGGGCATCTCCGAGAGCCGCCGCGTGCGGGGTCTCGGTTCCAACCAGATCGCCTCCCTGGAGCGTGAGTTCGGCAGCACCGGCTCCTGAGTCCGGCTCCCCGGTCCACGGGGAGCCGGCCGGGCGTCCCGGGCACCCCGGGATTGCTGGAATAATCGCTGCATGAGTGAACGTCCGCGGCTGACCGTGCTCTCCGGCCCCTCGGGGGTCGGCAAGAGCACGGTCGTCGCCCATATGCGCAAGGAACACCCCGAGGTCTGGCTCTCGGTGTCGGCCACCACCCGCAAGCCCCGTCCCGGTGAGCGGCACGGAGTCCACTACTTCTTCGTCACCGACGAGGAGATGGACAAGCTGATCGCCAACGGCGAGCTGCTGGAGTGGGCCGAGTTCGCCGGGAACCGCTACGGCACGCCGCGCGCGGCCGTGCTGGAGCGGCTGGAGAACGGCGCGGCCGTTCTGCTGGAGATCGATCTCCAGGGCGCCCGGCAGGTGCGGGAGTCGATGTCCGACGCCCGGCTGGTGTTCCTGGCTCCCCCCTCCTGGGAGGAGCTGGTGCGCAGGCTGACCGGCCGGGGCACCGAGTCGCCCGAGGTCATCGAGCGCCGCCTGGAGGCGGCCAGGACCGAGTTGGCGGCCGAGCCGGAGTTCGACATGACCTTGGTCAACACCTCCGTCGAGGACGTGGCGCGCGAGCTGCTAGCCTTGATGGACGTTGTGTGATCGTTCTCGATCTTTTTCCCTCTTTCGGAAGGTAGAGCGTGTCCTCTTCCATCACCGCGCCCGAGGGCATCATCAACCCGCCGATCGACGAGTTGCTTGAGGCCACCGACTCGAAGTACAGCCTCGTGATCTACGCCGCCAAGCGGGCGCGTCAGATCAACGCGTACTACTCCCAGCTGGGCGAGGGTCTCCTCGAGTACGTCGGTCCCCTCGTCGACACCCACGTGCACGAGAAGCCGCTCTCGATCGCCCTGCGTGAGATCAACGCGGGTCTGCTGACGTCCGAGGCCATCGAGGGCCCCGCGCAGTAGTACTTTCAGATCGCGATTGACTTATCCACAGGCCCGGCAGTCACACTGCCGGGCCTGTGGTGTGTGATGGTCCCGTAGGTTCCGAGCCGGGGAGAGACGGTGGACAAGCCGAAGGTCGTTCTGGGGGTCAGTGGCGGAATCGCCGCGTACAAGGCCTGTGAGCTGCTGCGCAGACTGACGGAGTCGGGCCATGACGTACGCGTCGTCCCCACCGGCTCGGCGCTGCACTTCGTCGGTGCCGCCACCTGGTCCGCGCTGTCGGGCAACCCCGTCTCGACGGAGGTCTGGGACGACGTCCACGAGGTCCCGCACGTCCGTATCGGCCAGGGCGCCGACCTCGTCGTCGTCGCGCCCGCCACGGCCGACACGCTCGCCAAGGCCGCCCACGGCCTCGCCGACGACCTGCTGACCAACACGCTCCTGACCGCCCGCTGTCCGGTCGTCTTCGCGCCCGCCATGCACACCGAGATGTGGGAGCACCCGGCCACCCAGGAGAACGTGGCCACGCTGCGCCGCCGCGGCGCCGTCGTCATCGAACCCGCCGTCGGCCGGCTCACCGGCGTCGACACGGGCAAGGGCCGGCTCCCCGACCCGGCCGAGATCTTCGAGGTCTGCCGCCGGGTGCTGGCCCGGGGCACCGCCGTGCCCGACCTGAAGGGCCGCCATGTGGTCGTGTCGGCCGGCGGCACCCGTGAACCCCTCGACCCGGTCCGCTTCCTCGGCAACCGCTCCTCCGGCAAGCAGGGCTACGCCCTCGCCCGCACCGCCGCCGCCCGCGGCGCCCGCGTCACGCTGATCGCGGCCAACACCGTCCTGCCCGAGCCGGCGGGCGTGGACGTCGTCCCGGTCGGCACGGCGGTCCAGTTGCGCGAGGCCGTCGTGAAGGCGTCGGCGGACGCCGACGCGGTCGTCATGGCCGCAGCCGTCGCGGACTTCCGCCCGGCGGCCTACGCCGCCGGGAAGATCAAGAAGAAGGACGGCCAGGAGCCCGAGCCGATCGTCCTGGTGCGGAATCCGGACATTCTTGCGGAGATTTCCGCCGATCGTGCCCGGCCGGGACAGGTGGTCGTCGGCTTCGCCGCCGAGACCGACGACGTCCTCGCCAACGGCCGCACCAAACTCGCCCGCAAGGGCTGTGACCTGCTCGTCGTCAACGAGGTGGGGGAGCGCAAGACGTTCGGCGCCGAGGAGAACGAGGCCGTCGTGCTGGGCGCCGACGGCAGCGAGACCCCCGTGCCGCACGGGCCCAAGGAAGCCCTGGCCGACACCGTGTGGGACCTGGTCGCCGAGCGCCTGCGCTGAGCCCCGGCGCGCCCCCGCGGACGCCCGCTGGGGGCGCGCACGAGCACTTCTCGATCACCCCTCGATTCGGGTGTGGTGACCCTGGTCAATGCCACCGGGCATTGGGCAGAATGCCCGTGCCGCAGGTCACAGCGCTCCCGAGAGGTGAGACTGTGGCCCATCGGCCGAGTGCGACCGATAAACTGTTCCAGGTCGGCATCAGGCGCAGCCCTCGTGCCGACAGCAAATGATCAGCCAGCAGCCGCTGCAACCACAGGGAGCGTTGTGTCCCGTCGCCTGTTCACCTCGGAGTCCGTGACCGAGGGCCACCCCGACAAGATCGCTGACCAGATCAGCGACACCATTCTCGACGCGCTTCTGCGCGAGGACCCGACCTCCCGGGTCGCCGTCGAGACGCTGATCACCACCGGCCTGGTGCACGTGGCCGGCGAGGTCACGACCAAGGCCTACGCACCGATCGCGCAGCTCGTCCGCGACAAGATCCTGGAGATCGGCTACGACTCCTCCAAGAAGGGCTTCGACGGCGCCTCCTGCGGCGTGTCGGTGTCCATCGGCGCGCAGTCCCCGGACATCGCGCAGGGCGTCGACACGGCCTACGAGAACCGGGTCGAAGGCGACGACGACGAGCTGGACAAGCAGGGCGCGGGCGACC
>NZ_MLYN01000101.1:0-1657 GCF_001866675.1 Streptomyces sp. MUSC 14
GAGTGGTGTGCATCGTGAAATCGCAGGTCACGGGTCTGGTGTGTGTGACGATTCGGGGACTCGTGCCGGTCGGCGGCTGATGTCTATGCCGTAGATCATCGGGCAGGTCCGGTTCCGACGGTCTGCCGGGTTCGGCTGCGCCCGTGACCGACCCCCGCCTACGATCCGTCGGCAGGTCGGCACGCCACGAGATCGCGGGAGGGCCCGGGATGCAGGAGCGGCAGTGGATCACCGCTCGTCGGAGCGAACTGGACGCCCTCGCCGAGGAGTTGACCAAGCAGCTTCAGGAGGTCCAGGTCGAGCGGGACGAACTGGCGATCGCGGAAAGGGTGTTGAACCGCCTGGCCGAGCAGGCCCAGGCCGACGCCGAGGCTGCCGCTCCGGTATCGGCGAAGGTGGCCGGGCGGGCGGTCCTGCTCATCCCGCACCGCAGCGACGCGACCGATGAGGGCGCGCTGCCCGGCGACTACCGCAAGATCCTGGCGATCGTGCGGGAGGCCGACGGCCCGGTGCAGGTCAGGGCGGTCGGCGAGCGGCTGGGCCTGGACACCGCGGTGCGCGGCAAGCTGGAGCCGCTGCGGGCGAAGATGACCAAGCTCGCCGACCGCGGCTGGCTGCACAAACGGCCCGACGGGCGGTTCACCGCACGTCCGTGACCGCGCGAGTGGGCCGTAACTGACGGGCCCCCAGCGGCAGTTGAGTTTGGTGTGAAGAAAAACAACGGTCTCGCCGAGGGCCCTGACGGCCTTGTCTACACCGCCCGCCTGCCGCTGTCGAGCGCCACCCTGAGCTATCTCGCCGACCTGATACGCGGCCACCTGAAGAAGATCGGCTCGCGGTGGCGGGCCCTGCCCGCCGGAAAGATCGCGGGGATCGTGCTGGCGGTCCTGCGCTGTGACCAGCGGCCCTGCGATCTGGCCGGCGGGAACGGGGTGCACCGCACCACCGTCACCCGCTGGGTGCGGGAAGTCGTCGGTCTGCTGGCTGCCCGCGCCCCGCGTCTGGACCGCGCGCTGAGGAAGATCGCCCGAAAGGGTGGCGGGGTGGTGCTGCTGGACGGCTCTTTGATACGCACCCGGAGGCGCACCGGGACCGAGAACCGGAAGAACTATTCGGGCAAGCACAAATGCCACGGCCTGCTCGTGATCGCTCTCACCGACGACCGCGGCCGACTGGTATGGGTCTCCGCGGTGCGGCCCGGACGCGCCTCGGAGATCACCGCCTGCCGACACGACAAACTCACCGCTCACCTGCGGGCGGCCGGTCTCGGCGCGATCGCCGACCTGGGGTTCGTCGGACTCGACGATGCCGGTCCGGACGCCGACCCCGCGGTGATCACCGGCTACAAAGCCGCCCGCAACCGGTCCCTGACCCGAGGTCAGAAGCTGTCCAACAAGGCACTGGCCGCGGTGCGGGCCCCGGTCGAGCACGGCTTCGCCCATCTCAAGAACTGGCGTGTCCTCGGCAAGGTCCGCACGGATCCCAGGTGGGCGACTGCGCTCGTGCGGGCCCTGCTGGTGCTGACGAACCGGGAAGTCGCCCGCTGACGGACGACCTTGTCGGTGGACTACCGCTCCGGACCTGCCCGAGCCTCCCGACGCCTACGCACGCCAGGCCATCTGACGTGCAGTTTTCACGATGCACCGTGCTCATAGGC
>NZ_MLYN01000102.1:0-14246 GCF_001866675.1 Streptomyces sp. MUSC 14
ATGGTCCAACGGTGGCGACCCAGGCGGGTTGAGGACTCGATGCCCTTGCGGGCGATACGGTGCGTGATGCCCCGCCCGCGTAACCATCGCCGCAGGTGGTCGTAGTCGTATCCCTTGTCGGCGTGGAGCTTTCCGGGCCTGCGTCGTCGGCGTCCGCGCCGTGAGCGGATCGGCGGTATGCCCTTCACCAGCGGGATCAGCGCCTGGCTGTCGTGCAGGTTCGCCCCCGAGATTCCGGCGGACAGGGGCAGACCGGTCCTCTCGGTGATCAAGTGGATCTTCGAGCCGTACTTGCCCCGGCCGACAGGATTCGGGCCTGTCAGGTCCCCCTTTTCGATGCCGATCCGAAAGCCATCGGCCCCAGGTCGCTGATCCTCTTCGAAGAGGTCAACGCGACGATGAAGCAGCTGGCCCGCTACTGGGAGAAGATCCGCGAGTCCGGCGACCCGAAGGTCTCCCCGGCCGTCGACGCGCTCAACGAGATCCTCTACATGGGCCGCCAGCTGCATGCACGTGCTCCTGGTCGCCCAGTCCGCGACCGCCCGCGCCCCTTCAGTCAGCCTCTTCATCCCGCGGGGTGAAGAGGCTGGTGCCGTGCCAGAGCGTCGGAAGACCGCACTCAACGCCTTCGACATCACCTTCGACGGCCGTCTCTCAGCAGCACGTCAGTAACCCCCCAGTTTCACCACTCGTTTGTCGGTCCCCTCCTGAGCGATGGCTGTCCCGATCGCTGCACATTGGTGAGGGGGAGTCATGGATTGGCTTGGTCGTGTGGTGCCACTTGCGGCACTATCCCGCTGAAGGGCTGTCCCTCTATGGCTATAGCACCTCCGGTGCCTCGTGTCCTGTCCGCTGTCCGGACTGAGGTGGCCTGGTGGACCCATCCCTTGTCGTGATCGCTGGATGAGTGATGACCAACGCATGGCACCCTCCAAGGTGGCCGACGACCGTGTGTCGCTGACCTCGTTCCTGGACTATCAGCGCGCCACCTTGGCCATGAAGTGCCGGGGGCTGACCGCTGAACAGCTGAAGGCAAAGGCGGTGCCGACTTCGGGCCTGACCCTGCTCGGCCTTGTCAGGCATGCGGCCGAGGTCGAGCGCAGTTGGTTCCGCATGGTGCTGAGTGGGGAACAGGGTGTGGCCCTGTGGCCCTCGGTCGATGGCGTCTTCGGCGAGTTCCACGTCGACGACGCCGACGTGGACGAGGCGTTCACGTTCTGGCGTGAAGCATGCGAGGGATCCCGTGCCGTCGCATGTGCCTTCAAGTCCCTTGATGACACGGTGGAGTTCCGAGGAGAGATCATCTCGCTGCGCTACGTCTTTACGCACATGATCGAGGAGTATGCACGTCACAACGGCCACGCGGACCTGCTGCGCGAGGCAATCGACGGAGCGGTCGGCGAGTAGGTCGCCGGACGAAGCGGATCGGCGCGGCACGCCGCGGCTGCCTGTGACGTCAGAGCCGACCTGGACCTGGATAATCCCGTTCACCGGTCTCAGCCCGCGTCAGTTCGGCAAGTTGGGCACCGTGCTGCGACGGGAGGCTCGCCCTGTTCCGGAATCCACAAGTCTTGACTGTTGCTCAGGCCAGCGATGCCGACGGTCGTGACCATCACGGTCAGCAGCACGGCGACGAAGTCCCGGTGCGCGGAGCCGAAGAAGCCGGCCATCAGGGACAGGGCGCTTTTGAGTGAGAACGGGTTCTGAGAAGCTCCGCCATCTTGAAGTGGCTGGTCAGCGGGGTGGCGTGTCCTCGTTTCGGGGTGCTCGTGCTGGTCGTGGGCGGCAGTCTGTGTTGTAGATCGTCCGGCGGGGTGGTCTTGCCGATGAGTTCACCGTCCTCGAACGGTCTATCCAGCGACACGACCGTTCTCGACAGGAGTGCCATGTCCACTATCCAGCCAGTGATCGTGACTGCCGACCACGACGTTCTGCTCCGCTTTTATACGAAATTGTTCGGCGCTGAGGAGATCTTCCGGGTACCGGCGGAAGGCCCGGTCTTCTATCTCGGCTTGCGCATTGGCGACACCGACCTCGGGCTGGTGGCCAAGGCGGACCCGGGAACCGGGGCGGCGTCGCGGATCCTGCTCAGCATCGGTGTCGACGACGTCGACGAAAGGCTCGGCCGGGTGGAGGCGCTGGGCGGCTCGGTCCGCAGCGGCCCCAACAACATGCCGTGGGGACAGCGCGTCGCCCACATCCAGGACCCCGACGGCAACCCGGTGAACCTCACTCAGCCGATCCCGGCCCGGTGACGCCGTTCCGGGGTGCTTGTGCTGGTCGTGGGCTGCCTGCGGTGGAGATAAATTTCCTGTAGTGGCCTCGATGTTCGTCAGTACGAGCAGCGCGCGAAATAGGTGGATGGCGCGGGCGGGGTCAGTGCGGAGCTTGGTGAGGATCCTCCAGTTCTTCAGGTGGGCAAAGCCGCGTTCGACGGGGCGCGTCCGGCGGCGAGGACCCGGTTGGCCTCCTTCTCTGCGGGGGTGAGCTTGCGGGCGCGGGTCGCTTTGAAGCCGGGTCGTCCGGTTCGTCGTCCAGGCCGAGAAATCCGAGGTCGGTCAGGGCGCCGAGGCCGGCGGTGCGCAGGTGGGCGAGGATGTGGTCGCGGCGGGCGGCGGAGATCCAGATCAGGCGGCCCTTGTCGTCAGTGAGGGCAAGGATGTGCAGGCCGTGGCGGTGGTGTTTGATGCCCCGAGTAGTTCGGTCGGTTCGCCTTGCCGGTGCGGCGCTGGGTGGGGATGAGGGTTCCGTCGATCAGGACGACCTCACCGCCCCGTTTGGCAATCTTCTTCAGGGTGCGGTCCAGCCGCGGCGCCCGGGCGGCCAGCAGGGCGATCAGCTCGTCGCGCCAGCGCCGGATGGTGGTGGCGGAGACGTCGTTGCCGCCGGCCATGTCGGCCAGGCGCTGGTCGTGCCTCAGCACGGCCAGGACGATCACCGCGATCTTCCCCGGTGGCAGCACCCGCCACCGGGACCGTATCGCCTTCAGATGCCGTCGCAGCAGGTCGGCGAGATGGTTGACGGTGTGCGTGGACAGCGGCAGTCGGCACTGGTAGACCAGTGACACGGTGTCCCCGGCATGATCGTTGGTTTTCGTCACACAATCCCAACAGCCGCCGGGGGCGCCGCAGTTACGCTGCCGGCCGCTGTGCGGTCCCGGTCACGGACGGGCGGTGAACTTCCCGTCGGGCCGTTTGTGCAGCCAGCCGCGCTCGGCCAGCTTCCTCAGCTTCCCGCGCAGCGGTTCCAGCTTGCCCCGCACCCCGGCGTCCAAGCCCAGCACCTCGCCGATCTGGCGGGTTGCGACCGGACCGGCGGCTTGCCGCACCGCGGTCAGGATGCGCTGGTACTCCGCCGGCAACGTGGACTCGGCCACCCCCCGCGCGCGGTCCGGGATCAGCCGCACCGCCCGACCCGCCACTTGAACGACCGGCGACCCGGCCTCCGCCCGCTCATCGGCGATCTGCTCGCTCATCCGTTGCAGTACCCGCTCGGCCACGGCGAGCTCGTCCCGCTCGGCCCGCACTTCCGCCAACTGCTTGGCCAGCTGTTCTTCGAGCCCATCCAGCTCCGCACGTCGCGCGGCGATCCGCTCCAGCACCTCGGGGTCCTCATGCGCCGGAGCGTAGGAGCGGCACCCGCGACGACGGGGGGAAAATCCGCAAGACCGCCCCGCCAGACGATCTACATCGCAGACTGCCGCCCACGACCAGCACGAGCGCCCCGAAACAACGTCACACCAGCCCCCTGACCAGCTACTTCAAGATGGCGCAGCTTTGGAGAACGAACGAATCCGGGTCCGGCGAAGCTTCGGTGGCCTGCTGTTGATCTTGCTCGCGCAAAGGACCATTTATGAGAATCACGGTGCGCGGCAATCGTTGGTTGGGGTGGGTGCCCCTGGTGGAGTTGCCCCGGGACCGCCTGGCCGAGGCGGTGGTGGCCCGGTGCCATAACGACCGCATCGAGCCGCCGGCGCCAGCGATCCGGCTGCCAGCGGCAGCGCCCGGAGCCCAGTTCCCGAGGATTCGGGGCTGGGCTCCAGGCCGTCCACTCCCAGTGATGGGATGTCAGTGCTGCTGGCTGTGAGGGGTCTTCTCGCCGGCCTCGACGGCGAACGGCAGCCGGTTCTCTGCGGGAGCGACAGGGCAGACGGGCATACCGCTGAACGCGCAGGGCAGGTTGAGTGCCCGGTTGAAGTCCAGCACGACGGTGCCGTCCTGATCGGGTTCGGGAACCGAGAGGGAACGGCAGGCGCCGTAGGTGGTGACACCGCTGGTCGCGTCGGTGAAGACCACGACCATGCCGTAGGGCGAACTGGTGGGCGTCAGCGTGTGCTCACGCCCGGCGTGGGTGAACGTGATGACGCCTGGCGAGGTGTAGGTGTACTTGTCGGTGCCCACCGTGTCGAAGTCGACCGGCGTCGGTGCGGCGTGGCGATCGAGTCGGCCTTTCAGGACCCAGCCGGGGTCCGGCTCGAAGGTCGGCACGCCGCGGAACTCGGTGCGCTCCGGAGCCTGCGGGTCGTAGTTCACCAGCAGGTACTGGTCCCGGTAGGTGACTCCGATCTGCAGGTCGCCGGCGATGATCCGGGTGTCGTCCGGGGCGTCGCTGAGATCGAAGCCCCGGACATCGGTGAACGACTCGCCGTCGTAGGACATCGTCTGCCCCTGCGGATCGACGTACAGCTTGGTGCCTTCCTGCCACCACTTCCCCGGCTGGCCGGGGAAGTGGTGCGGGTCCTCCTCGACCCAGTTGATGGATGCGGCGGTCAGCCAGCCGTGGGGCTGCGTCAGGAACTGCTCCCAGCCCGCGCGCCAGTCGCGCCACTCCTGGATGTACTGCGTGCTGCTGCCAGAGCTCTGCGTGGTCATGGTCTCTTCCCTTGCGGTGAATCGAACGGGATCAAGGTGCCGGTGGTCCGCAACGGCCCGCGCGTACGCACGAGCCTGCATCGGGCTTCCCAAATCGGCAATTGAGATTGCGGAAGTGGCAAGAGCGGGCCGTTCGCCGGACTGGTCGGCCGTCGTCTTACGAAGCGTCTTGCGGGCTGGTGCGCTTGGTGTTGATCAAGGCGAGCAGGACGATCAGGGCGAGGGCGAGGAGGCTGCCGCCTGCTATGAACGCGATGCGGTACCCGTGGAGGTAGGCGCCGTCCTGCACGGCGGCGGTGACGGGATGGTGGGCGGCCAGGTAGCTGCTGAACGCTGCGACGTAGAGCGTGTTGAGCAGCGCGGTTCCCAGTGCCCCGCCGACCTGCTGGGTGGCGTTGAGCACGGCGCTGGCCACGCCCGCGTCGTGCGGTGCGACGCCGTGCAGCGCGACGGTGGAGATCGGGACGAAGACCATGCCCAAGCCGATGCTCATCACGATCTCAGCAGGCAGGACCCCGCCGAGCCAGGTCGAGCCCGGGTGCAGCGCCGCGAGCATGAACAGGCCAGCGGCGCCCATGGCGGTTCCGGTGACCAGCAGCGGCTAGCCGGGGCGTGGGCCCGCGAGGCCGAGTGGGAGCAGGTCCGCGCCCGGAAGGCGGCGGCGAAGGCCCGCGCCGAAGCCGCGGCCGCGCAGGTACCCGCCGTGGAGGCCGCGCCTGTCGCACCGGTCGTGCCGGTCGTGGTGCCCGCGCCGCGTCCGGTCACCGCGCCCGTCCCGGCCGTCGACGATGCTGACCAGGAGCAGGAGCTCGTCCTCGCGGACCTGACCCGCGACCAGGTCCGCGACTGGCGGGTGCGCGCGATGAAGGACCCGCAGCTGGTGTTCGACCACATTGACCGGTACGGCGAACCGTCGGCCAGGAGGCTGTTCACCGGGCGGCTGGTGGACCAGGTGCAGCAGGTGGCCGACCTCGGGCACCTGAACCTCGGCTACATCCCGTGGGGCAGGCATGAGCGGCAGCGAGACATCCGGCGTGGACCTGGCCCGGGTCGCACTGCGGGCGGCGCTGGAGCAGGCCCGCCAGAACGGCGGCGGGCAGAAGGCGAAGTCGAAGCCGCGGCCCGTCCGTGCGGTGCGCCGGAACGGGCGCGAGCCGATGGGCCTGGGGACCGCGATCTGCGCGCTGGTGGCCGAGCGGGCCTGGGAGCTCCCGGCCGCCGGCGCCTCGCTGCGCGAGCGGGGGTCGGCCATCGCCCCGGAGCTGGCCGGACACGTCGCCGCGATCGGCTACGACGCCGACACCGGACAGTTCACCGTGTGCCCGGAGTCGGCGGCCTGGGCGACGAAGACCCGGCTGGAGCAGACCCGCGTCATCGCGGCCGCCAACACGTCGGCCGGCCGCACCGTCGTCCGCGCCCTGCGGATCCTCGCCGCCGGCACGGTGTCGATGCCCGAGCCGACCGAGTCCGATCCGGTGCCCGCGGCTGTGCCCGCCGGGCCGGTGCGCACCCGGGAGACCGCCTCGGACGGCTACCGCCGCGCGCTCACGGCGCGCCAGGAGGCAGCACCGCCGCACCGGGTAGACCCGGCTATCGCGGAGGCGGTGGAGCGGCAGACCGCCGCGATGCGGGAGCTGTCCCGCCGCGCGTTCCCTGAGCCCGACGTTGTTCCGGGCGATGCGCTGGCTCTGATCGAGCAGACCCGCGCCCAGCGTCGCCGTGAAGCCGCCGCAACCCACGCCCAGGCGGTGTTCCGGGCCCGGGCCGAGCGTGCTGCCCGGCAGGGGCAAGCCGCAGACGGCGCGATCAGCGGACGCATCGCAGCTGGGGCGTACGGCATGAGCAGAGCCGAAAGGCGATCTAGCTGCTGAACTCCACTGATGACACGCTGAGTTGGCAGGACGGGATGGGGGAGTTTGTGCAGGCTGACAAACGACGGATCCAGACGGCGGTACTGGGCAGCGCGGACTCGGAAGAGCCGCTGATGCTGCCGATGGAGGCAATCGAGCTGGACGCCTTCCGTCACCGCTACGAGAGCGACACCTTCTGGTGCGGGACCCTGCTCGGCGGCTGCGGCGGCCAGCTGACCACGAAGCTTTACACGGATCGGGTCTGTCACTTCGCCCATCACGCAGATCCGGACGGACTGCCGCACGTGTGCGGCCGTGCCCGCGGCGTGAACAGTGCGGACCACCTGTACGTGAAGGCGGCGGCCGCGGCCTGGCTCACCGACCGCGGAGAACATGCCACCTTCGAGTACACCCGCCCCAATGGGGTACCGCTCGGCTCCGTCGTCGACGTCCGCTGGCAACACGGTGCCCTTCGAGTGCACCTGGACCAGGCGGTGGCACCCGTGTGGGACGACGGTGTGGAGCCGGTCCTCGGAACGACGGTGCCGGTCGACCGCGACACACTGATCCGCCGCTGGTACGTACATCGGATCCGCCTGGACAGCGTGGGCACCGCGCGCCACGTGAGGATCGGGACCGAGGCGTTCGCCAGGCCGATCGAATGGTTCGCACTGGACGAGTGCGAGTTGACGGAGCGCGGGTTGTCGACGCCGGCGGTCGAGAAGATCGTTCAGGCCCGTAGCGCGCCGTGTCCATCGTTGTGGTCGCCCGGTAAGACGAGGAAGGTGCCGGAGCCGACGGCGCGCGGCCAAGCGCTGCTGCGTCGGCTTGTGTATGCGCGGCGGATCGAGTCCGTGCCTTTGGTGAAGCAGGTGTGCGGGGAGATCGAGGATCTGGCCGGTGTGGAGGGGGAGTTCCGGGAGCAGCTTGAGGCTGCGGTTCGTCACGCGGGGATTTGGCTGGTCGAGCAGGACGTGGAGCGCCGCAAGCTGTTCGACAATTTGAAGAGGGCGGTGGCTGAGCAGAGGCCTGGGCGGGTGCGCAGGCTTCTGATTCGCGTCAACGCGACGGCAGCGGGGGACCGCACGGACGTCGAGTCCGCCGTCTACGAGCGGGCAGTCAAGTACTTCGAGAGCCTGGACGACCTCACGCGGGACGCGGTCGAAGCGGAGGCTGACACTGAAAGGGAAGCACGAAGGGCTGCAGCTCGCGTCCGCAGCGCCCTGAATCGTCTTCGCGGGTGCGACGCGTACACGTCCGGTCTGCGCCCTCTGGTGGAGGAGCTCCTGCGGTCCGCGGCGTCGGCCGGAGAGCTGCTGAAGGGTGGTGAAGCGCGGCGTGTGGAGGTCTGGAGGAAGCGGGTGGCGCTGGGGCCGCAGGAGCAGCTGCACGTGGCGCGGCGGTACTGGATCCAGCGGAGCTGTCCGCGCTGCAACGCGGAGCAAGGCAAGGACTGTGTGCTGGTCGAGGGGCCCAGCAGTGGGAAGCCGCGCAAGGATGGCCACGTGGAGCGGCTGCAGCTGATCGTGGACGAGCGGAAAGCCGCGCAAAAGACGGCCCGGCAGCAAAAGGAGGCTGGGCATCAGGTCGGGGCCCCTGCCGGGCCGATGCAACCGGCCCCGGAGGCGTGCGAGCGTGGGGTCAGCCCCGCACATCCCCTCCAGGAGCGGAGGCCGAAGGTCGGTTGGGAGGGCCAGGCGCAGAAGGCGGGGAAGAAGACTGCGGCCCGGCTGCACCACCGGGTGCCACGCGGCGACTGGTACCGAGCGGTGTGCCCGCGATGCCACGCCGGACCTGGCAACCTGTGCGACAACGACGATCGCGTCGGCCCCAGCGAGAAGCGTCAGCTTCCCCACGACGAACGCCTGCGCCGCGTCCTGGAGAGCGACGACCGCATTGGCCCACGCGAGAAACAGACGGGCGCCCGCGACAAACGCCAGCACCAGGCCCCGCAGCCTGCCCCGGCAAAAGCCCGGCCTCCTCGGCCGCGCAGGGCAGAGCGGGAACCGCAGGAGACAGCGGGCTCGGCGGCGCGGACCTGGCATGCGACGGAGGTCACCTGCCCGAAGTGCCAGGCCGGCCCGAACTCCCCGTGCACGCCTCATGGCCCGCACCACGAGCGGGTGGAGTGGGCGAAGAAGTTCACCCGCAAGCTGTGGGGCTGAGGTACCCGGCACTGCGCCGCCGGGCCAACGTGGCGCTGTGTCGCTGGGCTGGTGTCAGGACGGACAGGACAGCGCCGTCAGCAGGACGACGCCGGTCACGAGGATGATCGCGGTCAGTGGCGGCCGACGGGTGCGGCCCGGTTCGGCACCGACCGCGGTCAGCGCGACGGTGAATGTGTCTAGGCCGGGCAGAAGCGCCAGGGCCGACTGTCCTGGGGAATTACAAGTGAGTGGTGCAGGTCGTGTCGCTGCTGCCGGAGATCCCGCCGGTTGAGTACTGATGCGCTGCAGTCGCGATCGTCGTCACGCAGTAGTTGTTGTCGATGTTGATCACGGCGGCTGCCTGGAACGACTTGGGGTAGGGATAGGCGGTGTTCCAGGGGTCGTGGTCGATGGAGATGAGTCCGGACGTGCTGGTTCCCGTGTAGCCGGCCGGGACGTTGAAGTTGACCTTGCCGACTGCGGTGTTGAACGGGTCGTTGATGTAGATGGTGCCGCTGGCGGGATCCGGGGAGCCGTTCCAGCGGATCTCGGCGTACGTCTGGCGACAGGTGCCGCCGAAGTAGCCGAGGTACAGATTCCCGATGGTTGTATCGCTGTGCTGCCCAAAGCCGGTGTTCACCCGCAGGACGATGTTGCTGCCGTTGAGCCCGATCGGGGTCGGACAGGAGTCGGCGCTGGCGGCCGCGGTGGGAATGGTCACGAGAGCTGCGGTGAGACCGACTGCGGCGAGAGCGGCGTGCACACGAGCACGTACGGACATGTGAAGGAATCCCCCTGTGAGTCTGATTGGACCGGACTGGGCGGCCCGTTAGGGATGTTGACAGATCCACGACAGGTGAAGACAGGATTCCGGCCTGTGTTGGAGTGATCTTTGCCCGGCTGCACCTCAGCGCAGTCCAGGGAGCCGTCAGACCAGCTTCAAGCGCCGCTGTCGGCACCTTTGACGGACCGGATTTGCCCTCATTCCCTCGTCCAGATGCATCCCAGCCGCGTCGTGGTGAGCAGGCACGGTTCGGTGGACGAGTAATCGTCAAGACTTGTCGATCGTGTGTTCTAAGATCTTGGGATGAGTGACGAGCTTCTTCGCCTCACGGTCCTGGGCTGCGCAACGCCCTACCCGAGCGTGCACAATCCTTGTTCCGGCTATTTGGTGTCGAGTGGGGACACCCGTATCTGGGTGGACGCGGGCAGCGGGACGCTCGGCCCACTCCAGCAGCATGTGCGGCTGGACGAGCTCGATGCGATCTGGATCTCGCATTTGCACGCCGATCACAGCGCGGACCTGCTCACCGCGTACTACGGAGCCCTGTACGCGGACATCCACCTCGCAGAGCCTATCCCTCTCTACGGTCCGCCTGGAATCGCCGACCGGCTGGCTGGCTTTCTCACCAACCCTCCAGCCCGCAGCCCGATTGAATCCGCCTTCGCCGTTGCCGAGTTGCACGACGGGCACCAGGCGGCCATTGGCTCGCTCCGGCTGACCAGCCGTGCGGTGTCGCACGGCATTCCGGCTTTCGCCGTGCGTATCGAGGCGGCAGGCAGATCACTGGTGTACTCCGGGGACACGGCACCGTGCCCGAGCCTCACGGAGCTGGCCGAGGGATGCGACGTGCTGTTGTGCGAAGCCGAGAGCGCACAGGCACCGGTCGAGGGCGAACAGGTGCACCACACGCCCGAGGACACGGGTGACACAGCCAGCACGGCCGGGGCGGGCCGACTCATCGTCACGCACGTCGGCCGCTTCCTCACGCCGCAGCAAGCGGTGGCGCGTGCCTCGGCGCGGTTCGGAGGTTTCGTCGACTACGCCGCCCCCGGCGCCACCTTCTCGATCGGCTAGGACTTGTCCGCCCGATCATGTTCGGAGCCAGATGACCAGGGCGGTGAAGACGGAGCCGCGCCTGCCGTCACACAGTCCGCCACAGCTTGCGCCGCCTGGGCAATGAACGGTGCCGGTAGTTCATCCGACGTCCACGGTGACCAGTCCTCCCACTTCTGTCCGGCGATCTCTTCCACCCGGTCGGCAGCCTGGGACGGCCTCACCCCGGGAAGTTGCAGCGCAGCCGTCGTCCAGCCGATCAGCTCGTGCACCTCCACGTACTCGTACCACTCGGCGTCGTCCCAGCCGAGTCTGTCGGCGTGACGGGCCCACGCCCACCGCAGGGCCTCAGCAGTGGCATCGGCAGCTCGCTGCCGGGGAGTCCCCGTCGTCGTTCGGGCGGCGTGCTCGGCGTGTTCGACCAGTTCCAGCGTCCCCCAGAAAGGGAACCTGGCGAAGAAGTCGAGGTTCTGGGCGATGGTGTGACGTAAGGCCTTGCCTCGGCCGTGGCTCTTGGAGGCATCCAGCCACGCCCCCAGCGAGGAAGGCCATCCCCAGTTGTTCGGGGGGTAGAGGGCAGCCGGGCGGATCACAGCGTCGAACCAGCCCTGGACGTACGCGTCAGAGGCAGCGACGATCGCGTGGACGTCAGCGTCAGTAGCCGGCTTCTCCGGGTCTATGTGGCCCCACAGCACCACAAGCGAGCGTTCCACGGCGGTCCGCATGGCAAGGTGAAGATCGTCCCGCTGGGAAGGCTGCGCCCACGGCAGAAGGGCGGGATAGCAGACAGTGAAAGGATCTTGGTCGAACACGGGTAAAGCCTAGGACTTGTTCGAGTGGTCATGTTCGGAGCCAGATGACAAGAGCGGCTGCGGTGACGGTGCCGAGGAAAACGTAGCCGCGCTTGTCATAGCGAGTGGCGACCGCCCGGGACTGCTTCAAGCGGTTGATCGCACGCTCGACGGTGTTGCGTTTCTTATAGCGGTCCTCGTCGAAGCCGGGTGGCCGGCCGCCACGTGAGCCTTTGCGCAGGCGGACAGCCTGGCTGTCGCTCTTCTCCGGGATCGTGTGCCGGATACCCCGCCGCCGCAGGTACTGGCGGCAAGGCCCGTTGCTGTATGCCTTGTCGGCGGCCAGACTGCCGGGCTTCTTACGCGGCCTTCCGGGACCGGTCCTGGGGACGCGGATCTTGTCCAGGACCCGCTTGAACTGGGTGCAGTCTGCCCGCTGCCCGCCCGTGACGACCAGCGACAGGGGGCGGCAGCGGCCGTCCGCGCTCAGGTGCAGCTTGCTGGTGAACCCGCCTCGCGAGCGACCCAGGCCCTCACCTCCAGCACCACCTCCACCAACCGGGCGGGCAGGCTCTGCCCCGCCGTTTCGCCCTGGTGTTCTACTGCCTGGGCCCCCTTGGATGCGGGCACAGGCGGCGGGGCCGTACGAGCACCGGCCGCGTGCTGGTGAGCCTGCACGATGGTGGAGTCCACCGAGACATCCCAGTCGATCTCGCCCGCGGCGTCGGCTGCGGCTTGGACCTGCTGGAGCAGACGTTCCCAAGTCCCATCGGCCGACCACAGTCGGTGGCGTTCATACACGGTCTTCCACGGCCCGAACCGCTCGGGCAGGTCACGCCACTGCACCCCGGTCCGCACCCGGTGCAGAATCCCGTCGATCACCTGCCGGTGATCCCGCCACCGACCACAACGACCATTACTGACCGGCAGGAACGGCCGCAGTCGTTCCCACTCGGCATCTGTCAGATCACCACGCCCCATGCTCATGGCAACGGCCCTAGTGTGGAACAGTCACATGATCGGGCGGACAAGTCCTAAGTTCCGGGCCACCTCCACGATCGGCGGCACATGCGGGCCGGCGCACGCCAAGACGATCCGCGCCCGCAGAGCGAGCGCCTGGGCCGTCTTCGCCCGGCGTGTCCACCGCACCAGCACCACACGCTCGTCCTCGGCCAAAAGCAACGGCTCCACCTTCGGACCCCGACGAGGGACTGACGCACCAGCAGCAGAAGTCACACAACATCTAACGAACCACTACTGGCGCAGGACACTAGTAGTGCTTCGTTAGGTTCTGGCTCTGGTACTGCTTGCGGTGAGGGGGCGGCCGCAGGTGGTACAGGTGCCGGTCCAGCACCTCAACAGGTCCTGAAGAACGTCGAGGACCTGGTAGACGGTCAGGCCGGCGTGTCAAGTACCCCAGGGCCGTGTGGGACGAGGAGGGGCAGTGCTGGATCTCGGACGCCGAGATAGCCGGGACCACCTACACGGCCTTCACCTCCTGGATGACGTCGGTCAGAGACTGGTGCATGCCCTGCAGATCGACGGCCGGGCCCCGCTCCGCCTCATCGGTGAAGTCCTCGGAATCTCCGAGAACACCGTTGCCCGCCGATACCGCCGCCTGCGCACCGCCGGCATTCTCCGTGTGGTCGGGGCCCTCAACGGCGCTCGCCTCGGCTACAACGCCTGGACCATCCGGCTGCAGTGCACCCCGGACGCAGCAATCGACATCGCCAAAGCCCTCGCCGCCCGCCCCGACACCTCCTACGTCTACCTGCTCTCCGGCGGCACCGAGATCTCGTGCAGCGTCCAAACACCCACCGCCGACGAGAGCGAAGCACTGCTACTGCACAAACTCCCCAGAACCAGCCGCATCACCTCCGTCTCCGCCCACCTGCTGCTCGGCAACTACGCCCTGCCCAACAACTGGGCCGGCCCTGCCCGCCTCACCTCAGAACAGAGCGCGCTGCTCACCCCGCCGCCCACAGACGACAGCGACATCTCCCTGGGGCCTGCGGACCGCCCGCTCTTCGACCTCCTGTCACAGGACGGACGGGTGAGCCACACCGAACTCGCCGCCGCAACCGGATGGTCCGAATCGACCGTGCGACGACGGCTCACCACCCTGCGTCAAGCCGGCATGCTGATCTTCCTCGTTGACATCCCGCCAGCGGTACTCGGCTTCGGCACCGAAGCCCGCCTGTGGATGTCCGTGCGACCCTCGCGGCTCACCGCCGTGGCCTCCGCCATGGCCCAGCATCCGGAAGTGTCACTCGTAGCGCAGACCACGGGGCCGACCAATCTGCTCGCAGCCGTCAACTGGCGCAGCTCCCTCGACCTTGCGCGGTACCTGACCGAGCGGATCGCCTCGTTGGACGCGATCCACACGATGGAGACGGCCCCCGTCATCCGCACGGTGAAGCGAGCCGGAGCCCTGCTTCCGCTCGAACGCTGAACCGCGAACAGCTCGCGAGGAGTCTGGCCAGCCAGACTGGCCAACGCCGAGGGCCTTGCCCACGAGACCGCTCAGCACCGAGATGCGTTCTCAAAAGTGAGCAATTGTGGCAACCAACAAGCTGGGTGCCGCACCTCGCTGCCCCCGACATCTGACCAGACACCACCACGTACAACACCGGGCCCGAAGTCAACCCCCGAAGGACTTACGGCGCCGACCACTTAGGGCTCGTAAAGAATCAACGCGTTGCTTCACGGTCTCTGCGTCGGTGTGGTATGCGCATACCGAGCGAGGTTCG
>NZ_MLYN01000103.1:0-31668 GCF_001866675.1 Streptomyces sp. MUSC 14
TCGCGGGGTGCGGCAGCCGGAGATGGTCTGGCACACCCTGGCCCGCTTCGGCGCGCCGGAGGGTCCTAGTCCGTTTCCGGTGTCCCGCTCCGTGCCCGGGGTGGCCACACTCCTGGCCTGAGGACGCCGGACGCGTAGGCGCGGGCGACCAGTTCGGTGCGGTTCGCCGCGTTCCAGCGGGCCGACAGCCGACGCAGGTGGTAGGTGACGCCGTCCTTGCTGAGGCCCAGTTCGCGGGCGGCCTCGGCCGTGCTCGCGCCGCCCGCCAGCAGAGCCAGCACCCGCCCCTCCACCGGGGTGACCGGTGCCGGTTCGGGCTCGGGCGGCGCGCACTCTCCCTGGACCCGGAGCATCACCAGCAGCGCCGGGGTCTCGTCCACGGTGTCGCTCACCGGGTCCGCCGTCAGTTCCCCGAACCGCTCCGCCCCGCCGGGCGCGCGCCAGCGCACCGACACCTGGTAGCGGGAGCGGTGCCGCAGCCGCAGCGCCTCGGCGATCCGCTCCACCTGCCCGGCCTCCTGCGGCCGGAACAGCTCCAGCACGTCCCGGCCACGCAGCCGCCCCGGCGTCGTACCGCACTCCGCCGCCATCGCGGGATTCGCCAGCACCACCTGGCCGTACACGTCGCACACCGCGACCGGCACCGACACCCGGTCGAAGACCAGCAGGGCCCGGTTGCGCCAGACCACCGCGTCGGCCCGCCCCAGGTCCATGTCCACCTCCCGATGCGCCGAGCCGTCCCTCCCGGTCCGTGCTCGTCGGTCCACGCTCGTCGATCGCCGCTGGTCGATTCCTGCTCATCCAAGACGAGAATCCAGGCCAGCGGCAAACCGCACGCCTCCCGGAGGCCGGCGCAAGCCCCGCAACCGAGTTTTGACTGCGCGATCGTGTAGTGCCACGGCGCTGGCACGTGCCACCGGTCGCTCACGCTGGATCCAGTGCTCGGTTACCGCGAGTACTCCGTTACGGCGAAAGGCAGTTGTCGCGTCATGCCCCCCACCGCACCGCACCCCGACCCGGCCGCGGCCCTGCCCGGCATCCCCGTCGTCGACATCACCGCCACCGGCCCCGGCCACACCCCGATCCAGCAGGTCATGGAGCTGATGCGGGCCCACGGCCCGGTGCTGGTGCGCCGGCTGCACGGCCGCGACGTGATGTTCGTCGCCGACGCCGACCTCGTCGCGGACCTCGCCGACGAGGACCGGTTCGCCAAGCACATCGGCCCCGCCCTGGAGAACGTGCGCGAGTTCGCCGCCGACGGCCTGTTCACGGCGTACAACGACGAGCCCAACTGGGCCAAGGCGCACGACATCCTGATGCCCGCCTTCGCGCTCGGCTCGATGCGCACCTACCACCCGGTCATGCTCAAGGTGGCCCGCCGGCTCATCGGCTCCTGGGACCGCGCGGCCGGTGACGGCCGGGCCGTGAACGTGCCCGACGACATGACCCGCATGACCCTCGACACCATCGGACTGGCCGGGTTCGACTACGACTTCGGCTCCTTCGAGCGCGACGAGCCGCACCCCTTCGTGGAGTCCATGGTCCGCTGCCTGGAGTGGAGCATGACCCGGCTCGCCCGCACCCCCGGCGAGGACCACTCCGCCCTCGACGCGGCCTTCCGGGCCGACGCCGGCTATCTGGCCCAGATCGTGGACGACGTGATCACCTCCCGCGCCGGCACCGACCAGAGCGGCGCCGAGGACCTCCTCGGCCTGATGCTGAGCGCCCCGCACCCCGCCGACGGCACCACCCTGGACCCGGCCAACATCCGCAACCAGGTCATCACCTTCCTCATCGCCGGCCACGAGACGACCTCCGGCGCGATGTCCTTCGCCCTGTACTACCTGGCCAAGAACCCGGCCGTGCTCCGCCTGGTGCAGCGCGAGGCCGACGCGTTGTGGGGCGACGACGCCGACCCGGAGCCGACGTACGACGAGATCGGCCGGCTCACTTACACCCGCCAGGTACTCAACGAGGCCCTGCGGCTGTGGCCGACGGCCGCCGCCTTCAGCCGCCGGGCCCGCGAGGACACCCTGCTGGGCGGCCGGATCCCGCTGCGCGCCGGACAGGCCGTCACCGTCATGGCCCCGATGCTGCACCGGCAGCCGGTGTGGGGCGACAACCCCGAGCACTTCGACCCCGAGCGGTTCACCGCCGAGGCGGAGGCGGCCCGCCCGGTGCACGCCTTCAAGCCCTTCGGCACCGGTGAACGCGCCTGCATCGGGCGGCAGTTCGCGCTGCACGAGGCCACCATGCTGCTCGCCATGCTGGTCCACCGCTACCGGCTGCACGACCACGCCGACTATCAGCTGCACGTCAAGGAGACCCTCACCCTCAAGCCCGAGGACTTCACCCTCACGCTGACCCCGCGCACCGCCGCCGACCGCGTCCACGCCCCGCTGCCCGGCGCCGCACGCCCGCAGGAGGACGCCGCACGGACCCCGGACACGCTGCCGGCCCGCGTCCGCCCCGGCACCGCCGCCCTGTTCCTGCACGGCAGCAACTACGGCACCTGCCGCGCCTTCGCCGCGCAGCTCGCCGACGAGGCCGCCGCCGTCGGCTGCGCCACCGAGGTCGCCGCCCTGGACGCGTACGCCGACGGGCTGCCCACCGACCGGCCCGTCGTCATCACCGCCGCCTCCTACAACGGCCGCCCCACCGACGACGCGACCGCCTTCGCCGCCCGGCTGGACGCCGCTTGCGACCTGACCGGCGTCACCTACGCCGTCCTCGGCGTCGGCGACCGCAACTGGGCCGCCACCTACCAGCACTTCCCCACCCGCGTCGACGCCCGCCTCGCCGAGCTCGGCGCGACGCGGCTGACCGAGCGCGCCGCCGCCGACGCCTCCGGCGATCTGACGGGCGCCGTACGGGAGTTCACCGCCCGGCTGCGCACCGCCCTGCTCACCGAGTACGGCGACCCCGACGCCGCGCCGGGAACCACGGACGAGCCCGCCCACGCCTACGAGGTCCGCACCCTGGCCGGCGGCCCGCTGGACGCCCTCGCCGAGCGGCACGAGCTGGTCCCGATGACGGTGACCGAGGCCCACGACCTGACCGCGCCCGGCTACCCGCGCACCAAGCGGTTCCTGCGCATCGCCCTGCCCGAGGGCGTCACCTACCGCACCGCCGACCACCTCACCGTGCTCCCGGCCAACGCGCCGGAGCCGGTGGACCGCGCGCTCGCCGCGTTCGGCCTCGACGCCGACGCCGTCCTGGACATCCGGGCCACCCGCCCGCGCCGCGACGGCCTCGCCGTCGACCGTCCGCTGACGGTACGTCAACTGCTGACGCACCACGTGGAGTTGCAGGAGCGTCCGACCGCCCGGCAGCGGGCCCTGCTCGCCGAGGCCAACCCCTGCCCGCCCGAGCGAGCCGCCCTCGCCGCGCTCGGCGACGACGACCCGCGCACCCTGCTGGAACTCGTCGAGGACCACCCCGCCCTGCGCGGCGCCCTCGGCTGGCCGCTCCTGCTCGACCTGCTGACCCCGCTCACGCCGCGCCACTACTCGGTCTCCTCCTCCCCGGCGTCGGACGCGCGCCACGTCGACCTCATGGTCTCGGTGCTCGACGCCCCCGCCCGCTCGGGCCGCGGCCGCTACCGGGGCACCGGCTCGGGCCACCTCGCCGCCCTGAAGCCCGGCGACACCGTGTACGCCCGGGTCCAGCCCTGCCGCGAGGTCTTCCGGATCGACGGCTCGGCGCCGGTCGTCATGATCGCCGCCGGCACCGGCCTCGCCCCGTTCCGCGGCGCCGTCGCCGACCGTGCCGCCGCCTGCGCCGCGGGCGCCGAACTCCCGCCCGCGCTGCTGTACTTCGGCTGCGACGCCCCCGACGCCGACTACCTGCACGCGGACGAGCTGGCCGCCGCCGAGGCCGCCGGTGCCGTCTCGCTGCGCCCTGCCTTCAGCGCGGCGCCCGAGAACGGCGCCCTGTTCGTCCAGCACCGCATCGCCGCCGAGGCCGACGAGGTCTGGGACCTGCTCGCCGCGGGCGCCCGGGTGTACGTGTGCGGCGACGGCTCCCGCATGGCCCCCGGCGTGCGCGAGGCGTTCCGTACCCTGTACCGGGAACGCCACCACGGCACCGACGGGTCCGCAGCCGACGACTGGCTGAACTCGCTGGTGGCGGACGGGCGTTACGTGGAGGACGTGTACGCGGCGGGCTGAGCCGCGGAGGAGGGGCGCGCGGTGGGGGACGCGGCGGCGGCAGCGGGCTCGATGGTGCCCCGGTCCGCGGCCGGCTTCCGCCGCACCCCATGGCCGCGCCGGACGAGATCACCCGGCCCCCGGGGCGCGCACAACGGAGCCGCTCTTAGCTCACAGCATGAACTAAGATGGCGGGAAAGTCGCGTTCCGGCTGCCCGAAGGAGTATGTTGCAGGTCGGGCAGGGTTTGTGAAGGGAGCGGCATGGCGGGGCGGAACGGGCGCACGGTACGCGACCTCAGGCGGGGCAACCGCACGGCCGTGTTGCAGAAACTGTACTTCGACGGCCCGCTCAGCCGGTTCGAGCTGGGCCCGGCGACCGGCCTGAGCTCCGGCTCGGTGAGCAACGTCGTCGCGGACCTGGTCGCCGACGGGCTGGTCGAGGAGGCGGGCAGCGTCGACTCCGACGGCGGCCGGCCGCGCACCCTGCTGCGCGTCAGCCCGCACAGCGGACAGATGATCGGCGTCGACGTCGGCGAGACCCGGGTCCGCGTCGAGCTGTTCGACCTGGCCCTGACCGAACTCGCGCGCACGGAACGCCCGTTGACGCCGCAGGGGTACGACGCCGAGGTGATCGCCGGTCACATCCGCGACGGCATCGCCGAGGTACTCGGCGCCGCACAGGCCGTTCCCGAGCGGCTGCTCGGCGTCGGTGTCGGGGTCCCCGGCATCGTCGAGCACACCCCGGACCGGGGCGCCGTCGTGCACGGCCAGACCATCGGCTGGGACGCCGTACCGCTGGAGCGGCTGCTCCGCTCGGCCTCCCGGCTCCCGGACGGGATCCCGTACTTCATCGACAACGGCGCCAAGACCCTGGGCCAGGCCGAGATGTGGTTCGGCGCCGGACGCGGGGCCCGCAACGCCGTCGTCGTCCTCTTCGGCTCCGGCGTCGGCGCCTGCCTCGTCACGCCGGAGGTGGAGCACGGGCGTGCCGTCGAGTGGGGTCATCTGACGGTCCGGGTGCGCGGGCGCCGCTGCCGGTGCGGTGCGCCCGGCTGCCTGGAGGCCTACGCGGGCGCCGAGTCGCTGCTCGCCCGCTGGCGCGAGGAGGGCGGCCGGCCGCCCGAGCGTGCCGACGAGGAGACCGCGCTCACCGCGATGCTCGTCGCCGCCTATCCGCCCGAGGGCACCGCGCCCGACCCGGTGGCCCTCGCCGTCCTGGAGGAGGCCGCCGAGTACCTCGGCGCGGGCCTGTCCGACCTGATCAACCTCTTCCAGCCCGAGCGGATCATCGTCGGCGGCTGGGCCGGGCTCCAGCTCGGCACCCGCTTCCTGCCCGCCGTACGCCGGCACGCGGCGACGTACGCGCTGCGCCACCCGGCCGACCGGGTCACCATCGACCTCGGCCGGCTCGGCCCCGACGCGGTCACCGTCGGCGCCGCGATCCTCCCCCTGGCCGACTTCTTCGCGAGCGGCGGCCGCCGTCCCGAACCCCTCGCCGAGGACCGCCTGCCGGCCTGGCGCGCCGCCCTGCGCGAGCGCGCCCCGCGCTGAGCGGCGCCGCGGCCGGCCCGAGGGGGATGACGTCGCGGGTAATCGACCCGCGCGGGGGAACCGGGGAGCATCGGTGATGTCAGGGCGACCGAGCGGGGTCGCACCTGGTCCAGACAGCCGAGGAGGCACCCCATGCCGTACTTCGACAGCCCCGTCGACGGAACCCGACTGCACTACACCGACCACGGCCCCGCGGCCGGCCCCGTGGCCGTCTTCGTCGCCAGCGCCTACCTCGGCCACGAGATGTGGGAGTACCAGACCCTGCCGCTCGCGGAGGCCGGATTCCGCTGCGTGGCCCTGGACCGCCGCGGCCACGGACGCTCCGACGACACCTGGTCCGGCTACGACCTCGACACCCTCGCCGACGACCTGTACGGCCTGCTCGACCACCTCGACCTCGACGAGGTCACCCTGGTCGGGCACTCCGTCGGCACCGCCGAGGTGGTCCGCTGTGTGACCCGGCACGGCACCGCCCGCGTGCACCGCGTCGCCCTCGTCGCCGGCGTCTGCCCCGGGATCGCCCGCTGCCCGAACCTCCCCGAGGGCGTCGCCCCCGAGGACATCCGCGCCGACGAGGAACTGTTCCGGCGCGACCGGCCCGCCTACTACACCCTCCTCGCGGACGACTTCTTCGCCGTCCGGTTCCCCGAGAACGCCGTCTCCCCGGCCTACGTCCGTCACGTGATCGACCTCTGTCTGACCGCCGGGCCGCGCGCCTCGACCGGGGTCCGGGCGGTGGTCGCCGACCTGGACATCGCCGACGAGCTGCCCGGCCTCGACCTTCCGGTGCTGGTCGTGCACGGCACCCACGACGCCTCCGCGCCGCTGGCCCTCACCGGCGAGCGTGCGGCCCGGCTGGTGCCGGACGGCACCCTGAAGGTGTACGACCGGGCCGGTCACGGCCTGTTCGCCACACACGCGGACCGGCTCACAGCCGACCTGCGGGAATTCATCGAGGCGGGGGCCGTACGGCGGACCGCCGAACTCGCCGGGGCGGGCGCCGGCGCACGGTGACACGGGTCACGTGCAGCTCCGGAACACCCGGGGATGGTTGCCCGTTGAACCAAATGTGGGTACGGCGGAGTCCTCCGCCGGGAGGCGACCGCCCTCCGAGCCCACCGCCCGACCGCCCCGGTCGTGATTCCCCCGTCACGGCCGGGGCTTTCCACGTCGCTCAGGCCCGCGCCGGGATCCGGCCCTCACGGGTCCAGGCCAGCAGTTCGTCGGCCGACCAGGTGGTGACCACCCGTTCGGCCCGCACCCCGCACTCCTCGGCCCGTGCGCACCCGAGGATCTGCCAGTCCAGCTGGCCCGGCGCGTGCGCGTCGGTGTCGACCGAGAACAGCACTCCCGCCGCCACGGCCCGGCGCAGCAGCCGGCGCGGCGGGTCCAGCCGCTCGGGCCGGCTGTTGATCTCCACCGCCGTACCGGACTCGGCACAGGCGGCGAACACCGCGTCCGCGTCGAACTCCGACTCCGGCCGTCCCCGCCCCGTGACCAGGCGGCCGGTGCAGTGCCCGAGGACGTCCGTGTGCGGATCGCGTACGGCGGCCACCATCCGCCGGGTCATCGAGCGGGCGTCCATCCGCAGCCTGGAGTGCACGGACACCACGACCACGTCCAGCAGCCGCAGCAGCTCCGGCTCCTGGTCCAGCGAGCCGTCGTCGAGGATGTCGCACTCGATGCCGGTGAGCAGCCGGAACGGCGCCCAGTGCGCGTTCAGCCCCGCCACCACGTCCAGCTGCTCGCGCAGCCGCTGCGGCGACAGGCCCCGGGCCACGGTCAGCCGGGGGGAGTGGTCGGTCAGCGCCGTCCATTCATGGCCGAGCGCGGCCGCCGTCCGCCCCATCTCCTCGATCGGGCTGCCGCCGTCGGACCAGTCCGAGTGGGTGTGACAGTCCCCCCGGATCAGCGCCCGCAGCCCGGCCCCGGCGCCCTGCGCGTGCACGCCCCCGCCGTCCTCCTCCAGCCCGCGCAGATACCCGGGCACCTGGCCGGCCAGCGCCTCCCGCACCACCTGCGCGGTCTTCGGCCCGACCCCCTTCAGCGCCTCCAGCGTCCCCGCTGCCGTCCGCTCGGCGACCTCGCCCTCGGGCAGCGCCGCCAGCGTCCGGGCGGCCGTACGGAAGGCCTTCACCCGATAGGCGGGTGCGAGCGACCGCTCCAGGAGGAAGGCGATCCGCTCCAGCGCGGCGACGGGTTCCACGCGACCAAGACTGCCTCGGACGCGCCGAAGGGGCGCGCGGAGCGGCGCGACCGGCCGTCTGCGGTCGGTCGCGGGCGAAATCGCTCCGGATCACCCCGGACCCGGATGCGTTCTACGCTGATGTGCATGACCGAACAAGCAGCTCCCCACATCTCCCATCCGCGGGTCCTGGTGCTCGGGGTGTGCCCGGGCAAGCCGGGTGAGCCGCCCTTCCGGATCATGGAGATCGACGGTCAGGTGATCGGTGCGGTCCGCAACGTCACCGACGTACTGGAGACCGCCGCGTCGCACGGCATCACCATCCACGACATGGACGATCCCGACGCGGTCCGCTGGGTCGGCGGGGACAAGTACACCTGGTCACTGCACTGAGTCCGGCGCGGCTCAGCCGTTGCTCGTCGTCACCGACACCGAGTCCACCACCAGCTGCTGCGGGAACTGCGTGGAGCCGTCGGGGTCGCCGGGCCAGTAGCCGCCGACGGCCAGGTTCAGGATCAGGAAGAAGGGCTTGTTGTTGAACACCCAGGTCTTTCCGCCGAGGTCGGCCGGGGTGCGCCGCTCGTAGACGGTCCCGTCCACCGACCAGGTGATGGAGTCCGGCGCCCAGTCGACGGCGAAGGTGTGGAAGCCGTCCGCGAAGGCCTGCCCGTTCGGCAGCGAGTACGCCGCGCCGATGCCGCCGGAGCCGGAGTAGCCGGGGCCGTGGATGGTGCCGTGCACGGTCGAGGGCTCGAAGCCGACGTTCTCCATCACGTCGATCTCGCCCGAGTCCGGCCAGTTGACCGGCGTGCCGAGCATCCAGAAGGCCGGCCACATGCCCTGCCCGCGCGGGATCTTCATGCGCGCCTCGACATGCCCGTACTGGGCGTTGAACTTGCCGGCCGTGTTCAGCCGGGCCGAGGTGTACTGGCAGGTGCCGTACCAGCACTGGTAGCCGGCCGGGTTCTCCTTGCGGGCCGTGATGACCAGGTGCCCCTGGCCGTCCAGGGCCGCGTTGTCCGTGCCGGACGTGTAGTACTCCCGCTCGTGGTTGTTGACGTTGTCGCCGGTCTCCAGCGTCCATTTCGAGGAGTCGACCGCGGCGCCCGCGGGCCCGTCGAAGGTGTCGGAGAAGGTGTTGACGGCTGCCGCGTGCGGGGCGGCGGCCTGGGCCCGTGCCGGGCCGGCGGCGGCGGTGCCGACCAGGGCGGCGGACAGGGCGGCGAAGAGGCAACTGCGGAGCAGGCGTGGGGAAGCCATGACTCTCCGTTCACTGTGGGGGGTGTGAGTCGCTCCTTGATTTAAGAGGTGAGATAAGTGGCCGTCAACACTCCGGTACGGACCTGTTTCTGACGGTTCGTCAGATGAAAATGCGTTACCTCGTCGGTAAGGAATTCACTTGACCGGCGTAATTGCGATGTCATGCGGTTAAAGAACAACCCTTGGCGCGGTGAGAGTTTCCTTGAAAAGGGCCCGCATCGGCGCTGTGGGCGCACGGCGTGCCGAAGACTGCTGTGCATGGCCATGAACGTCCTCGACGCAGCCGCCCCCACCGGTGCCGATCGCCGCCAGCTTTGGCGATCACCGCAGGGCGAGCCCGCGTACGCACGTCCTGTACTGCTGATTCTCGTCGTGCTCGCCGCCGTGCTGTACGCCTGGGGCATCGACCGCAGCGAGTACCACACGTTCTACGCGAGTGCCGCCCGCAGCATGACGGAGAGCTGGAAGGCGTTCTTCTACGGCTCTTTCGATCCCGGTAATTCCATCACTCTCGACAAATTGCCGGGATTCCTTTGGCCACAGGCGTTGTCCGCGCGGCTCTTCGGATTCCATCCCTGGGCGCTGACCCTGCCCCAGGTCCTGGAGGGCGTGGCGAGCCTGCTGGTGCTGCACCGCATCGTGCGCCGGTGGGCCGGAGTGCACGCGGCGCTGATCGCCGGCGCGGCGTTCCTGGTGACTCCCGTCGCGGTCGGGCTGTTCCGCACCGCGGTCGAGGACCCGATGTTCACGCTGTGCCTGCTGCTGGCCGCCGAGGCCACCCAGCGGGCCGCCCAGGCCGGCCGGCTGCGCCCGCTGGTCCTGGCCGGGGTCTGGGTCGGCGTCGGTTTCCAGGCCAAGATGCTGGAGTCGTGGGCCGTCCTGCCCGCGCTCGCCCTCGTCTACCTGATCTCGGCACCGCTCACACTGCGCCGCCGGCTGGCCCACCTCGGCATCTCCGCCGTGGTGATGACCGCGGTGTCGGCGTCGTGGATGCTCGCCGTCACCCTCACTCCGGCCCAGGACCGGCCCTATGTGGACGGCACCACCAACAACTCCGCGTTCAGCATGGTCGTCGGCTACAACTTCCTGACCCGCTTCTCCTCGCTCGGCATCAGCGCGGCCTCGACGGGCAGCATCAGCTCGACCCAGGGCGGCGGAGGCGGCGGCCACGCCCGCACCGGGCAGGGCCCCGGCCAGGCGGCGGGCCGGGGAACCGGGTCGGGAACCGGCCCGGCGACGGGCGCGGGCACCGGTACGGGTACGGGAGCGTTCGGCGGTGCCGGCCACCGTGCGTACAGCGGCGACCGAGCCTTCGGCGGTGACCGCGCGCCCGGCGGTTCCGGCGCCTTCGGCGCACGGGGTGCGCAGGGCTCCGGGACGGCCGGGAACGCGGGCGGACCCACGGGCGCAGGCATGGCCGCCGCACGGGCAGGTGGCGGCGGTGGCGGCTTCGGCGGTGACCAGAACGGCTGGTCGAAGATGTTCGGCACGTCGCTCGCCTCCCAGACCGGCTGGTTCTACCCGATCGCCGCCATCGCCGCGGTGTGCGGACTGCTGTGGTCCCGGGGACGGCCCCGCACCGACCGACTGCGCGCCGGGTACGTCCTGTGGAGCACCTGGCTCGCCCTTTACTTCCTGGTCTTCAGCGCCGGCAGCGTCGCCGGGCACACGTACTACATGGGCGTGATCGCCGTACCGCTCGCCGCGCTCACCGGCGCCGGGACCGTGCTGATGTGGCGCGCCTACCGGGCCGGCGGCGCCCGCGCCTGGGCCCTGCCGGGAGCGGTGGCGGCGACGGCGGCCTGGGCCGCGTATCTCGCCGGGCAGTTCACGTCCTTCGCGCCGTGGCTGGCGCCCGCCGTGGGCGTGCTCGCCGTCGCCGGCCTGGTGCTGCTCTTCCTGGCCCGTCCGGGCGGGCAGCGGGCCGGCGGCCGGTTCGCGCTCGCCGGGCTCGCCGCCGCGCTGGCCGCCCTGCTCATCGCCCCGAGCGCCTGGGCGGTGCAGGTCTTCGCCCCGTCGTACCGCACCAACACCATGGGTGCGGTCGGCCCGTCCGCCTCCGGGCGCGGCTTCGGCGGGACGCGGCCCGGGAGCGGACGGCTCGGACAGACGGCCTGGGCCGGCGGCGCCGCCTTCGGGCGGGCGAGCCGGGGCGGCACGCGCGGCATGACCAGGACCGGGGCCGGCGGCGGCATGGGCGGTACGGGCGGTGCGGGCGGTTTCGGCGGCGCCTCCGGGACCGGCGCGCTGACCGCGACGCAGCGGCAACTGCTCGACTACACCCGCGCCCACCAGGGCTCCGCGGCCTACCTGTTCGCCACCACCAGCTGGAGCACGGCATCGCCGTACATCCTGGCGGCCGGCGCCCACGTGCTGCCGGTCGGCGGCTTCAGCGGCCGCGTGCCGTTCCCGACCGAGGGGCAGTTCCAGCAACTCGTCGAGAGCGGCAAGGTGCAGTACGTGCTGCTCGGCGGCGGCCGGGGCATGGGCGCCGTGTTCGGGGGCGCCGGGCAGGCGGCCACCGGTGAGCGGACGGCTGACGGCGCAGCGAAGCAGGCCGCGCCGGCCGCCGGACAGACGGCCGCCACGCAGATCACCGCCTGGGTGCAGGCCACCTGCACCGAGGTCCCGGCCTCGGCCTACGGCGCCGCGGACTCCGCCGCCGCGGCGCCGTCCGCGGCGGGGCGCATCGGGGCGACGGCCACCGCGCAGACGCTCTACCGGTGCGGGCGGGGCCAGTAGCATGAGCCCGGCAGCCGGTGCCGATCAGGCGAGGAGCGGATCGTGCGGGACATCTCCGTCTTCAGCGGCAGTGCTCATCCCGGACTTGCCCGGGAGGTCTGCGCCCACCTCGGAGTGCCGCTCAGCCCGACCCGGGTCAGCCGGTTCGCCAACGACTGCCTGGAGGTGCAGCTCCAGGCCAACTGCCGGGAGCGGGACGTCTTCCTGATCCAGCCGCTGGTCCGGCCGGTGCAGGAGCACCTGGTGGAGCTGCTGCTGATGTGCGACGCCGCCCGGGGCGCCTCGGCGGCCCGGATCACGGTCGTCATGCCGCACTACTCCTACGCCCGCTCTGACAAGAAGGACGCGCCGCGCATCTCGCTGGGCGGGCGTCTGGTCGCCGACCTGCTGGTCGCGGCCGGCGCCAGCCGGGTGCTCGCCATGACCCTGCACGCCCCGCAGGTGCACGGCTTCTTCTCGGTGCCGGTGGACCATCTGCACGCGCTGCGCGAACTGGCCGCGCACTTCAGGCAGTACGACCTGACGCGCACCACGGTCGTCTCGCCCGACCTCGGCAACGCCAAGCAGGCCGCCGCCTTCGCCCGGCTGATCGGGGCGCAGGTGGCGGCCGGCGCCAAACAGCGCTACGCCGACGACCGGGTGAGCATCAGCTCGGTCATCGGCGACGTCAGCGGCCGCGATGTCATCGTGCTGGACGACGAGATCGCCAAGGGCAGCACCGTGCTCGAACTCCTCGACAGACTCCGCGAGTCGGGGCCTCGCTCGATCCGGGTGGCGTGCACGCACGGGGTGTTCGCGGGCGGCGCCGTCAAACGGCTGAGCGAGCAGCCGGACGTCCTGGAGATCGTCTGCACCAACACCGTTCCGGTGCCGGAGGACGAACACACCGGAAAACTCCGGGTGTTGTCCATCGCCCCCGCCCTGGCCGAGGCGGTACGGCGCATTCACAACGGTGAATCGGTGAGCGCCCTGTTCGAGCACGCGTAGCGCGCGGGGCAGCTGCCGGTCACAGCGACCCGGACGCGGCTCCGGGCCGGGCCAGGGCCGCGTCCAGGCTCGGATACGCGGGCAGCAACCGGGACAGCCCGGTGGCCTCCAGGACCCGCAGGGTCAGCGGCTGCGCGCACACCAGGTACAGCTGCCCGCCGCTGTCCAGCACCCGGGTGCGGGCCCGGTGCAGCAGCCGCAGCCCCGAGCAGTCGAAGAACTCCACCGGGCCCAGGTCGATCACGACCCGGGCGCCGGGCCGGCCGGTGAACCGGTCCAGCAGCGGGCCGATCTCCGTCGCCGAGACGAGGTCGATCTCGCCCCGCAGCTCCAGCACCGTGTGCGCCCGGTGCTCGTAGACGCGCAGATGGCGGTGGAAGGGTGCGCGCTCGTCCCGCACGACCGTCTCACCTCCCACCGCGCCCGGCCGCTCCGGGTCAGTCCCCGACCGTCAAGTTACCCTCCGCGGGAGGAATTTGAGCATGTTCGATTGACATATGTCGACGGGTTTCGGGGCCTGGCGACCGGATGTCCGGGGAACGCCCGGTGCTCGTCCTCAGCCGGCCAGCAGCACCAGCTTCCCCGTCGTCCGGCCGGTCTCGCCCAGGGCGTGCGCCTTCGCCGCGTCGGCCAGCGGGAACGTCCCGGCGATCGTCGCCGCCAGCTTCCCCGCGGCCGCCAGCTCCGCGATCGCCTCCATCCCGGCGCGGTCGGCGTCCACCAGCATGCGCACGGCCCGTACGCCGAGCCGCTCGGCCTCGTCGTCGAGCTCCCGGGAGCCCACGGGCAGGATCGACACCAGGACTCCGCCCGGCCGCAGCGTCCGCAGCGAGGCGACGGAGGTGTCCCCGCCGAGGGTGTCCAGGACGACGTCGACGTCCCGCACGGCCTCGGTGACATCGGTCGTGCGGTAGTCGACCGGCTCGTCCACGCCGATCTCGCGCAGGAAGTCGTGCTTGCCCGCGCTCGCCGTCCCGATCACGTACGCGCCCCGCGCCTTGGCGATCTGCACGGCCACGTGCCCGACCCCGCCGGCCGCCGCGTGGATCAGCACGCGCTGCCCGGGCCGGACGTCCGCGTGCTCGGTCAGCGCCTGCCAGGCGGTCAGGGACACCAGCGGCAGTGCGCCCGCCTGTACGTGGTCGAGGGAGGCCGGCTTGCGCGTGAGGGCACGCACCGGCGCGAGCACGTACTCGGCGTGCGAGCCGGCGCCGTAGGGGTAGGGCAGCATGCCGAAGACCTCGTCGCCCGGCGCGAAGGCGGCGACGCCGATCCCGGTCTCGGCGACCTCGCCGGACACGTCCCAGCCCAGTACGAAGGGCGGTTCGCCCAGGAAGACGCCGAGGGCCCGGTGCTTCCAGTCGGTGGGGTTGACCCCGGCGGCCCGCACCCGGACCAGCACCTGGTTCGGCCCCGGCGTCGGCCGCTCCAGCTCCACTTCCCGCAGTACCTCGGGACCGCCGAGGACGTCCTGGCTGATGGCTCGCATCGTGTTCACATCGCTCATGGTCACCCAGCCTGCCCGGGTTCACGCGGCCGGGAAATGGCATGATGGTCACCTTTCGATAGGATCCTGCCATGCCTGATGTACCGCTGCGTCCCCGGCGCCCCGAGCGGGTGGCCGTGCTGGCCCTGGACGGTGTCTACCCCTTCGAGCTGGGCATCCCCAGCCGCATCCTCGGCGCCGCCGACGGCCACTACGAGGTGCTGACCTGCTCGGTCGACGGCCGGCCGGTGCGCAGCAGCGCCGACTTCACGATCGGCGTCCAGCACGGACCCGAGATCCTGGACACGGCGGACACGGTGGTCGTCACCTCGATGCCCCCGGCGTACATCCCCGACGAACTGCCCGCCGAGGTCGCCGCCGCCCTCGCCCGTATCCGCCCGGACGCCCGGATCGTCTCGATCTGCACGGCGGCGTTCGTCCTCGCCGAGGCCGGCCTGCTCGACGGCCGCAGCGCCACCACCCACTGGCACATGACGGAGCCGTTCCGGCGCCGCTTCCCGCAGGTCGACCTCGACCCGGACGTCCTCTTCGTCGCCGACGGCCGCATCCTCACCTCGGCCGGCGCCGCCGCCGGGGTCGACGTCTGCCTGCACATGGTGCGCACCGACCACGGCAGCGAGCTGGCCAACTTCGTCGCCCGCTGCTGTGTCGTCCCGCCGTTCCGGGACGGCGGCCAGGCCCAGTACATCGAGCAGCCCGTCCCGGAGCGCGGCGCGGCGAGCACGGCCGGGACCCGCCTGTGGGCCCTGGAGCGCCTCGGCGAGCCGCTCACCCTGACCGACCTCGCCGGCCACGCCCGGATGAGCCTGCGCACCTTCGCCCGCCGCTTCCACGACGAGGTCGGCCTCAGCCCCGGCCGCTGGCTGATCCAGCAGCGCGTCGCCCGCGCCCGCCGTCTCCTGGAAGCCGGCGACCTGCCGGTGGACCGGATCGCCGCCGAGGTCGGCTTCGCCACCGGCGCCTCGCTGCGCCGGCACCTGCACGCGGCGATCGGGGTGTCCCCGCAGGCCTACCGCCGGACGTTCCAGCAGGCCCGCTGAATCACGGTGCGCCGTACACCCGCTCCCCGCCCACGTAGGTGAGCGCCACGGCCGTCTCCGCGATCGCCTCCGGCGGACCGGCGAACGGGTCCCGGTCGAGCACCACCAGGTCGGCGAGCGCCCCGACGGCCACCCGGCCGGTGTCGTCCAGGTGGTTCACGTACGCCGACCCGGCCGTGTACGCGGTCAGCGCGTCCGCGAGGCTCAGCCGCTCCCCGGGCAGGAACACCGGTCCGCCGCCGCCCGGTTCGACCCGGTTCACCGCGACATGGACGCCCTGGAGCGGATCGGGGCTGCTCACCGGCCAGTCGCTGCCCGCCGCGAGCCGCGCCCCGGACCGCAGCAGCGCCCCGAACGGGTACTGCCAACAGGCCCGTTCGGGCCCGAGGAAGGGGATCGTCAGATCGTCCATCTGCGGCTCGTGCGCGGCCCACAGCGGCTGGATGTTCGCGGTGGCGCCGAGCCCGGCGAACCGCGGTACGTCGTCCGGGTGCACGACCTGGAGGTGGGCGAGGTGCGGCCGGGTGTCGCCCGGCCCGTTCGCGGCGCGTGCCGCCTCGACGGCGTCCAGCGCGTCCCGTACGGCCCGGTCGCCGAGCGCGTGGAAGTGGCACTGGAAGCCGAGGGCGTCCAACTCGGTCACGTACGCGGGGAGTCGGTCCGGGTCGACGAAGTTCTTGCCCCGGTTGGCGGTCGCGCACCCGCACCGGTCCAGATAGGGGTCGAGCAGCGCGGCCGTACCGTTCTCGGCGACCCCGTCCAGCATCAGCTTCACGGTGCCCGCCCGGAACCGACCGTGGCTCAACTCCCGGCGCTTGTCCACCAGTTCGGGAATCTGCTCGGCGCCGCGTTCCCGGTCCCACCACAGGGCGCCTCGCACCCGCGCCGTGAGGGAACCGTCCCGCGCCGCGGCGAGGTACGCCCCGGCCGGGTCGTCCATGCCGAGGAAGTCGCCGACCAGCGCGTCCTGCCAGGCGGTGATGCCGAGCGCGTGCAGATGCCGCTGGGCGCGCAGCAGCGCGGACAGCCGGTCGGCGGGCGTCGCGGGCGGGGTCAGCCGGCCGACCAGCTGCATCGCCCCCTCCTGGAGGGTGCCGCTCGGCTCGCCGGAGGCGTCCCGCTCGATCCGTCCGTCGGCCGGGTCGGGGGTGTGCCGGTCGATGCCGGCCAGCTGAAGCGCCCGGCTGTTGACCCAGGCGCCGTGATGGTCCCGGTTGGGCAGGTACACCGGCCGGTCCGGTACGACCGCGTCGAGCAGCTCCTTGGCCGGCGTACCGCCCGCGAACGCCTCCATCGACCAGCCGCCGCCGAGGATCCACGTCCGGTCGGGACGGCCGTCCGCGTAGGCGCGTACGGCGGCCACGGACTCCTCGGCCGTCCTCGCCCCCGTCAGATCGCACTGGGCCAGCTCCAGTCCGGCCGGCACCGGATGGACGTGCGCGTCCTGGAAGCCGGGCAGCAGCAGCCGTCCGGCGAGGTCCACCACCTCGGTGCGCGGCCCGGCGAGGTCGCGCACCTCGTCGTGCCCGACGGCGGTGATCCGGCCACCGGTGACGGCCACGGCGCTCGCCGTGCGGCCCTCGGGGGTGAACACGGGGCCGCCGGTGAAGAGAAGATCAGCGTGCATGATGCCTTTCCCTGAAATCACGTGCTCGACAGGTCAGTTGGAGGTGGAGGAGGAGGGGAGCAGCCCGGGTGCCTCGGCGTCGGTGCCCGCGCCCGTGCGGAAGTACGGCGACCTGCGCGCCCACTTGGCCCACGCGGCCACCACGAACCCGGAGGCGATCATGGCCACCGGCATGAGCAGCAGGAACCAGCCGTTGTCCGCGCGGAGTTCGAGACGGTCGGCCGAGCGGTAGAAGGACCAGCCGAGATACCCGCCGAGCCCCAGCAGCGCGAGCGCGCTCAGCGCGGGCAGCACCACCGCGCGCACCCCCAGCCGCCAGTCCTGTCGCAGCGTGCTGCGGAAGCGCACGGCGGCGGCGAGCGCGGTCAGCGCGTACGACAGCGCGACGACGATCCCGACCGCGTTCACCGTCGCGTCGATCATGTCGGCGAGGCGCGGGATCACCAGCGCGAGCAGCGCCACCGCCACGGACAGCGCCCCGATCAGCAGCGTCCCGGCCGCCGGGGTGCCGTACCGGCGGCTGACCCTGGACCACACCGGCCCGAGCGTACGGTCCCGGCTCATCGCGAACATCCCCCGGGCCGTCGGGATGACCCCCGCCTGGAGCGAGGCGACGGCCGAGAACATCAGCGCCACGAGCGGCAGCGCGGCCAGCGGCTGCTGGGCCAGCCGGTCCCCGAAGTACGCCAGCCCCTCGGCGCCGTGCCCGGCCAACTCCGGCTCGGACAGCACTCGTTGGAAGGCGATCGAGCCGAGCAGGAACAGCCCGAGCATGGTCACGAGGGTGATGGTCCCGGCCCGGGAGGCGTCGCGCGGGTCGCGCACCTCCTCGTTGACGGTGAACGCGGCCTCGAACCCCCAGTAGCAGAACACCGACAGCAGCATGCCCTGGGCCAGGGCGGACGCCGAGGGGATCGCGAAGGGGTCGAACCAGGAGAGCCGGAACGGGTGCGGGCCCACGGCGATGCCGTAGCCGCAGAACCCGAGCAGCACCACGTACTCGAAGACCAGCAGCCCGGTCTGCAGCCGGGCCGCCGTGCGCACGCCGGTCACGGCGGTCAGGGTGACCGCGATCAGCACCACGATGCCGACCGCCGTCGTCTGCGCCGTCGAACCGGCGTCGAGCGCGAGCGAGCCGATCCGGTGCACTCCCGCCTCCCCGGCCAGCTGGAGCAGCGCCGAGCCGGTGACCGCCGTGGTGTACGCGAGGAACGCCACGCTCGCCACGCAGTTGACCCAGCCGACCATGAAGCCGAGCCAGGGACTGAGCGAACGGCCCACCCACACATAGCCGTTGCCCGCGTTCGGCTCCACCCGGTTGAGCCGGGAGTAGGCCCCGGCGATGCCGAGGACCGGCAGGAACGCCAGCAGCATGATGGCCGGCAGATGCAGGCCGACCACCCCGGCCGTCACCCCGAGACCGATGCCGATGCTCGTGGTCGCGGCCGTACTGGAGGCGGCGACGGCGATGCCGTCCAGCACGCCCAGGGACTTGCGCAGCTCGGGCTGCGCGGGGGGATCCGCACCGAAGGGGGTATCGCTCATCGCCGGCTCTCCGCTCGCACCGGGGGGCCCGGTCGGCCCCGGTGACCGGAGATGAAACCGCCGGTGCACTTCACAGGTCAACGGTGTTGTCATAAGGTGCCGGGCACGTCCGGGGGAGGGTTTCCGGGATCCGAGGGAGGGCTTTCATGAGCGAGCGTGTCGTCCCGCCCGCCGCGCGGCAGCGTCGGCGCCCCACCAGACAGGGCGTCGTCCTGTCCACGGAGCTGATCGTCGAGACCGCGCTGCGGCTGATCGAGGAGCACGGCTCCGAGGCGCTGTCCGTGCGCCGCCTGGGCCGGGCCCTCGGCGCCGATCCCAGCTCCCTGTACCGGTACTTCCGGCACACCGACGACCTGATGCTGGCCGTCGCCGACGAGCTGATCGGCCGCTCCATGCGCTCCTGGCGGCCGACCGGCGACTGGTCGGCCGACCTGCGCGACCTGGGCCTGCGCATGCACGCCGGCGCCCTCGCACACCCCCGCGCGGCGGTGCTCAGCGCTCATCGGGTCACCGGGCGCGCGCAGGAGATCCAGGCCGTGGAGACCATCCTCGGGGTGCTGCGGCGGGCCGGGTTCCCGGACCGGGAGGCGGTGCGGATCTACCACGCCTTCGTCGACCAGGCCCTCGCCTTCGGCGCCCTGGACTCCGCGGGCACCGCCCTGCCCCGGGCCGCGCGCGAGGCCGAGGCGCAGGTGTGGCGCGACACCTACGGCCGGCTGCCCGCCGCCACCCACCCGCACATCGCGGCCACGTCCCGCCATCTCGTGGCCACCATGCGCGCCAGTTCCTACCCGGCCGCCCTCGATCTGTTCCTGACGGCCGCGCGGACACGCCTCGACCACGTCCGTGCGGACGGGGCGGGCTGACGGTCACACTGGACGGGATCCGTATCCCGAGGAGGCCGTACGCGATGACCCCACCGCCCGCCCGCACCACCGCGGAGCGCACGAAGGACACCCTGCACCGGCTGGAGCACGACGTCGATGCCTGGGTCGCCACCGCCGGCCCCGACGGCGGCGCCCCCCATCTCGTGCCGCTGTCCTTCGTGTGGGACGGCGCCACGCTGCTGATCGCCACCCCGGCCGACAGCGCCACCGGCCGCAACCTCGCCGCCACGGGCCGGATCCGCCTCGGTCTCGGCCCCACCCGGGACGTCGTCGTCATCGAGGGCACCGTCCGGACGGTGCCCCCCGAGGACCTCCCGGAGGAGGACGCGGAGGTCTTCGCCGGCAAGACCGGCTTCGACCCCCGCCGACTCGCCACCCGCTACCTGTACTTCACGGTGCTCCCGCGACGCGTCCAGGCCTGGCGCGAGGAGAACGAGCTGGAGGGCAGGGAACTGATGAGAGACGGTGAGTGGCTCAGCGCCCCGTAGCGGCACGGGGCGCTGGCGGCATACGGCCCCGCCGCGACGGGGGAACGCGGCGGGGCCTTGATGCACGAGTGCCCGCCCCGACACGGGGGCACACCTCCCCGGCACAGATTTTTCTAAATTTCGCCGGTTCCCGGCGCGTATCAGCTCCCGTCGACGGGCTCCAGAACGAAGACCGGGATCGCGCGCGAGGTCTTCTCCTGGTACTCGGCGTACGGCGGGTACGTGGCCACGGCCCGCTCCCACCACAGCGCCTTCTCCTCGCCGGTGACCTCACGGGCCCGCATGTCCCGCTTGGCCGCGCCGTCCTGGAGCTCGACGTGCGGATCGGACGTGACGTTGAAGTACCAGACCGGGTGCTTGGGCGCGCCGCCCTGCGAGGCGACCGCCGCGTACGTGCCGTCGTGCTCCACCCGCATCAGCGGGGTCTTGCGGATCTTGCCGCTCCTCGCACCCCGGGTCGTCAGGATGATCACCGGAAGCCCGGTGTCCATCAGCGTCGTCCCCTTCGTCCCGCCGGAGCCCTCGTACAGCTCGACCTGCTCGCGCACCCACTGGGTCGGGCTGGGCTCGTACTCGCCCTCAAGAGGCATGGGTTGATCCCCTTCGTCGGTCCAACGGCTGTCTGCCACCGCGCACAACACCGGCGGCCGCGCGGATCATCCGCACCGCGAAATACCTTCCCCCGTTCGGCCCCTACCTCACAGGTAATCGAGTTCCACCGCCACCCGGCGGCACAGTGGTCGCGTCCCGGCCGCGCACCACCACCGGCACCCGAGGAGGCGCACCCGTCATGTCCACCACCCCCACCGTCCCCGCCACCCGCACCGTCGTGCACGAACTGCTCCGCCGGATCGGCGAGGGCGAACCGCGGCGGATCGCCGAGCTGTACGCGGACGGCTGCGACTGGCGCCTCGACTGGCCGCAGGACGAGCACGGCCGCGCCGAGACCCCGTGGATCCGGCACCGCGCCACCCGGTCCGACGCCGAGGCCCACTTCCGGGAGCTGGCCGCCCATCACGTACCGGAGCAGGCGGACACGGCCGTGGAGCGGATCCTGGTCGACGGCGAGGACGCGGTGGTCCTCGGTGTCATCCGGCAGACGGCCGCACCGACCGGCCGGGCGTACACGGCCCGGTTCGCCCTGCACCTCACCGTGCGCGGCGGCCTGGTCGTACGGCACCACGTGTACGAGGACAGCCTCGCCGTGGCCCGCGCCTTCGCGTCGGAAGACAGCCGTACCCTGGAGTCATGACCGGCCATCCGGGTGGACCAGCGACGGCCGGCCGGCGGCCCAGGGCCCCGGAATCCGGCCGGTCACCTTCCTCCGCACCCCTCATCTTCAGCCAGATCCCACGGTTCACCGAAGTGGCCGAACTTGTCGTGGACCTATAGGTGCCTCGGGCATCTAATGAAGATCGGTACCACGCACTTCTTCGTCTGCGAGGTCTTCTCATGACGGAACTGACGGACATGACCGGCCCGGCGACCCCGGCCGACCCCGTCGCCTTCCCGCAGGACCGCACCTGTCCCTACCACCCGCCCACCGGTTACGAGCCACTGCGTGACGGGCGGGCCCTGTCCCGCGTCACCCTCTTCGACGGCCGCGAGGTCTGGGCGGTCACCGGACACGCCGCCGCCCGCGCGCTGCTCTCCGACCCCCGGCTCTCCTCCGACCGCCGCCGGCCTGAGTTCCCCGTGCCCGCGGAGCGCTTCCAGGGCATCCAGGACCGCCGGGTGGCCCTGCTCGGGCTGGACGACCCCGAGCACAACCGGCAGCGGCGGATGATGATCCCGGAATTCACCGTCCGGCGCGCCACCGAGCTGCGGCCCTGGATCCAGCGGGTCGTGGACGGGCTGCTGGACGCGATGATCGCCCAGGGCCCGCCCGCCGAACTGGTCTCGTCCTTCGCGCTGCCCGTGCCGTCGACGGTGATCTGCTATCTGCTCGGCGTGCCGTACGCCGACCACGAGTTCTTCGAGGAACAGTCCCGCAGACTGCTGCGCGGCCGGACGGCCGACGAGGCCGTGGCCGCCCGCGTCCGCCTGGAGGAGTACATCGGCGGGCTGATCGACGACAAGGCGAAGGCGGCCGAGCCGGGTGACGGCATCCTGGACGACCTCGTCCACCAGCAGCTGCGCGACGGCGTCCTGGAGCGTGCCGACGTCGTGTCCCTGGCCCTGATCCTGCTGGTCGCGGGCCACGAGACCACCGCCAACATGATCTCGCTGGGCACCTTCACCCTGCTCCAGCACCCCGAGCGGCTCGCCGAGCTGCGCGCCGACCCGGCGCTGCTGCCCGCCGCCGTCGAGGAGCTGATGCGGATGCTCTCCATCGCGGAGGGGCTGCAACGGGTGGCGCTGGAGGACATCGAGATCGGCGGCGAGACGATCCGGGCCGGCGAGGGCGTGCTGTTCTCGACCTCGGTGATCAACCGCGACCCGGCCCAGTACGAGGATCCCGACAGCCTGGACTTCCACCGCGGCACCCGGCACCACGTGGCGTTCGGCTTCGGCATCCACCAGTGCCTGGGCCAGAACCTGGCCCGCGCGGAACTGGAGATCGCTCTCGGCACGCTGCTGTCCCGGCTGCCCGGCCTGCGCCTCGCCGTGCCGGCCGAGGAGATCCCCTTCAAACGCGGCGACACGATCCAGGGGATGCTGGAACTCCCCGTGACCTGGTAAGAGGCTCAGCTCATGCGATTCAAGGTCAGCATCGACACGAACGTCTGCATCGGCGCGGGGCAGTGCGCGCTCGCCGCCCCGAAGGTCTTCACCCAGGACGACGACGGATTTAGCACGCTGCTCCCCGGCCACGAGGACGGCACGGACGAGCCGATGGTCAAGGAGGCGGCCCGCGCCTGTCCGGTCTCGGCGATCACGGTGTCGGAGACCACCGGCTGACCCCGTCCGCGCCGGCGGCCGCCACCAGGACTCGCGCCGCCTCGCGGGCCTCGGCCGCCGGCCGCGAGCCGCCCGTGACACCCGCCGTGACCATCGCCCCCTCGGCCAGCAGGAAGAGGGGGCCGGTGAGTGCGGCGGGCAGCCCGGCCGCGTCCACGAGCGAGGCGAGGTAATCCCGGAAGGCCTCCTTGTGGGCGCGCACCTGCTCGGCCACCGGGGTGGACGTCGTGCCCAGTTCGCCGTAGGCGTTGTGCCAGGCGCAGCCGCGGAAGCCGGCCTCGCCGAACCACTCCTGGAGCCAGTCGAACACGGCCGGGATCCGCTCCCGCGGGTCCCGCTGCCGTGTGACGTGCGCGGCCAGACGCCCGCGCCAGCACGCGTCCCGCCGGGCCAGATACGCCACGACGAGCTGCTCCTTGGTCGGGAACAGCTGGTACAGGCGCTTGAGCGACAGCCCCGAGGCGCCGCGCAGTTCGTCCATGCCGACGGCCTGGATGCCGCGGGCGTAGAACAGCTCCTCGGCGGCGTCGAGCGCGCGGTCCCGGGCGACCGCGGTGTCCATCGGCGGCATCGGCACTCCTTGACTCCCTGACGGGTTCCTTGACGAGAGAACGCTCGTTCTCCTACGGTAGCAGCCAACTGGAGAACGCACGTTCTCTCTTGCTGTCCCAGCCGCTGTCCGAGCCCAGGAGGAGACCATGGCCGACCGCCCGCCGCTGCCGCCGTTCACCCGCGAGAGCGCCGCTCAGAAGGTCCAGGCCGCCGAGGACGCCTGGAACACCCGGGACCCGCAGGAGGTGGCGCTCGCCTACACGGAGGACTCGGTCTGGCGCAACCGCGACACCTTCGTCACCGGACGCGCCGAGATCGTCGCGTTCCTCACCGCGAAGTGGGAGCGCGAGCTGGACTACGCCCTGCGCAAGGACCTGTGGGCCTTCGACGGCAACCGCATCGCCGTCCGCTTCCAGTACGAGTGCCACGACGCCGCCGGGCAGTGGTGGCGCTCGTACGGCAACGAGCTGTGGGAGTTCGACGAGCACGGCCTGATGACCCGGCGCGAGGCGAGCATCGACGACGTGGCCATCGGGGAGCACGAGCGCCGCATCTTCGGACCCCGGCCCGAGAGCGAGCGCGGGGTGTCCTTCCCGCTCCGGTAGCACCGCCGTTCAGTAGGGTGCGCGGATGACCCGACAGGCCGAGAAACCCTTCCTCTACGTCGTCGTCTGCGCGGCGGGCATCGCCGCCGGCGTCGACAGGCTGATCACCGCCGCGCAGGCACGGGACTGGGCGGTCGGCGTCATCGCGACACCGGTCGCGGCGGGCGGCTTCTTCGACCTGGAGGCCGCGGCGGCACAGACCGGCCGTCCCGTCCGCTCGGCCTGGCGAACCCCCGCCGATCCGCGTCCCTTCCCGCCGCCGGACGCCGTGGCGGTGGCACCGGCCACCTTCAACACCGTCAACAAGTGGGCGGCCGGCATCGCCGACACGCTCGCGCTCGGCACCCTGTGCGAGGCCGCCGGCCTCGGCATACCCGTGGCGGTCCTGCCCTGCGTGGCCGACGCCCTGGCCGCCCACCCCGCCTACCTCGACAGCCTGGCCCGGCTGCGCGGCATGGGCGTCCGCTTCGGCGAGCCGTACGACGGCGAAGCCCGGCCGGACGGCAGCCGGCCGGACTTCGCGTGGGAGCGGGCCCTGGACCTGCTCGGGCCGCTCCAGGCCCCGTCGCCGAACTCCCGCCGTCCGCCCGGCGGGCGCGCCTCGCGCCCGCCGCGCAGCGGCTGATGCGCACCGCAGGTGCGTGCCCGGCCGAAGGCTGGGGGAGGGTGTGTGGCGACAGGGCCTAGCGGCAGGTCAGCTTCGGGCCCTCCAGCATGGCCCCGGTGTACATGCTCTGGCCCTGCGGCACCCAGTAGCCGAGCTTCGAGACCACCGTGGAGCACTTCGCCCCGAGGGTGACCTTGACCCGGAGCTTCTCCGGGTGGCCGGGCTGGAGCTCGGTCACCGTGCAGTCCAGGGAGTTCGCCAGCCGGGTCTTCGACGGGTAGCGGCCCACCAGCGGGTTCACACAGCGGTGGTCGGCGCTGCGGATCTGTACGCCGGAGCCCTCCTCGCCGATCATGCCGAGCCGCGCGTTGCCGTCGCCCTCGTCGCTGTTGCGGTTGATCGTGTACGTCACCGTCGTCGTGGCGCCTCGGCGCAGCACGGTGTTGTCCGCACTGACCACATGCGTGGCCTTGGCCATCGGCGCGGTCAGCGACACGGTGGCCTTGACCGCGCCCTTCAGGTCGACCCCGGCCGGCACCGACCTCACGTGCACCGTGGCGGAGATGTCGTACGCGCCCGGACCGGCGTACAGCCGCGAGCCGGGCAGCGACCCGGTGCCCAGGGACTTGCCGGCACGGTGCACCTCCCAGGAGCCCTCGGTACGGCAGACGTACTGCACCTTGGCGTCGGTGCCCCGGCAGGTGGCCGGGGCCGTGATGTTCAGTCTCGGCGATCCGGTGTCCGCGCAGAGGCTGACCTGGGCCTGCTCGCCGTGCGAGCCGTGCAGGGTGCCCGCGGACGCGCACAGCGTGCCCGGTGTCTCGGGCGCGGGGGCGGCGGATGCGGGTGCGGCAGTGGACTGCGCGCAGGCGGGGGTGACGAGGGCCATGGGCAGCAGTGCTGCCCCGGCCAGGGCTCTGAACGTGGTGGAACGTGTCGGCACCGCGTTTCCTCCGAGGCGGCCGTGACCGGCCGGACGCCGGTCGTCTGCCGCCGACAATGAGCTGACAGTACGACGATCTGCGCTTCCCACGCCGGGCGGTCACCTGACGGCAGCAACCACAGCGCCCCAAAGGGGCGCGAGGCTGTACCGACATGCGGCTCCGCCGCGCCCCGGCGGAGCGCTACCGTACTTTTCGGACGTATTCCGCGCTTCCCGGAGTGGAGACGTCCCGGTCCCGGCGGACGATGCTCAGCCGCCCGCCCCAGCCGTCGAGCGCCTTGCGCAGGCCGCTGTCGGTGTACTCGATGTCCACGACCCGGTCGGCGAACGCCTTCGCGTACACCCCGCACTCGTCGTACTGCCCGCACTCCTCCGCGACCGCGAAGTCCAGCCCGGCCCGCTGTCGCCGACCGGCCAGTTCGGCGGTGTTCTTCTGGGCGATGGCCAGCTGCCGGGCGTGTGCGTGCCGGGACAGCAGGGCCATGAAGGCCGTCGCGTCGGACGCGGTGAGCAGTCCGTGGGAGCGGGTGTAGCTGTCGTAGTTGTCCGGTTCCACGGCGTCGAAACCCTTGCCGGCGCAGCCGTCGATCCACCGGTTCACCCGCGCGGCCACCCGTTTCCGCTTCGCCGCGGTGCCGATGTCGAGCAGCGGCTCGTTCCAGTCCTCGTCGATGACGGCGCTGCCGTGCGCGTCGCGCAGCAGCAGGTCGGCCGGCCAGGAGGAGCGCTCCTCGGGCTGGGCCTGGAAGGCGTTGACGTAGCAGATGTTGTAGAGCCCCCGCGCGGGGGAGTCGGACCGGTCGCGGCTGACGATCCGCACGCCCTCAGGCGGGGGATAGGCGCCGCCGATCTGGTAGTCGAACCCGGCGTGCCGCGGCGGCAGCCGTACCGCTGCGGGCGGTCGCGGCGAGTCGTGGCTCTCCTCGGCCGAGGAGCCGCCGGGACCTCCGGCGCGGCAGGCGGCCAGGGCCGACGCGGTCACGATCAGGGTCACTGCCAGGGCGCCTGCGGTCTTCACGGAACCCGTGGCGCGGTGCACACCGGTGGGAGGCACGTCCGCTCCATCCTGCCCACGCCGGGCGGCGCGGCACGTGTCAGGATCACATCGCCCGCGCGTTCGCCCCGTCAAGTCGGTGCCCGGTCAGGTCGTAGGCTCGGTGCCGACCATCGTTTCCGACGGCGGGAGCAGCATCGATGCAGTACGTGAAGCTCGGTTCCACGGGTCTGGACGTGTCGCGGATCTGTCTGGGCTGCATGACCTACGGCCTGCCCGACCGCGGCGTCCACGAGTGGACCCTCGACGAGGAGGCGTCCCGCCCGCTCATCCGGCAGGCGCTGGAGGCGGGCATCAACTTCTTCGACACCGCCAACGTCTACTCCGACGGCACCAGCGAGGAGATCACCGGCAGGGCCCTGCGCGACTTCGCGAACCGCGACGAGATCGTGCTGGCCACCAAGCTGAACGGCCGGATGCGGCCGGGCCCCAACGGGGCCGGGCTGTCCCGCAAGGCCGTCATGACCGAGATCGACCACAGCCTGCGCCGCCTCGGCACCGACTACGTCGACCTCTACCAGATCCACCGCTACGACCACACGACTCCGATCGAGGAGACGATGGAGGCGCTGCACGACCTGGTCAAGGCGGGCAAGGTGCGCTACATCGGGGCGAGTTCGATGTACGCCTGGGAGTTCTCCAAGGCGCAGTACACCGCCGAGCGCCACGGCTGGACGACGTTCGTGTCCATGCAGAACCACTACAACCTGCTCTACCGCGAGGAGGAGCGGGAGATGCTGCCGCTCTGCGCGGACCAGGGCGTCGGCGCGCTGCCGTGGAGCCCGCTCGCGCGCGGTCGGCTCACCCGCGACTGGGGCACGGTCACCGAGCGCAGCGCGAACGACAACTTCGGCAGCCGGCTGTACCTGGAGAGCGACCGCTCGATCGTCGAGGCCGTCACCCGCATCGCCGAGGCCCGAGGCGTCCCCCGCGCCCAGGTCGCCCTCGCCTGGCTGCTGCACCAGCCGACGGTGGCGGCCCCGATCGTCGGCGCCGCCGAGCCGCACCACATCGAGGACGCGGCCCTGGCCGTCGAACTGGAGCTGAGCGAGAAGGAGATCGAGGAACTGGAACAGCCGTACACGGCACGGGCGATCAGCGGTCACTGAACGGCCGGTGCGGTCAGTGCGGTCCGTGCGGTGCGAACTCCGTGCCGCACGGACCGGCCTCCTCGCTCAGGGGCAGCGGCACCGGCTCGCCGCTCATCGTCAGCGTCCGGTAGTACGCGCCGATCCGCTCGGCCGACCGGCCGACGTAGTGCCCGATGAAGGAGCGCCGGAAGCGGTCGGCGGTGCGGTTGGGGCCCGAGCCGTGCACCAGGCTGCCGTTGAAGAACAGCACGTCACCCGGCGCCAGATCCACCGGGACCGGCACGAGTCCGGGCGGCGGCGGCACGTACTCGCGGGCGAACGACAGCTCCTCGTCGGCGAGTTCGGGACAGAACAGGTCCATCCGGTGGGTGCCCGGGACGACTTCGAGGCCGCCGTTGTCCCGGCCGATCGGCTCGCAGGCCACCCACGCCGCGATGCAGGTGCCCGGCTCGACCCGGAGATAGAAGTTGTCCTGGTGCAGCGCTTGCCCGCGCGCCCCCGGAGGCTTGAAGTAGAACATGCTCTGCGCGGCCAGCACCTCCTCGCCGAACAGCACCTCCAGCACCTCCCGCAGCCGGGGATCCAGCAGGAACTCCCGGGCCGGCGCGCTGAATTCGTGCGGCTGCATCACCCGGGGATGGCGGCGCAGGGGGTCGGGGTCGGCCGGGCGCGGCTCGAAGCGGCCCGGCACCGGACCGGCCGCGTGCAGCGCCGCGAAGTGGGCGCACAGCCGCTCGGTCTCGGCCCGGCCGAACAGGGCGCGTACGACCGTGAACCCGTCGTCCTCGAACCGCTGCCGGAGGGTCCGGGGCGCGATGCCGGCGTCGTCCGTGGCTGTCATGTGTCCGCTCCTGATGTCCGGTGGCCCGGTCGCATGTCCGTCACGCTAGTCGGAGGTGCCCCGAGGGGAGGATGCCGGTGTGTGCTGAGGACCTGCCCGTGACGGCTGCCGCCGGTGACCCGTCCCCGTCGCCGGACCTGGTGGTGACCGGCCGCTACGACCAGGGGCCGGGCTACCGCGTCCACCGGCCCCGGGGTTCGGCGAGCTGGCTGTTCACCTTCACCACGGGCGGACACGGACTGCTCCGCCAGGGCGGTGCCCGCACCCGGGCCGGCGCCGGGGACCTCGTGGTGCTCGCGCCCGGTACCGCCCACCGGTACGCCGTCGCGCCCGGTGCCGAGCGCTGGCGGTTCTGGTGGGCGCACTGCGGGGCACGCCCGTCCTGGACGCCCTGGCTCGCGCCGTACGCCGTGGCCGACGGCCTGTACGCCGTGCCCTCCGCCTCCGCCGCGCCGCACGAGCGGATCGTGGCGGCCTTTGCCCGGATGCTCACGGACCGGGGCGACGCGCGCGGGCCGGACCCCGTGGTCGTGGCCGACGGCTTCCCGGCCCGCGAACTGGCGCTCTGCGCCCTGGAGGAGGCCGTCCTGCTCGCGGTGTCCGGCGCCCGGGCCACGTCGGTCGTACCGCAGGACGATCCCCGGGTGCGCCGGGCCGAGGAGCTGATCACGGCCGATCCCGGCGCCCCGCACACCGTCCGCTCCCTGGCCGAGAGCGTCGCGCTGTCCCCGTCCCGCTTCACCCACCTGTTCACCCTGCGTACCGGCAGGTCCCCGATGCGCGCCCTGCGTGAGGCCCGGCTGCGGCACGCGGCCCGGCTGCTGCGCGGCACCGACCTGACCGTGGAGCGGGTGGCGGCGGCCTCGGGATTTCCGAGTCCCTATCACTTCAGCCGGATCTTCCGGGAGCGCTACGGGATGCCGCCCGGCGCCTACCGGGCGGGTGCGCGGCGATAAGGGCGGAACGGGTTTGCCGCGGCCGACCGCATTTGACAAATAGTCAACAGAAGACCTTCCGTCCGGAATCGAGAGAAGCGTGAGATCCCTTGTTCCAAAGTGCCGCGCTGTGCAAAAGTGTGCGCTGTCCGCATGCAGACAATTACATTCCCCGCTGCGTGCGCCAGGCCGCTCCCCGTACACCCCCACGCTTCAAAAGAGCCGCCTCAGGTGGACGTCCGAGCTGCTCCATCACCTCCCCATACCCGTTGGTATGGACTAATTCCCGTATCCGTCTGGAGGAATTGCGGCCGTGAATGAGGCAGGCCTGTCGGACGAGGAACTGAGTGCCGAACTGAAGAAGTGGACGGGCACGACTCCCGCACTGCATCCGGTCGGTGAACTGCTCGACCGGCACTGGGAAGCCGCCTTCGCCTACGCCCGGTTGTGCACGGACGGCACGCACGCCGCCGGGATGCTCACCACGGCCGCCTTCACCCGGCTCTTCGGTGCCTCGCTCCGGCAGGCCGGCCCGAGCGCCGCCTGGCGGCCCCAACTGCTCGTCGCCGTCCGCCGGATCGCCGCCGAGTGGGACACCGACGGCCGCGAGGAACTCCTGCACCCCGCGCTGCGGTCCAGCGTCACCGGTGAGCGCGCCTCCGCCCGGCTGCTGCCCCCGCCCGGCCGCCGCCTGCTCTCCCGCGCCTTCCAGGGGGTGCCGCAGACCTCCCGCGCCGTCCTGTGGCACACCGAGGTCGAGGCCGAACCGCTCGCCGTACCGGCGGCCCTGCTCGGCCTGGACGAGGAGGACACCCGCGTCGAACTGCGCCGGGCGCGGGAGCGGTTGCGCGAGGAGTGCCTCCAGGTCCACCGCGAACTCGCCCCCGAGGCCGAGTGCCGGAGCTATCTGCGCATGCTCGACGTGACGTACCGACGCGGCGGCGTCGACCTGGACCCGGACCTCGCCGGACACCTGGCCCGCTGCACCCACTGCCGCCGCACCGCCGACCAACTCGCCGCGTTCCACGCCGGGCTGGGGCTCGCGCTCGCCGAGGCGGTGCTCGGCTGGGGCGCCCGGGACTACGTCGCTTCCCGCGCGCGCCGCACCGAGGAGCCGCCCGCGCCCGCCCCGGACCCCGCGTCCGTGACGCCCCTGTCCGGCGAGTCCTTCATGTCCACCGAGTCCACGGGTCACCCCGTCGGCCCCGCCGCTCCCACCCGCCGTCGCGAGCCCGTACCGCCCGCGCGCCGCAGCCGTACCATCGCCCCCGCCACGTCCGCTGCCACCGGACCCGACGACGACCCCGCCCCCTCGCGCCGCTCGGACCGGCGCGCCGCCCGCCGGGCCCGGCGCCGCAACCTTGCCGTGGCCGTGGGGACCGTGAGCGGTCTGGTCGTGCTGCCCCTCGTGCTGTGGTCGGTGCTCGGCTCCGGGGACCACCCGGCGCCGGGCGCCTCCGGTGGCTCGTCCAGAGCGCCGGGCAAGGGCACGTCGAGCCCCGGCGCGTCCTGGGCCGGGACGAGCACGGCCGGGCAGGGCACGGTGCGCGGGCGGCTGCGCAACCTCGCCTCCGGCCTGTGCATCGGCGTCGTCGGCGGCAAGGCCGTCCCGGGCGCCGAGACCGAACTCGCCGCCTGCGGCGCGACACCGAGCCAGCAGTGGACGTACGAGACCGACGGACTGCTGCGCGACTCCGCCGCGCCCGGCCTGTGTCTGGACTCCAGCCTCGGCTACTCGGTGCGCCTCGCCCCCTGCTCGGCCACCGGCGCGGCCGCGCGCGACATCCGCTACGACTTCACGCTCCAGGGCGTGCTCGTGCCGCGCTGGAACCAGGAGCTGGCGCTCACCCCTGCCGCCACCGACGGCTCCGGCGCCCTGGTCACCAAGAACCGCGCCACCGGCACCGACCAGCGCTGGTCCGTCGACACCGCCAGGCCCGAGCTCCAGATGCAGAACGTCGACTGGGACAGCGACAGCCTCGCGTCACCGGCCTCCACCCGGCACCCCGCACCCCCCGCACCGACGCCCACCCCCAAGGCGTCCGGCACCACCGCCGGCCCGGCCCCGGTCCCCACGCCCGCCTCGGCCGCCCCGACGCCCACGCCCTCCGCCCCGTCCGACCCCTGTGCGGCGTATCCGTACAACTGCGGCTGGGGCGGCGGGGGTTACG
>NZ_MLYN01000104.1:0-18827 GCF_001866675.1 Streptomyces sp. MUSC 14
GCAGTTTTCACGATGCACCGTGCTCATAGGCCCAAACACCGTCCACTGGATGTTGGCGTCGCCAGCCCGCTTGGCCAACGGAGCCGCCCGCTCGACGAGCCGCCGGCGTGCACCCCACCACCTCCTACTCTGAGCGTCCGCCACGACACGCACGAGTTCCAGGGCCCCCTGCATGGCCGCCTTCTCATCGCTGTCTGGAACATCCTGCAGCTGCTCGACAGCCGCCTCGGCGATCGCCCCCGCTTCATCAGCGCCACCCTCCTGGGAGAGCAGGCAGTGCCCGAAATTCCAGTGTGCGGCAGCCAGCCGGATAGGGTCGTCCGCTTCCTCTGCGGCACGACGCGCCCGGTCCGCGACCATGAGCGCAAGGTCCAGGCGTCCTGTGCGCCGGCAATACGACCTCAGCAAGCCGTACAAGTCCGCTTCGATACGCAGAACTTCACGTCGCACACCGGAGTCATTACCAGCGCGATACACGCGGGCGGCGCCCTCAACATCGGCGATCAGTCGTGGAAGTACCTGCTCGACTTCGCTGAACCGCTCGTCGCTAGTGCTGCTCCGCGGAAGTTCGTGGAGGGGTGTTGATCAGGCGGCCTTGAGTGGGGTGCCCTCGTAGGTCCATCGGTAGGGCTTGGCGGTCTCGTTGTGCCCGATGACGTATGCCTCCAGCTTCTCGATCAGGTCGTCGCGGCTGGTGAAGTCGCCGTGCCGCGCGACCCGGCGGGTCAGGGCGGAGAAGAACAGCTCGACCTGGTTGAGCCAGGAGGCGTGTGGCGGGGTCCAGCGGACGTGCCAGCGCGGGTGCTCGGCCAGCCACGCCTTGGTGTGCCTGGCGGTGTGGGAGGAGCCGTTGTCGAGCACGACGTGGATCGCCTTGCCAGGAGCGATCACCTGGTCGAGCTGGTCCAGGAAGGCGGTGAAGGTCGCCGCGTTGTTGCGGGCGATCACCTCTGTGAGGACCTCACCGGTGCGCACGTCGAGAGCGGCGACGAGGGAGGCGGTGCCGTGACGCCGGTACTCGAACTCCTGCCGGGCGGGTTCACCGGGGCGTGCGGGACGACCGGGATGGCGGCGTGAACGGGCGGCGATCGCGGTCTTCTCGTCGATGGAGAGCACCACCGCTCCCTCCGGCGGATCAAGGTAGAGGGCGCACACCGCGGAGGCTCGCTGCCAGAAGTCGGGGGTGTCCCGACGGGTGAGCCAGCCACGGACCTTGTGCGGCTTCAGGTCCAGACCGGCCAGGATCCGGCCGACCTGGGAGGCGGAGACCGACACCAGGCAGGCACCGGCCACGTGCTGGGCGACGGCCCGGTGCGACCAGGTCGCTTCCGGATCCGGCGGCATGCTGGTTGCTGTGGCCACAATCGCTACGCGGACCTCGGGCCCGTAGATCTTCGGCCGCCCCGACCGTTCGGCGTCCCGCAAGCCGTCCGGGCCCAGTGCGGCGAACCGCCCGCGCCACTTGCGCACCGTGTTCACGCTGACCTCGAGCTCCCTGGCGATCGCACCATTGGCGAGTCCGTCCGCCGCCGCGAGGACGATCCGGGCCCGCAGCACCGCCCGCACCTCGGACTTCGCCGAGGCCACCGTCCGCACCAGCCGCTCGCGGACCCGCGAATCGATCGCCACCGCCACCGCTGTCCCCGCCCGTCGCCCACCCTCCACGGCCAACGATCATGGCGGGTCGCTGCCGCACCCGGCAGGATGGGCCCGTGCCGAAGAACCCCCCGGAATCGATGCAGCACCACCTGCGCCAGCGTCTGAACCGCCACGCCCGCGCATGCTGGCCCCACGTGGACGCCATCACGGTCCGCTTCCGCACCGGATTCGCTTACGTGGCAGCCGAGTTGCCCGGCGAAATGAGCCTGCCGCTGTGCCGACTGCGTTTCACCGGCGTACTGCACACCTGGGGCTTCGCCCTCTATCTGGCCAGCAACGACAGCTACCAGGACAACATCCTGCCCAGCGGACTGCCGGCCGGCTCCCCGGAGGAAGCCCTCGACTGCGCAGGCGACCTCTACCTCAATGCTCTCGCGCCGGCCATCCGGGTGCCGACAGGACTCGTCGTCCTCGTCGGTCCACCAGCCTCGGGCAAGACCAGCTTCGTTCAGGCACTGATCACGCGCCGGCAGATCGACGCGGAAGACGCGGTGTCCAGCGACGAGATCCGCGCGGAGCTTTTCGGCACCTCACCCGCGGAAGCGGAATCCGACGCGGCGGACGCACGGATCTTCGAGGAACGCGACCGCAGGATCATCGCCAGGCTCGCCACCGGACACAGCGCAGTCGCCGAGTCAACGAACGTCACGCCGCAGGCACGCGCACGACTCATCGCCATCGCCAGGCGCTTCAACGCCCCGGTGACCATGCTGCGATTCAACCCGGACGTCACCGACCTCCTCCAGCAGTACACCGAGCGAGGCCGCACGGACCTCACCGCCGCGGACGTCCGCGCCTACGCCACCATCATGACCCGGGACGCCGGTGCCGACCAGCTCCGCTCCGAGGGCGCAACCGCCGTCCACGATGTCCCCGGACGTCGCCAAGCAACCACGCCCGCCGAAGCCGCCGCGCGCTTCTCCTTCGCCTGACACATCCGACGCGTCCAGACCTGCCCTCCGACACCCCTCCACGAACTTCCGCGGAGCAGCACTAGGGCCTGTCCGGCGGATCATGCGACTACTAGGCTGCGACGATGGAACGTGCAACCGACGAGCCCGAAAGCTTCGCCCGGTCCGTAGATCCGGCCCAGGCGAATGACTACGACACCTTCGCCGAGGCGTATTCGGCGGAAACTGAGAACAATCTCGTGAACGCGTACTACGCGCGGCCCGCGATATTAGCCCTCGCCGGAGACGTGGCCGGCCGCAGGATCCTCGACGCCGGCTGCGGCTCAGGTCCCCTGTCCGCTGCATTACACGACCGCGGTGCCGTCGTCACCGGCATCGACGCCAGCGCCAGCATGCTGACGCTGGCCAGGCGACGGCTCGGCGACGACGTCGCCCTGCACCTAGCCGACCTGAGTGGTCATCTGCCGTTCGACGACGGTGCGTTCGACGACGTGGTCGCGTCGCTGGTCCTGCACTACCTGCAGGACTGGGTCCCGACGCTGGCTGAGATACAGCGAGTACTCAGGCCCGGCGGCCGGCTGATCGCGTCGGTGGACCACCCTTTCGTGGCCTATGCGAACCAGGACCCTCGGCCCGACTACTTCGCGGCCACCAGCTACACCGAAGAATGGACCTTCAACGGACGGTCCTTCCCAATGACTTTCTGGCGCAGGCCGCTGCACGCGATGACCGATGCCTTCACCGCTGCGGGCTTCCGTCTCACCGTCATCAGCGAGCCGCAGCCGGACCCGGCCGCCCGTGAGCGGTTCCCCGACGGCTTCCATGACCTTTCGACCAAAGCCAACTTCCTGTTCTTCATCGTCGAGGTACCACCGTCGGCTACGAGGAGTTGCTGAGTGGCCAGGTTAGAAGGACCAGTTCTGCGCACCCAGAGGCTTGTGATGGAGCCGATCGGCCGCGGGGACAGCGATGATCTTTTCGAGGCTGTGGTCAGTCAGGACAGCGTCATGCGATGGCTGGCGACCGGTCGGGCGGACAGTCGATCTGTGGCCAAGGTCATGTGCGACGACCACGTCGCCCACTGGACCAGACACGGCTACGGCGACTTCGCAGTCAGGGATGCTGCGACGCACGCCTTTCTCGGACGGGTAGGACTGCGCAATCGGGCCCACTACGGAGTCGATCTCGGATTTGCCGTGCACCCACGGGCCCAAGGCCGTGGGATCGCCGGTGAGGCAGGCCGCGCATGCCTGGACCTGGCGTTTCGCCGCCTCTCGCTACCTGCTGTTTTCGCGTTCGTTCTGCCCGGCAATACGGCCTCGATCGCGGTACTGCGCCGCCTGGGCGCCCAGGCAGACGGAACTGTCCAGTCCAGCGGCCTTGATTGTCTGCGCTACCGGTTTGGCTCCGCGCCCACGGCCGCTGCGGAGCACGCGGTAGACGACGGTGGTGCGGACCTCCAGTTGATCCATGCGCCGGGCCCCGGATGTCCGGATGAGAAAGCCGCACTTCGCGATGAACCACCCGACCCTTTCGAGGTGAATGGGCTCGATCTGGTGTGGGCCGACAAGCAGCACACCCTCACCGCTGTCTCCGAAGGGCGACCGGTGGCTTCCGCGGGATGGCTACTGCGGGACATGGAGTTTGATGGATTGCCGTGCCGCGCCGCGGGGCTAGGCAGTGTGCTGGTGCACCCCGCCTATCGAGGACAGGGCATCGCCCGGACGGTGATCAGCGTGGCGGTCGAACATGCAAGAGAGGCTGGCGCCGAGACGGTGATCTTACTATGCCGCCCGGAACTGGCCCCTATCTACACGCAGCTGGGATGGAGTCGGCTCTCCTTGCCCGTCACCTTCCAGCAGCCTGACGGCGCGCAAACCTTGCCACTGACCACCATGATCTACGACCTGGCCGACCGGCCTCATCCCACCATCAGTGTGGACCTGCGGGGCCTGCCCTTCTGATGCGCTGAGCAGTAACGTGTGGTCAGACTGCTTCGGAAAAGGGGACGTCCGCCCCAGCGGATGCCATTCTCACCAGCCAGTCGCGGATCATGAGCGGAGCCAGAGTCGGATCGAGGCGACAATGACAGTGCCGTGGAAGATGTACGCGCGTTTGTCGAACCTCGTGGCCACAGCACGGAAGTTCTTCAGGGCATTGATCGTCCGCTCCACTTCGTTCCTGCGCTTGTAGATCGTCTTGTCGAAGCCGACGGGCCGGCCGCCCTTGCTGCCGCGGGCTTGCCGGTTGGCTCGCTGATTCTTCGGCTCGGGGATGGTGTGCTTGATCTGCCGTCGTCGCAGGTAGCGACGGTTACGGCGGGACGAGTACGCCTTGTCGCCGCCGAGGTGGTCGGGCCGGGTGCGTGGGTGTCCGCCGTCCGGCCGGCCGACGCGAATGCGTTCCATGACAGGGATGAGCTGCGGGGCATCGCCCCACTGGCCCGGAGTGATCAGCAGGGCCAGCGGACGACGCCCGCCCTCACCGACGAGATGGATCTTGCACGTCAGGCCGCCCCGGGAGCGTCCCAGTCCCTCGTCGGGGCGGTGCTGCCGGGGCGTACGTCTTTTCCCGGCACCCTCGGCACGCTCCTCCGGGCCCCGGCGGCGTGCTGGTGGGCCCGGCAGGTTGTCGAATCGACGCTCACCATCGACCAGTCGATCCGGCCTTCCGCGTCGGCTTCAGCCAGGACGGCCGCGAAAATCTTGTCCCACGTGCCGTCCGCCGACCAGCGTCTATGTCGCTCATACACGGTCTTCCATGAACCGAAACGCGCAGGCAGATCCCGCCATGGCATCCCGGTGCGCAGCCGGTACAAAATCCCGTTGATGAGCCTGCGATGACTGACCCAACGGCCACCGCGCTGCCCGCATTTCGGCAGATGCGGCCTGAGCCGAACCCACTCCGCGTTCGTCAGATCTCCTCGCCCCATGACCATGCCAACGACCCACGGCCACGACGGTGACAAGATCCGCCGGACAGGCCCTAGGAAGAACGTCCGTCAGGCTGTGAGTTTGTAGTTGTGCTGGTCGGGGGTGGGGTAGAGACGCTCGTGTTCGCGGGCGAGGTGGAAGTCCAGGTAGGTGTCGAGGTCGTCGTTGTCCTTGACCGCGCGGAGCTTGAGGACGGCTTCGGCTCCGGCCAGGCTCCAGCGGGCGCCTGTCACGTCGAGGCGGTCGCCGATGAGATGCCTGGATGCTCCTTCTATCGCGCCGGTGGCGATCGGCCAGCCCTTCGCGAGGGCGGTGTCGTAGTGGAGCTGGTCGAGGTGGCCGGTGAGGTAGCGCACGCACTTGTCGGCGGCTTCGCGTTTCGCGTCGGCGAGGCCGGCGTTGTCGGCTTGTTCGGTGATCTCGGCGGCGGCGCGGGCGGCCTGCCCGTGGAGGATGGTGGTGAGGTGGCCGGCGACCCAGGTTTCTGCCTCGGGAGTGCCCACGGGGTGGAAGGCGTGCGCGGCACCGCATGCGTACTCGCTCACGTGGACGAAGTCGAGCAGGACGTGCACGGCCACCTGGCGGCGGGCGGCTTCGGCGTGGATCAGGTCGAGTTGGTGGCGGGCGCCGTCGACCAGCACGATCCAGGGCCGGTGGTGGCCCGCATCGCGGGCCTCGGCCTGCTCGAACGCGGCGGCGTTCACGCTCTCGGGCGCCTCGGTGACCGAGGCGGTGAGCCACTTTGCCTTCGCTTTCGGGCCGGGCCGCCGGGGTCGCCGGTCGCTGCGTCCCTCGGGTGGGGCGATGATGTCGTGCGGTCGGCGCACGGTCGGGGATGCGTCGAAGACGCAGGCCAGGGTGGCCATGCGTTTCCGGTTGGGTTTCTCGCCGGGGGCGAGCCGGGTGCGCATCGCCCGCCGTGCGTTGTTCAGGTTCTTGAGTGTGGCCGGCCGTAACGCTTCGGGCCGCATGGGGATGCCCTTGCCGTCGGCCTGGATGACCAGCAGGGTGTCCGCGGTCGCGGGCAGCGGCACCTTGCTGCGGTAGAAGGCGTCGATGTCGCTCGCGGTGGTGACCACCAGGCCCTCTGCCTGCCGCTTGCCCAAGACTTTCCCGCACCGGTCCTCGATCGCGGCCCTGGCCTGGTCGTAGGAACCACGCACCGCCTCGGTCACCGCCAGACGGCGCAGTCCGTGGCTGTGCCGTCCCGCCGGCAGCGACAGCTCGGCATCGGCCGGATGAACACAGCTCATCTTCCTGCCCCGCCAGGCGCACCGCTCCACGGTGACCGTGCCGAACACGCAGGCCAGCTCCCGCCGGTGCCCGTACTCCCGATAGCGGCGCGCCTGCCCGTCCGCACCAAGGACCACTCCCGCCCGCGTCTTCGCCTCCCGTTCGTGGCGGGCCCGCAGATCAAGACGGGCCTGGAGCAGCAGCCGCTGCAGCTCACGCCCGCGCGAGGCGATCAGTTCCTCCGGCTGGTGGTGTGCCAGCGCATCCGCGTCCGGCGAGGCCAAGTCGTCCTTCAGGCAGTCGAAGGCCCTGGTTGCAGACTCGAACACCTCGATGGCGACGAGGGCGTCGTACGGTTCCATCGCGCTCTTCTTTCTGCGTCGTACCGGTTGGCACCTTCGACAGTAGAAAGAAGAGCCTTTATCGTTACGGCAGTTGAAGTCATTCACCCGGCCCTGGTGCCGCCTCAGTCGAGGATGACTTCTCGTGTCGTTTCCGACCGGACGTCGTGATAGAGAACTTGCCACTCTGATCCGAGCTCTCGCGCAAGGTCGTGTGCGAGCCTCTCTCCCGTCACGGAAAATTCCTCTTCGGCCTCCCGGGTCGGGAAGCCGGATGAGACGGGATCGTCGTGGTTCAAGGCCCCGTCGAACTGTTCAGCCCAAGCAGTGAGCTTTCCTGTCAGTTGGGAGGAGAGACCTAGGCGGGGATCACCTGGTGCGATGTCGCCGGCATCAACGCCGGTGAGCCACAAGGGATGACACTCGTAGTCCGCCATGACTTTGATGGTTGGATGCTGCTTGGTTGCCGTCATCCCGTGCTCCTCGGGTTAGCGCCACTGATGAACGAGATCCTTGGCAAGTCGTCGGTGGTGGCCTTCTCGATCTTGGCGATCTCGAAGGCGAAATTGGTGCAGGTGGTCAGCTCCTCAGATTGGAACCGACGATCAAGCGATCCTCTTAAGTCACGCCCGTCATCTGCGGGCCCCAGCGATTGCCTAAGCACTGAGGATCGCCCAGAGATGCGGTCAATGAATCGTGATCTGCTCGACCCGAGGAAGCGACCGGGGAGATACGAGCGGAAGGGATCGTACTTCCTCGCCTTGCTCGGCCTCGCAGTGGCTCTGACCTGCTACAAGAAGCTCGCGAAACCCGCCACGTAACTAGCATGCCCTGCGCCGCACTTCTTGCGCCGCAGGGCATACTGGAATCCGCTGGCGTCAGGTAGCGCTGAACCAGCAAATATTCACATACTCAAGCGGGTCCTCGTACGCCTGCATTTCCGAGTGGATGCGTTCCAGCGTCTCAGAGCGGGAGAGACCCCACGGGATGACGCCCTCTCCATCTTTTGGGCTCATATCTCCCACCTTGATGCCGTGGTCCATCATGTCTCCGATAAGTCTGAGTGCAGCTTCTTGCACCTCAGCTTCACTGGCGCTCTGACCTGCCACCGTTTCGGCTGCGTCCCAGAGTGGAGTGAAGTAGACCGGGGACATCTCTGTGTATCGGATCAGATAATCCAGCTCGGCGCGGTACTCGGCGTCCGTCAGCATGAGCGTTCTTCCTTACTTAGCGTGGTATCGCTTAAATCCGAACTCTTTGGCGAGGTCCTTGGTGAAGTCGATCGTGGTATCGCCGGCCCCGCCTGAGCTGCTGAAGTTTCGGTAGTTGACGTTCCCGCCTTCCATCTTCCACACTTCAACGCTTCCCTTCCCGGGGACCTGCGTCACCTGATCAGGCGGGCCGAGCTTGCTACGGATTGAGTCAGCAACGCCCTTGAGCTCATCAGGAGTGATGATGCGAACGCCTGGGCTGTCCTCGTATCCGAGGGGCTTTCCTTCCTTAAGGACAACCTCGCTGAGGTGCCCGATCCGGCCCAGGCGGGTTGATTCCGCTATCTTCTCGACGTCCTTGAGTGCCTTGAGGCCCTTGATTTCTCCCGCCCCAGGGATCACCATCGCCAGGGCTTCGCCGCACTTCGTCGCGCTGGGATCCTTGTAGCACTCGACGGCAAGGTCGGTTCCGGTGACGGCCCAGACGAGGGCGACGAGGCGCGGGTCGTATTCGGGGGCCTCGATGGTGCCGCCCTTGTTGACACAGCGGACCAGGTTCCAGTCGACTCCGGCGACGTTGTTGTTGGGGATGCAGCGCGGCTTGTTGTCGGTTGCCGCTTGCTTCTTGCGGGCTTCCTCGGCGGCCTTGCGCGCTGCGGCTTCTTCCTGCTTGCGCAGCTCGTAGGTCTTCTTCCAGGCTGCCTTGGCGTCACTATTTGCCTGGTCGGCGGACTTGCCGGCGTCCAGGGCGTCCTGTTTGGCCTGTGCCGCCGAGGCGTTGGCTGACGCGGCGGAGTTGCGTGCGTAGGTGGCGGACCATGCGGCCTGGGCGGCGGATTCGGTGGCAGCTGCGGCGTCGCGGTCCGCGGCGTCGGCGGCGTTGCGGGCGGTGGTCGCGGACTTGGCCGCCTTGTCGGCGCTGGCCTGTGCCTGATTGGCGGACTTGTCGGCGTCGGCCGCGTAGCCCTTGGCCTCGTCCGCGGACTCCTTGGCGTCTTCGGCTGCGGCCGTCGCGTCGGCGGCGGCTCCGTTGGCCTCGTAGGCGGCCTTAGCCGCCAGGAAGCTGTTCTTGCGCGCGGTGGCGGCTGCGGCATCGGCCTGGGCGACCAGGCCGGTCACCCGGGCGACGTGGGTGGCGGCCAACTGGTCCTTGCGGTCGGCCATGTACTGCCCGACAGCGATGAAGTCGTGCAGTTCGTTGACCGGTCCGGCCAGTGCGATCTTCGCCGCGGCCTTCACCTCGGGGCCGCCGTCGTTGACCAGCTTGGAGGCCTGGGCCTCTTCATCGGTGCTGCGGGCGACGTACTGTCCGTGAGCGAGGAACGCCGCGAGGGCTTTGCCGCTGCCGTCGGCGAGCGCGGCCTTGCCGGCTTCCTGCACGCTGGTGCCACCGGCATTGACGATCTTGGAGACTTCCACCTCCATGTCGGTGGTACCGGAGGTGTACTGGCCGGTGGTGTAGAAGTCGTTGACCGTCTTGGCGTCACCCTCAAGGGCCTTGGCCGCAGCGGTGCGCACGCTCTCGTACGGGCTGGTGGTGCTCAGCTCGGAGACGGCGTCGCGGGTCTCGTCCTGCACTGCCGCGTTCCAGCCGGTACGCAGGAACGTGATCACGTCCTGGTCGGTGCCGCCCAGGACGTCGGCAGCGGCCTGGCTCACCCATGGGCCGCGGGTCTTCATCGCCTCCAGGGCGAGCTGGCGGCCCTTGGCCGCGAGAACGGCCTGATCGGCGTCCGACTTGGCAGCCTCAGCACCGAGGGTGGCCTCGGTGGCGTCCAGGTCATGCGCCTTGACGGCAACGCCGGCGGCCTGGGACACGGACTCGTCGTAGGTGGCCTTCTCGGTCTTGGCGACCTCGATGGCGGCGTTGGTGCGGGTGGTCAGCTCCTCCGCCTCGGTCTGGCGGGCCACGTCGAAGACCTGGTGCGCCGTGGTGGCCGCGTGGGTGGCGGTGTCGGCGGCCTGCTTGGCCGCGGCCGCGTGCTGGGTCGCCAGCTTCGCCGCTTCGGCTGCCGTGCCGGCGAACTTGGCGGCCGCGTCCGCAGCATCGGCGGCCTTATCGGCGTGGTCGGCAGCCGAGTTGGCGTAGTCGCGTGCCTGGTTGGCGGCGGTGGCGGACTTGTCCGCCAGGGCTTCGGCCGCGTCCGCCGCTCGGTTGGCCTCCGCGGCGTGACGGCGCGTCTCTGCAGCGGCGGCCGCGGCCTCGCCCGAGTGGACACCCGCCGCTTCGGCAGCGGTGTTGGCGCGGTCGGCCGCATCGGCGGCCGCGTTCGCGTTCGCCCCGGCGCTGCGGGAGGCCTTCACCGCGGCCTTCGCCGCCAGCGACGCCTTGCCCGCCTGGTCCGCGGCCACCGCGGAACGGCGCGCGAGATCGGCGGCCTTGTGTGCGGCCTTGGCCTTGGCGGCTGCATCTGCGGCCTGGTTCTTGTCCTTGCCTGCAGCGATCGCAGCGTTGTAGGCGTCCTCGGCCGCGTCCGCAGCCTGCGCAGCGGCGCTCGCGGTCTGCGCGGCCGCGAGCGCGGCGATGCGCGCGGAACGGTTGGCCGCGTTCGCGGCACTAATCGCGCTCTGTGCGGCGGATGCGGCCTGGCGGGCCGCATCGGCGGCCTGCTTGGCCTTGACGGCGGCCTTCTTCGAGTCGTTCTTGGCCGCCTCGGTCTCGGTCGCGGCCTTGTCGGCGGCCTTCCGCGCCTGCCCGGCGGCTGCGATCGCCTTCTTCGACTGCGCCTGGGCGGCCTCGGTCTCCTTCTGCGCCTGCTTGCCGGCCTTCTCCGCCTGATCCGTAAGCTCGGCGATGGTGGCGTGTTCCTCGTCGCGGTCACGGGCCGTGAACTGGCCGACCTCCAGGAACTCGACGATGTCGTCCGCGCTGCCCTTGAGAGCAAGCTTGCCTGCGGCCCGCACGTTCGGCCCGCCCGCATTGATGATCTTGGAGACCTCGACCTCGTTGTCGATCTCCCGGGCGTCGTACTGGCCGCGGTCGAGAAACCTCGCCCGGTCGGCGGCGGTGCCGTTCAGTGCCTTCTTCCCGGCCTCCTGCACGCTGGGGCCGCCGTAGTTGACGATCCGGGAGACATCGACCTCCTGGTCCTGCTCCAGCGGCGCCTTCCATCCGTCCTTCAAGAACGCGTGCAGTTGCTCCGGGGTACCCGCCAGCGCTGCCTTCGCGGCATCCCTGACCGCGGGACCACCTGCGTTGAAGATGCGGCTGACATCGACCTCGTCATCGACGTTCTGGATCGCAGGCGCGTCGCCGAGGAACTTCTTGATGTCGTCGCTGCCGCCGAGCAGTGCCTGTTCGGCGGCTTCCTTGATGCCCGTGCCGCCGTACTGCCAGTAGTCGACGGCCTGTTCACGATCGGTGAGGACTGGAACGCCATCCTGGTCTGTGGCAGCCGCGGCTGGCACAGACGTACCCAGCAACCCGGCTATAAGCATCCCGGGGAGCAGGGCTGCAGCTCCGCGGGCGCCCCGCCGCTGCGTCCGGTTCCGGTGTCTTGACTCAGTCCGGCGTGAGGTGCCAGCACCGTGGCCGAGTGGTCGTCTTCCCACCCTGATTCCTTTCTCGTGACCCTGCACGCCCAGGCGACTGACCGTGCCTTGTGTCGACTGCGTGAAGGCTCACCTTCTCGATCGCCCACCCTTAAACAGAATGTCCGTTTTAGGGACATCGCGAGGAATGGCCGATATTAGGTGAAGTAAAAGCGAAGCCTCCGCGGTAGCTTCACTTGATCGCACAGCAACTTTTTACCTAGACGTTGCCGTTCAGAGGGTTGCAGCATACATGTGATTTACTTATGGAAATTCTGTGGGCAGTATTCATGCCGACCCACCCCTGCCCGGAAGGAAGATGTGGCGATAACCCGTGCCCGAAAGGCACTCATCACTGGTGCCGTTGGAGCCCTGGCCGCAACCGGCAGCCTCCTGACACTCAGCACCGCACAGGCCGAACCGCAGACCGCCCCGGCCGCTGCCACAGCCACGGACATGCCCACCACCGCCGAGACTTGGGACTACCCCGGCGCGGCGAAGATCGCCGAGGAGAAGGGCATCGCCCTCAAGCGTGGTGACGGGCACATCACGCTCACCGACTGCACCCAGCCCTATGACCTCCAGGTCCGCTCCCGGCTCGGGCACTTCTGCTTCGCTGTGAACAGCAACAAGGGCCTGCTCACGCTCGAGCTCCCGGACTCCTTCGGGATCGACAACGGGGCGCACCCCGTCACCGCGACACTGGACGCGGGCGGCAAGGAGAGCGTCGTGAAGGCCCCCGTCAACGACTACACACCGATGGGCGAGTCGGGTGACTCCGGCAAGCGCTCCATCCTGGTCGAACTGCGTGTCACCGGCTGACCTCGCCCACTGCGCCCCGCCGCCTGAGTGAGGCGCGCGGGCCATCGTCCGGCTCCCAGCACCGTCGGCTTGCCGCCCTTGTTCGTTGTTCCACTTTGATCGGATCCTGCGTACCTGTGTCCAGAACTTCCCGTCGAGCAGCACTGACCGGCCTGCTCGCCACCTCGCTCGCCACCGGGGCGCTCGCTGCCCCGCCCGCCCAGGCCGTCACCGGCTCCGAGGCCGGCAAGGCCGCCGCGTTCACCGCCCGCATCGACATCGGCAACGGCGACCGCACCTGCTCCGGCGTCCTGGTCGAGTCGCAGTGGCTGCTGACTTCCGCCACCTGCTTCGCCAACGGCGGCAATCCTGCTGCGGGCGCCCCAGCCAAGACCGCAAAGGCCACCATCGGCCGCACCAACCTGACATCCAGCACCGGACAGATCCGCAACATCGTGCAGCTGGTGCCGCGCACCGACCGCGACGTGACGCTGGCCCGAATGGACAAACCGGTCACGGACATCGCCCCAGTGGCCATCGCCGCCCACGCCCCCACTGCCGGCACCGACGTGACCGTGCCCGGCTACGGGCGCACCAAGACCGAGTGGTCCCCGATGAAGATGCACGTCGGCACCTTCACTGTCGGCGCCACCAGCACCAGCGGCCTGCAGCTCGCCAGCAAGGACGGCTCCGCCATCTGCGCCGGCGACACCGGCGCGCCCGCCCTGGCCGTCAACGGTGGCAAGAGCAACCTCGTGGGCATCAACTCCCGATCCTGGCAGGGTGGTTGTTTCGGCACTGAGGCTACCGAGACCCGCACCGACGCACTCGACACCCGTGTCGACGACCTGGCCGACTGGGTATCGGCGCACGTGGCGCGATGGGGTCTGAAGGCAGAGGCCAACGGCAAGTACGTGGCAGCCGAGTTCAACGACGCAGGCAACCAGCAGGGCAAACTGCGCGCCCGCAGCGACGCCCCCACCGGCAGCTGGGAGCAGTTCGCGCTCCCCGCAAACGGCACCGACGGTGGAATCAGCCTGCAGGCCCAGAACGGTGACCTGTACGTGAGCGTCGAGGTCGAGGACTCCGGCACCCACGCCGGCATGCTGCGCGCCCGCGCCACCAGCGCAGGCAGCTGGGAGAAGTTCAAGCTCGATCGACAGAACAACGGAAACTACTCACTGAAGGCGATGAGCAACGGCAAGTACGTGTCCACCGAGATCAACGACAGCGACACGGACAGCGGACTGCTGCGTGCGCGCAGTGAGACGGTCGGCAGCTGGGAACGCTTCGGCCTCGCCCGCGCCGACAACTTCCCCACCGCATCCCGCGATACCGTCCAGCCCGGCCCGCTGCCAGCCTCCTAAGCTTGATTCTGAAGCTTCTATAGATCGTCAAGCTGTAGGAGACGGCCCGGCTGTGCCGCTGACTGCGCTGGTCAGGTGGTGGTAGACCTCGCGCGCGACGAAGCGCTTGAGGCACCTGAAGATGTCTTTCGTCTTGAGTCCTTCGAGAGTGCGCCGGGCGACGTAGTCACGGGTGCGCGGGTCGTGACGCATGCGGACCAGCACGATTATGTGCAGCGCGCGGTTGGCTTGGCGGTCTCCGCCACGGTTGAGCCGGTGGCGGTCGGTACGCCCGGAAGAGGCGGGCACTGGCGCGGCGGCGCACAGGTGGGCGAAGGAGGCCTCGGATGCGAGCCTGTCGGGGTTGTCCCCGGCGGTGACCAGCAACTGCCCGGCGGTCTCGGTCCCGACGCCCGTCAGCGCGAGCAGGCCCGGTGCGGTGCGGGCGATCAGGATGCGCAGGTCGCGGTCCGCGTCCGCTATCTCCTCGCTCAAGTGCCGGTAACGCCTGGCCAGGCGCTTGAGGGCCAGTCTTACGGCTGTGGCCGGGGCAGCCAGATCGGTACCCGGACGGGTGACGGCCAGCCGTCGGACCAGCTCGGTGGTAGTCAGCGAGCGGAGTGCTTCGCGGACCTCAGCGGGTGCGGTGATGATCAGCGATTTGATCTGGTTGATGGTCTGGGTGCGGGCCTTGACGGCGCTGGCGCGTACGACGCGCAGTCCGCGGATTGCCTCGACCGCGCCATCGCGGTGTTTCGGCGTGCCTGTGGCGCGGCCGGCGAGTACCGCGGTGGCGGCGGCGTAGGCGTCGATGGAGTCTGACTTCCCTACCGCCCGACGAGCCCGACGGTCGGGTCGGTCCACCTCGATGACGGTGATCTGGTTGGTTCGGAGGTAGCGGCCGAGTTCGGCGCCGAAGGAGCCGGTGCCCTCCATGCCCACAACCAGCACCCGGCCGTGGGAACGCAGCCACTCCAGCAGGTCCCGGTAGCCCGCAGGCGTTGTGGGGAAGGCCTCGGTGGCCAGGTGCTGGCCGATGGTGTCGATGACGGCGGCCTGGTGGAAGTCGGTGTGGGTGTCGATCCCGCCGATCACCTCGATGGGCTGTGACATGGTGGCCGGTTTCCTTCCGTGCGCGGCGAGTTGGCTCGCGCGCACCGACCGGCGGACGGACACGACTGTGATGGGACCACGTGGGTCACGCTTCTATGAGGTCACGATCGCCGAGCGGTACACGCGGGTGGCACCGCCCGAAAGGTCAACGATTCAGAGTGAGGACAGCCGAAGCGTGAATCGGGGATCGGGTCAGACCCTCGAGCGGTGCCGCCCCATCCTCACAGTCGGGGATCTTGGAGATGCCCAGGTCAGCTGCCCAGGGTTCGCCAGGACTTCGGCCGGGGTATCTCGCGCTGGTCGAGGTAGTTCTGGAAGGCAGTCGGCCGACGGTGCGTGAGGGCTTCCTCGGTCGGCGGCAGTCCGCTGAGGCGCTCGATGTTGACCGCGATGGCGGTCAGGACGTGCTGGATATGGGCCTTGCCCTGCCCTCGGTAGCGGCAGCGTCGCATGCCATGGCCGTGGGCGAACTCGTTGACCGTGCCTTCCACTCCGGAGCGGATCGCGTAGCGGGCCTTCCACTCGGGTGTTTGCTGCTCGGTGCGGACGCGGAGTTGCAGGTCGCGGAGTTCTCGTGGGGGAAAGCCCACGGTGCGGGCGCTGTCGGCGGTAGTGGTGCACTGGGTGCGGGCCGGGCAGGGTCGGCACTGGCTCTTGGTGAACCTGGCCACGATCAGCGGGGCCGCGGTGGGCGAGGAGGCCGGGTAGGGGCCGTGCCAGCCCGCGCTGACCTGACCCTGGGGGCAGGTGACCTGCTGGCGGTCGTAGTCGATGTGGAAGTCGTCCCGGGCGAAGCCTTCGTTTCGGCGGTGTTGGCGGGTGGGGTTGCTCTTCAGTGGCCCGGAGACGGCGATCTGGTGTTCACGGGTGGCTTGTTCCAGGTGGGGCAGGGAGGTGTAGCCGGCGTCGACCAGATGCTCGGCGGGCAGCAGCCCGCGACGTGAGAGACGGGTGTGGATGCCGGGCAGGACCTTGCTGTCGTGGGTGGTGGCCGCGGTGGTGGCCACATCCGTGATCACGTTGGGGCCGTCGGGAGCACAGGTCTCGGTCAGGTGAGCGGCGAACCCCTTCCAGCTGATGATGTGCCCGTGCCGTGCGTAGCGAGCTGAGGTGTCGTAGGGCGAGACGATCGCCCGGGACGAGGGCGGCAGTCCAGGTCCGCCTTCCGTCTCGGCGGTGCGCCAGCGCAGGTGTCCTGCGGCGTCACGGTGGTAGTTCTGCACCATGATCCGGCGCAGGGCCTGGATACGAGGTCCGCACGTGCGGTCTGCTCCGTGCCGGCAGAGGTGTTCCAGGAGCCGGACGGCGTCGTTTCCGGTGGCCAGGATCCTGGTCTTGGGTTTGGTGGGGTTCTTGCCCAGGCGCACCGGTCGGCCGTAGCGGCGCCCCCAGTCCTCATCGACCAGCTCGTCCAGCAGGTGAGGAGAGATACCGGCGACTTCTTCCAGTGCGGCACGGACCGCCTCGGTGACCAGCTCCAGGCGGGTCAGATCCCGCACCGCGGCCAGGACATGGGTGGAGTCGGTGCGCTGCGTGGTGCGCTCGCGTACCAGGCCGGCCTGCTTCAGGCGGGCCAGCGCCAGGTCGAGGAGGCGGTCAGCACGGCCGTCTTCGGCGAGACGGTCGCGGAAGTCGGCCAGGACGCTGTGGTGGAAGCCGGGATCGTCCAGTTCCATGGCCATTGCGTACTTGAAGTCGATGCGGCAGCGGACTGCCTCGGCGGCCTGCCGGTCCGACAGGCCGAGCAGGAACTGCAGCACACAGACGGTGGCCAGTTGAGCAGGCGAAAGACCCGGACGCCCGTCTCGCGGGTACCAGTCGGCGAAGTCCTCGTCGCACCACAGCCCATCGAGGCGGTCACGTACCCATATCGCCGTCGTGCCGCCCGGGTTGCTCGCCCTCGCGATCTGCGCGGTCAGAGGCGGGACTTGCTCACCGGAACGGGGGCGGAGGGACAACGGGCACCTCGACAGCTGCATCGGTCGACGGAACTACCCGAGCATGCCCGTTGACCATGCTGACGCACCGGGAAACACCAAGATCCCCGACTGTGAGTTCGGGGGAACTCCTGGTTCGGGTCAGGCAAGCCCCAAGCGCTCCGCCAACCCCAGGACTTGGCGGCGGTACGTCGGACGGACGCGCTGCACTAGGCCCAACACCATGTCAGTAGCCAACTTGCTGCGCACCATGTCCTCCGGACTCAGCTTCTCCAAGTCCAGCAGGTACACGAGAACGGCGGCGTCATCGCGCCGCAGGTCGTAACAGCGCGCCAGCTCCAGGGTGAAGGTGAACTGTCGTTCCCTGCTCGGCAGACGGGAGATGTCGACCTCGTCGGCCAGACGTAGCCCTTCGGCGCTCTCCCCAGCCAGCATCTCGATGCTGAGCGCGTGGAGATGGATGTTGGTAGGCCCGAACACCGTCCATTGGATGTTGGCGTCGCCGACTCGCTTCGCCAACGGAGCTGCCTGCTCGGCGAGTCGCCGACGCGCACCCCACCACCGTCTGCTCTGAGCTTCAGCCACCACACGTACGAGTTCCAGGGCACCCTGCATGGCCGCCTTCTCCGGGCTGTCTGGAACACCCTGCAGTTGCTCGACAGCGGCCTCGGCGATCGCCCCTGCTTCATCGGCACCGCCCTCCTGGGAGAGCAGGCAGTGCCCGAAATTCCAGTGGGCGGCAGCCAGCCGGATAGGGTCGTCCGCTTCCTCCGCGGCACGACGCACCCGGTCCGAGACCATGAGCGCAAGGTCCAGGCGCCCCGTGCGTCGACAATACGACCTCAGCAGCCCGTACAAGTCCGCTTCGATGCGCAGAACTTCACGGCGGACGCCGGGGTCGTTACCGGTGCGATACGCCCGGACGACACCCTCGACATCAGCGATCAGTCGCGGCAGTACCTGCTCGACTCCGCTGAATCGCTCCTCGCTGGTCTGCCAGGTCCTCCATGCATCCTCGACACGATCCCGAAGCTCCGCCGTCGTGGCGACGGGGCCCGTTCGAACTCCCCCGTAGCCCATCAGGGCACGTGCGATCTCGGGAGCCGTACTCAGGGAGACGCCGGCCTCAGGCACAGGCTCGTCGGACAGCAGCGCGGACACCGGCACACCCAGCTCCCGCGCGAGCCTGGCCAGCACGTCGGGCGACGGTGTCTTCTTCCCGGTCTCGATCAGCGACAGATATCGCTCGGTGATCGCGCACAGGCCTGCGATGGCAGCCTGTGAGCGGTTACCGTTCTTACGCCTGTAGTACCTGACCTGTCGCCCCCCGATGGGCAGCTTCGGTGAATCGACCATCAGCCCTCCCGTAATCCGTCAGGGTAGGGCTGTCTTCCGCGTCGCGGATACTTTCCGCAACGATTGGGGGACTCAGCGCATCTGCTTGGACGTTCCGTTCGGAAGGGCCCGCCGCATGCCACAGCTCGTCTTGTGGGACATCGACCACACTCTCATCGACACGCGCGGAGTCGGACGCAGATTGTCCGCCGCAGCGTTCGAGGAAGTGACCGGTGAGGCGCTGCGTCGGCAAACAAAGATCGACGGCATCACCGAAGCCGTCATCTTCCGGGAGACCGCCAAGCTCCACGGCTTCACCACCGACCGAGCCGACTTCGAACGGTTCGCGGCGGCACTCACAGCGCAGCACGTCCAGCACGCCGGCGCACTGCGCGAGCAGGGGCGTGCCCTGCCCGGCGCCGCAGCCGCCCTCCACGCCCTCGACGCCTATGAGCACGGTGCATCGTGAAAACTGC
>NZ_MLYN01000105.1:0-8681 GCF_001866675.1 Streptomyces sp. MUSC 14
GCACGGCTACACCACTTCATGGGACGCGATCAGACTGGAGCTGCTTCCTCACTGCCTGCCATCCTCGCCGCGTGGCCGACAGCCTGTCGTTGGACAACTGCGTTGGTCGGTCGGCTCAACGTGGGACGGGACTGTCCTCTCGTGCTGAGGGCCCCCTGAACATGACGATCAGAAGGAGCATCTTGGCGATCTTGGTGACCGGAGCCACTGGCAATGTCGGCCAGAACGTGGTCCGGCAACTCGTTGAGGCCGGCGAGGAGGTTCGGGCTCTGACCCGCAGCCCACGCACGGCGGGGTTCCCGGTAGGCGTGCGCGTAGTTGCGGGGGATCTCATGCAATCGCAATCGCTCGCCGACGCGTTGAAGGGCGTCGACCGGATGTATCTCTTCCCAGTCGCCGAAACGGCACGGGAAGTGGTTGCCTTGACACGGCAAGCTGGCGTGCGCCGCGTTGTGGTGCTGTCCTCCGGGGCTGTCACGACAGGCTTCGACAGGGACTTCCACTTGCCGGTCGAACAGGCCGTAGAGGCGTCGGGCCTTCAGTGGACTCACGTGCGCCCCGGCGAGTTCGCGATGAACAAGCTGGCCTTGTGGGGCCCGTCCATCCGTGCCGACGGCGTGGTGCGCGACCCCAACCCCGACGCGGCCTGGTGCCCGGTGCACGAGCAGGACATCGCCGATGTTGCAGCCCTTGCTCTGCTGGAAGACGGACACTGCGGACGGGCGTACACCCTCAACGGCCCCGAAATACTGTTGCATCGTCGACAGGTTGAACTCATCGCCGAGGCCATCGGGAGCCCGATCCGTTTTGAAGTCGTGAGCCGGGACGAGGCACGGGAGAGCTACCGCAAGCAAGGAGGCTTCGCGGCGGCGAACGCGGATTTCCTGCTCGGTTTCGAGGACTATTCGGGCGGCGAGACAGACCTGCAGGCACTCCAGGAATTCGATCCGACGGCGACTGGCCCGGTACCCACGGCCGAGGAGGCGACCGGGGTCCCGGCTCGCACCTTCGCCCAGTGGGCACGCGACCATGCCCGGGAGTTCCTCCCGGACTGACGGATTCATGCGGCGGACCGGAGCTTTCGAAGGCAGATGATGCTGCACGCCAGGGCCGACAACCCACGGTGGAGGTCGGCGCGGCGTTCGTAGCGGACACCGGGGCCGTTTGAACTGGTGCAGCCAGGCGGTCGGGTCGGCCGCGCGGCGAGGTGCTCACCGGTACTCGCGTTCACCGCCCTCGGCCACAGCTTGGACGGCAGGGCCCTGCCTGCGCTTTCTGGGCTCGCTGTGCACTGCGGCACCGGAATCCCCCTCCTCACTGTGCAACCTGACACTCCACACGATGCGTTGCCGGTCTTTACGGTTTGGCCCTGCACCAGTCTTTGGCATGCACAGCGAACCGACCGCAGGGGGTAAGCGAATCGTCCAAGTAGTCGCCGCCACGGGCGCGTCGTTCGCACTCAGTACTCCGCCGCACGTCGGCCGGCGGAACCCAGAACGCCGCCCGCCCCGCCGGCAGCGGCCCCTCCATCAGCTCGATGCCCTCCCGGCGAGCAACGCCTACCGCTCCCTGCGCGGAGGTGCTGTTCGTGATCACAACACGAAATCAGCCAAAAGGCAGTAGATCAGCACTCTTTGACCAATATCCGCTACGTCGCCCGGTGCCACACCCCCGCAACCGGCGGGAACCCAGCGCCAGGCGAAGGAGGAAAAGACCACGTGAACACCACGCTCAGACGCGCCCTCGCCGCAGGAGCAGCAGCACTCGGACTTCTGGCCACCGGCATATCAGGAGCCCAGGCAGCCCCCGCCGAGCGGACCGTCAGCGTCCACGCCTCCGCCGTGCGGACCGTGGAACGCCCCGAGTCCACCGCGCAGGCAGACTGCACGGTCGGCAATCTCGTCGTGACCCGCTATGCCTCCTGCGAGGGGCGCTCCGTCCCCATCGAGCTCCTCTCCAACGGCCAGGTCGTCGGTGGAGGGACGTTCAACCTCTGGATCATCCAAAGGTTCGACCGCAAATCACTGAACTGGACCGAGCAGGTCTCGATCACCGACCCGGTCCTCACCCCCAACGCCCAGGATCTGGCCGTGTCCGTGTCCGCCTCCTCGCCGGGCAACCAGATCAAGATCATCTACCCGCAGGGCCACGTACTCGGAACACCCTCACAGGGACAGGTACTCGGCACCTTCAGCCTGCTCAGGCAGGCCGCCCGCGCGGAGGACACCACCTACACCTTCACCGTCAGCAAGCCCGGCGTCGCACCCGGCTCCTTCAACGCCACCACCGTCCGCTACCGGTGCGACAACACCTTCAAGGGCATGCGGGCCGGATGCGTCATCCCCAGCGTGAGAACCAAAGTCAGCATGACGAACTTCCGGTACATCTCGGGGGGCATCCGCGCCCTGCGCCAGAGGGGCGGCTACTGGGGCGACCCGAACAGCGGCGTTCCGCTGACCTGGCTGGGATCCTGGATCCGGCAGCGGCACTGGGACGAGGTCTGCAAGGGCAAGGCCCCCACCCCCGCTGAGCGCCGCGCCGGACGCACATCCTGCGACGAGTACCCCTTCGCCTCCACCGCCCAAGGCGGTACCACACTGCCCGCCAGCCAGCGGGAGATCACCTTCGTCCCACCCCGCGAGAACAACCAGCAGGGCGGCGAGATCCAGCGCTGGCTGAAAGCCTGGCGCATCCTGTCTGGGGACCAGTTCTACGTGGTCGCCTGAATAGGAAGGAAACCGGTGTACGACGACATCTCCGAGGAAGACGACCCGTTCGAGCGGGTGACCAGCATCATGGCCGCCGACCAGAACTGCATGCCCCTGGTACGGACGTTCATCGCGGACGACGCGGCCTTTGCGGCTCTCCTGGACGAGCTGAGGATCCCGGACGAGTACGGCAACGTTGCTGCCGTCTCACTGGTGGAGGACCCCCGGTACGCGGCGGCGACCGTGGAGAGCCTTACGGCAGAGGTCGTGCGGGACTACGAGGGGCAGCCACTGTTCAGTGAAGTCCTCGTAGCCGACGAGCGCTGCCTGATCGACCCGTCGTTCCCTCTGCTGGCCCTCAACCTCCTCCAGGACGCCGGACATCAGCAGTTCCGAATCGCCGCTTCCGAGCTTTCCGCCTTCTACGCGAACATGTCCATCGGCAACATGGACTTCGACGAGTGGGCGCGGGAGGCCGGGGAAGACGGGGTCTTCCGGGGATTCCGGGGAGACGACGGAATGCCTGTCAGCCGAGACCAGCGCGCCGCCCCGCCGTCCTGCCCCGATGCCGGCTGGTCTGCGCCGATCGTTTCGACTCCCGTTGAACCGTTGAGCGTGACTCTGGAATGGACAGGCGAGCAGGACTGAGCGTCCCAGGCATGACGGTGGCCCGGCACCCTAGGGGAGTGCCGGGCCACTTCTATGGAAGCCGGCTTCACCACCGGGCCGGCGGGTGCTCTCGGCAGTGACACGGGATGGTGGTCAGACGGGCTCGCGGTTGAGCTGCTGGACGCTGTGGACGGTCAACGGGGCGAGTCGTCGCCAGGCCAGGGCGGTGCTGGTGAAAAGCAGCGGCGCTTGAAGCCCTCGGGATCCCGGTAGAGGCGCCGTCCGGGAGTGCTGCGGGGACGCCAAGGGCCTGCGGTACGCCGATCCGTCGGCCGTCGAGGACGATGCGTTGGGCGTCCCTGAGTCGGTTTCGGGGAGGGGTTGAGGTTTCGCCTCACCTCGAAACCGGGTCTCTCCCCTGATATCAGGTCTGAGCTGGGAAGTTTCGGGTTTTGAGGTGGCCCATGACCCCGTTGGCGGTCTCTATGGGCGTTCCGGCAGTGCGAACCGGCCCGACCACTGGCCGAAGGGATGGACATGTGAGACGCGCGGCCATCTGCCTGGCGACGACCACACCGGCGAATCGCGAAGGGTTCTTGGAGCCCCACGTTTCGGCGCCGTCCCTGGACCGTAGTGGGCGAAGGAACCACCTTTGAAGGCGAGGACTCATGACCGGCTCCAGCAACACCGTCGAGGCCTGCGGCTGCGGCGGCTACCGCGTCATCACCCCGGCCCGTCCTGGCACCGAGCCGAAGACCGTCCACCACGACGCCGACGGCAACGAGGCGCCCTGCCCCAACAACCGCTGATCGAGGCGCGCATGACTGCGGCCTCGCTCTCCCCCGACGGGAGGGCGAGGCCGCTTCGTCGTATGCGGGTCAGCGCGTGTTCAGCGACCGCCGAGCGCCGTTGATGATGTTCTGGGCATCGGGCCCGTACACCGCGGACTCCCGGAGTGTCTTCCACGTCCGCAAGTACGTGTCGACGCTGGTGTCGTCATCGATCCACAGCTCGGCATGCCAGTTCTCCACGATGACCTGACGATCGTCGTACAGCCAAAAGGCGGTCGCAGGCGGAATCTTCAGCCACGCGGACAAGGGGATGATCCCCAGTTCCACGGTGTCGAGCCCGACGACGCCGGCAAGGCGATCGAGCTGGGCGGCGAGGACCGAGGGCGGGCACACCAGGGCGTGCAACGCGGCTTCCCAGAGGACGAGGTGGAACCGCTTCGTAGAGTCGTACAGCAGCTCTTGCCGCTTCATCCGGGAGCGGACCGCCTCTTCGGTGTCACGCGGCGAGCGTTGCAGGTCTGCGTACCTGGTGAAGATCGACCGCGCGTAGTCGGGGGTCTGCAGGATCCCGAAGATCATGGATGATTCCCAGCCGCGGAACCGTGAGGCGTCCGCGTGGGCGGTCAGGTGGGTGTCCTGCACCGCCTTGTGCCCCGAGGCAAGCTGGCGTCGCCACGACCGGATGTGGGACTCGAACCCGCGGAGCCTGGCCAGGAGCTCGTCATACGCCTCGGGCTGGCCTGTCGCTGCAACCCAGAGCTGAAGGTCATCGGGTGTGGGGGTCTGCCTGCCGTTCTCCAGGCGGCTGACCTTGGACTTGTGCGGTGAGCCGGCCACCAGGGGCTGAGAGGCGGAGTTCGCGAAGGCGCGCCCCAAGGGCTTCTCGTGCCTGCTGGTAGTCCGTACTCACCGGTGCGCCCCTCTTACTGATCGTTTCAAAATGAGTTGAGCTGTGGGTCTTGTGCTCGGCGATCTTGGTCGGCAAGGTGTTCGGGGTGCGTGCTGATCTTGTTCCGGATGACCTGTGGGAGCGGGTGGCTCCGCTGCTGCCGCCCGCTCCCGAAAGGCGCCACCGCTACCCGGGTCGACTGCGTGTTCCCGACCGGGCGGCCCTCGCGGGCGTCATGTACGTGCTGCGGACCGGTGTCGCCTGGCGTGATGTCCCGGCCGAGACCGTGGGCTGCTCCGGTGTGACGGCCTGGCGCCGACTGCGGGACTGGACCGAGGCCGGCGTCTGGCCACGTCTGCATGCCGCCTTGCTGACCGAACTACGCCGCGCTGACCTTCTGGACCTGGACGACTGCGCCGTGGACGGGTCGCATGTCCGGGCCCTGAAAGGGGGGATCACGTCGGCCCCTCGCCCGCCGACCGCGCCCGTCCCGGCTCCAGGCACCATCTGATCGTCGACCGTCACGGCACCCCGCTCGTCGTCACGCTCACCGGCGGGAACCGACATGACGTCACCCAGTTGCTGCGGCTGCTTGACGCGGTCCCAGCGATTCGGGGCCTGCGGGGACGCCCCCGCCGCAAGCCCCGGCGCCTGTACGCCGATCGGGGCTACGACTTCGACAAGTACCGCCGCCTGCTGTGGAAGCGCGGAATCAAGCCGATGATCGCCCGACGCGGCGTCGCACACGGCTCCGGACTGGGCAAGGTGCGCTGGGTGGTCGAGCGCGCCTTCGCCTGGCTGCACCAGTTCAAGCGGCTCCGCATCCGCTACGAACGACGCGCGGATCTCCACCAGGGCCTGCTCGAACTGGCCTGCAGCCTCATATGCCTTCGCCGCCTGCGGACCGCATTCTGAAACGATCAGTTAGTTCAATCCAGCAGGCATCGCCCCCGCCTGTCAGTGCTGATCGCCATCATGGGGATATGAGCGACCCGAACCTGACCACCGGCAGTATCTGGCGGCTCCACCGCGGCGGCCAGGAGATTGCCCGGCTGACCGTGACCGGCGCCGATATGCCCTGGACGTACGCAAGAGTCCACACCCTTCCTGGCTTTGATGAGTTCCGTCCCCTCTTCAGGGAGCAGGAGCGGGCTGCCGACGAGGAGGACTGGGAGCGGGCCGACGCCTGCTACGCCCAGATCCGCAGTGCGCTCACCCTGACGTTTCCCGACGGCCGCCCGGTCGCCGAGTTCATGCTGGACATCCACGACGACGGCACCGCTGGCTGGCGATGGCACGACGAGCCCTTCGAGGCGGTGAACCCGTGACGACCTGGGTTCGCTGCTTCTGGGACGAGGAAGCCGTCTGGTTCTACTTCGAGTTGGACACCGATGGCTATGTGATCCGGCAAGTCGAGTTGCAGGAGCCCGGAAACAAGGTCCTGGCTGCTGCCTCGCTGGCCGAGTGGCAAGGAGCCGAGAGAAACGGTCGGTCAGCTGAATACGAGAGCGTCTACGGTCTGACCGCGGAACTACCCGTCTCCGAGTGGGAAGGGCACGACCCGCAGTCGTTGTCGGCCGATGAGTTCGAGATCGTTTGGTCGACCGCCCGCGGTGAGCTTCAGGATCGTCAGCGGCGGCCCTCCTCCTGAGCACGTCCACTGCTGCGGCTTCCGACCAGGAAACTGCCATCTTCAATGCGAAACCGGCCGACAGGCGTCTCGCCGGCCTGACAAGGTCCTGCTCCGGCGGCATCACCGTCGCCATGATCCATGGGACGCGCAAACCGTGCCGCCCACGCGTCTTCGCGGCGCCCTGTTGCTGCACCCCGCCAGTCGCGGTTGAACCTGTCGCCCCGCAGGCCAACGGTTTCGCCCCTGCAAGTCTCATGTGACGGGACACCCGGAACCCCGCGAAGGGTTGGGGCCTCTACTCGTCAAGCGCGAAGCGACAGGCAGCCGACTGTGGTTCGGAAGCCGAGACGCTCACCTGGCGGTAAGGAGGCGCACCCGTCGCCAATGAGTGCGCTGTCCGCTGTGCGTTCGCCCGTGGCGTTGTCACTGGTGACTGCGATGATCGCCACGGCTGGCGTGAGCGCGCCGGCATCGCGAACCGGGGTGGTCGAATGAATACATGGCAGGAGCTCTCAGCTGTGGTGGAGAAGCGGCTGAAGGCGGCGTCCTCCGGCGAGCGTGGCGTTTTCGCCGCTGGTGTCGCGGAGCGGCTCATGAGCTGGCATGAGGCACTGCCTGCGGATGAGCAGGCTCCGTTCACTGTGAGCCTGCGGCCGCTTCTGAACTCCGTGTGGGAGGGCGTTCTTGGTGACCCAACGGCCTTTTCGGCAGTCAAACGCGGTGTCGCCGAGTACATGCTCAGCGAGTACTGTCACAACGACGGCCAGGACGGGCCGGATGACGCGGACGAGTCCGCCGCAGCCGCGGCGTTGTATGCCGCGCACGCCTACCTGTTCGGCTGCCAGGAATTCGCCGTCTGGACCAGCAGTCGGGCGGTGGAGGCCATTGACCATCGACTCCAGTACCTGGCTGAGGAAGAGGGAGACGAAGATCTTCCCGACCCGGACGAGGCACTAGCCGCTGAGTTGCAGCGGCAGCTACGGGATCTCGACCTCATCGCACGCTACTCAGCAGAGCTTCGCCACTCCGGCCTGGGACTGGCCGTCGACACATCGAGTCGGCTCCGCGTCGAGCTCCGCGCGCCTCTCTCCAGCCAGCCTCTGGGAGTGGGGTGTGGCTGACCAAGCAGGCGTGGTCTCAGACGCCATCCGCTTACCGCTGGGCAGGCTTGATCAGTCGAACACGATTCCTGTTCGGGTGATCTCTCGGTGGTCGGGGCATAACGGCAGAGCCTCCTGGTAGCTCGGGGTTGCGATCCCAACCGAGCAGCACCAGGAGGCCCTGTGTCGCAGTCTGTCGCGTTTGCGTCCGTGGAGTCCAACGCGCCGTCTCCGGCGTGTGACTGTCTCGCGCACAGGTTCGGCAACGCGGCGGACGGGCCGGACCGCGCCCCGTGTTACGGCTCCGACCTGACGGAGGCCGAATGGCAGGTCATCCGGCCGCTGCTGCCGGTCCCCGCGTGGCTTCAGGGGCGGGGCGGACGACCGGAGGGCTATTGCCACCGCGTCATGCTGGACGCGGTCCGCTACGTCGTCGACAACGGCGTCAAGTGGGTCAACCTGCCCTGCGACTTCCCGTCGTATCGGCGGGTGCACGCGTTCGCCCGACGCTGGCAGGTGACGGGCCTGCTCACCGAACTCCACGACCGGCTGCGTGACAACGTCCGCCAGAAGGAAGGCCGTTCGCCGGACCCGACGGCCGCCATCGTGGACTCGCAGTCACTGCGGGCGGCGACAAACATCCCGCGCTCGACGTCCGGGTGGGACGGCGGGAAGAAAGTGGGTGGCCGCAAGCGGCACCTGGTCGTGGACTGCCTCGGCCTGGTCCTGGCCGTCGCAGTGACCGCGGCGAGCGTGCAGGACCGCGACGCCGCCGTCCCGCTGCTCGAGCGGCTGCGCACCATGTACTTCTCCATCCGCCTCGTCTGGGCGGACGGCGGTTATGCCGGTCGGCTCGTCGACTGGGCGGCCGAGAAACTCCAGCTCGCCCTTGAGATCGTCAAACGCACCGACGACACCAGCGGGTTCGTGGTGCTGCCGCGCAGGTGGGTG
>NZ_MLYN01000106.1:0-24644 GCF_001866675.1 Streptomyces sp. MUSC 14
AGGGCCGTCGAGGGCCGTCGAGGGCCGTCGATGGGGGTTGTAGGGCATCCGGCCGTTGACGGCGATCGGCACAGCGTTGAGAACGGCGCCCGTGAGTGCCGGTCCCACTCCCGTCTTCAACGGCCCCGTCCTGCCACGGGCGTTGACGCCGAGCCAGAGGGGGCAAGGGCGAGGGCCAGCGCGAGCAGTGGTGCCCTGGGATGGTGTTGTCCGGCAGCACCAGGAAGGTCGGCGGTAGCCAGTTGCACGATCCGCACGGCGGCCGCCAGCCACTCATGGCGGCACTTGGCCAGCAGGGTGTGCCATCGAGGGTGACGGCAGGTTGGACGCGGCATCGTTAGTCGCGCTCAACCTGCCGTGAGGCATTCGGCGTTGTCGGCCGGAGCGGTAGCTGACAACGTGTTGGGCGAGGCAGGCGGCCCGCCTGTCCATGTGTGCGGTGTGCTGAGACAACCGGCTTGCCCGGCTGCCCGTCCCACGGTGGTCGACTGTCGACATGCCGTATCCCTTCCTCCTTCGAAGGAGCCCAGACATGCCTCTACGCGAGAAAGTGGCCTTCGCCTGCGACAAGGCGAAGCTGGCGGGTCATCTGTTCCTGCCCGACCCCGTCGGTACGAGCGAGACCGGTCCGGTGTCGGGCGTGGTGGTCGCCGGGACTTGGACCAGCGTCAAGGAGCAGATGGCGGACCGGTACGCCGAGGAGCTGGCGCGGCGTGGCTTTGCCGCCCTGACCTTCGACTTCACCGGATACGGCGAGTCCGAGGGCGAGCCACGCGACTACGAGTCGCCGGAGCTGAAGGTCCACGACCTCCGGGCGGCGGCCGACTTCCTGACCGGGCATCCGGCGGTGAGCGGCACACGACTGGGCGCACTGGGGGTGTGTGCCGGCGCGATGTACGTGAGCGCCTTCGCCGCAGAGGACTCAAGGGTGCGGTCGCTCGCTCTGGTGGCGCCGTGGCTGCACGACCGCCGTATCTGCGAGGAGAACTACGGCGGTCCGGAGGGGATCGAGGCCAAGAAGTCCGCGGCGGCTGCGGCCCAACGCACGTATGAGGAGACCGGGGAGGTCACCTATGTGCCGGTGGTCAGCGGCAGTGACCCCGACGCGGCCATGCCTTTCGACATCGACTTCTACCTCAACCCGGAGCGCGGCGGTGTTGAACAGTGGTCCAACCGGTTCGCCGTCATGGCCTGGACGGGGTGGCTGGATTTCGATGCCGTCGCGATCGCTCCGAAGGTGACCGCGTCCGTGCTGCTCGTACACAGCGAGGACGCCGCCGTCCCGGACGGCGCCCGCCGCTTCCACGACGGCCTCGCAGGGGCCAGGGAACTCCTGTGGACCGAGGGCATCCAGTTCGACTTCTACGACCAGACGCCACAGGTCGGCTTCGCCGCGGACGCGGCTGCCGAGCACTTCGCCCGCACGCTGTGAGCATCCCGCACTCCGGCTCCCCGTACATCGCCCCGACAGGAGACCACCTCGCCATGTCCGAGTCCCTTGAGACCGCCGCACCGTCCCCGGCCGGGGCCAGGATCGAGGTCGCCGACACCTGTACCCGGATGGCCGTGCACACCGACCGCCGTGAATGGGCGCTGTTGCGCGGTCTGTTCGCCAACGAGGTGCTCCTCGACTACACCAGCCTCAACGGCGGCGAACCGGTCCAGCTCACTCCTCAGGAGATCAGCGACGCCTGGTCGGCGACGCTCGGCGGCTACGACGCCACGCAGCACCTGATCGCCAACCATCTGGTCCAGGCCCACGGGGACCGTGCCGTCTGCACCGCTTCCTTCCAGGCCACCCACCGCCTCGCCGACCCCCACGGGGCTTCGCCGTGGACGCTCGGCGGCGACTACCGCTGGGAACTGACCCGCACCGGCGGCCGATGGCTGATCACCTCGGTGGTGATGACGGCGACCTGGAGTGACGGCAGCAAGAACCTCCCCGCACAGGCAGTCGGCTGACCGCACGTACCGCTACGCCCGCGGCGGACCCTGTCACGCCCGGCACCCGGATCCCTGCCGCGATCCGGTCTGTCATTGGTCGCTCCCGGCCTCCGGGCTCGGTTGCACATCCGTCTGAACGTCTCAGGAGCGCCTTTATGAAACCCCTGCTCAAGCCCTCCCGTGCCTCCGGCGACGCGGCCGATCCGTCGGGGGCCGCCCGGGGCGGATCCTCCGTGGTGCTCGGTGCCGCCCTGCTGGGCTTCTTCCTCATCTCGTTGGACGCGTTGATCGTCACGGTCGCGCTGCCCGACATGGGCCGCAGCCTTGGCGGTGGCATGTCCGGCCTGCAGTGGGTGGTGGACGGATACACGCTGATCTTCGCCGCTCTGATGCTCTCCGCAGGCGCGCTGTCCGACCGCATCGGGGCCCGGCAGGCGTACGGGGGCGGCCTGGTGCTCTTCGGGCTGGCCTCGACCGCGTGCGGGCTCGCACCCGGGCTCGGCGTGCTGGTGGCGGCGCGGCTGGTGCAGGGGGGTGCGGCGGCAGTGATGATGCCGGCGTCCCTCGCCCTGGTCCGGCAGGGCTATCCCGACCAGGCGAAGCGGGCGCGGGCGATCGCAATCTGGACCGTGGGCGGCGCGGTCGCGGTGGCGGCCGGGCCGGTGTGCGGAGGGGCGCTTGCCGCTTCCGTGGGGTGGCGATGGATCTTCTTCGTCAACCTCCCGGCGGGCCTGCTAGGGCTTGCACTGCTCACCCGTGTGCCCGCCTCCCCGCGGCTACCCGCCCGTCTTGACATGGCCGGGCAGATGACAGCGGTGGTCGCGATGGGCGCGCTGACGTACGGCGTGATCGAGGGCGGCGCCGACGGCTTTGGCCGACCACCCGTGGTGGGGTCGCTGCTGGTGGCCGTGGCGGCGGCAGCCGCCTTCCTGGCCGCGCAGGCCAAGGGCTCGCACCCGATGCTCCCGTTGCCGCTGTTCCGCTCGCGGGTGGTGGCGGTGTCCTTGGTGGTCGGCTTCATGCTCAACGCCGCCTACTACGGTGGGGTGTTCGTCTTCAGCCTCTATCTGCAGCAACAGCGCGGGCTGTCTGCCCTGCACGCGGGCCTGATGTTCATTCCGATGACGGCACTGGTCGCGGTGGTGAACCTGGCCTCGGCCAAACTGGCCGGACTGTTCGGCCCACGGGTGCCGATGGTCGCAGGACAACTACTCGGGACAGCAGGCCTGCTGACCCTGCTCGCCGTCGGCGATCACACCAACGCGTGGGTGGTGGCGGCGCTGATGGTGCCGGTCGGCCTCGGCGGGGCGCTGACGGTGCCGGCACTGACCGCCCAGTTGCTCGACTCGGTACCCGCGGACCGTGCGGGCACCGCGGCCGCGGTGCTCAACACCGGTCGCCAGGTCGGCGGAGCGATCGCGGTGGCGGTCTTCGGGGCGCTGCTGGCGGGGGCGGACACGTTCCTGGCCGGCATGCGGTGGAGCATGCTGATCGCGGCGGCCGGGCTGGTCCTGACCGCCGGCGCGACGCTCACACTGCCGCGGCACGGACACCGGGTCCCGCAGGCGTGAGCTTGGCGATGTGCCACGGCCGGACCGCGCCTCTCCTCATCACAGGGATGACACGGGCCGAGATCCCGCGTCGGCCTCATCGCTCGGAGCAGGCGGCGGCCGCACGCGGACTCGGGGACCGCAACCGCCGGCGAGGACGCCCTGTCGGGTGTACCACCTCACCGGAGGCCCTCGTCATCGGCCGGGGGCGATCTGCAGGAGGACGTGGACGAAGGCTTGGATCTCGGCGGACTCGCGGCCTTTCAGCCACATCGGCACGTGCTCGACGGACGGCGCGTCGTCGAACGGCACATAGACGACGTCCGGCCGGCCGTGGTACTCCGCCGCTTTTGCACTGACCGGCGTTGCTCCTTTGCCCGCCCCCACCAGCGCCAGCATTTCCTGCCAGGCGACGGCAGCCGGGCCTTGGGGCACGGATCGGCCGCCCGGTGTGCGGCACGGGTAGTGGGCATCAAGGACGTTCCGGGACGCGCCGAGGGGCGTGATCAGCGGCACGAGGGCGAGGTCCTCGTGCGAGATCGTCTCCTGAGCCGCGAGCTCGTGCGAGGCGGGCACCGCGAGGGCACGACGGTCCGAGAAGAGAAGCGGACCCACAGCGAACTCGGGGCCGTCGGCGGGAAGTTCTTTGACCAGTATGTCGAGGTCGTGGTCCCGCAATGCCGTGAAGGCGGGAGCGAACGTCACCTCCTGCATCTCGACGGTGCACCGAGGATGACGAGCGTGGAACTCCTCCGCTGCCCGGACGATGAGGTCGCCGCTCCATGGGCCGGAAAAGCCGACGCGCAGCATACCGCCAAGGCCTCGGCAGGCCGCTGACACGTTGGCCACGGCCTGCTGGACCTGCTGGTAGGCGGGGAGCAGTTCGGCGTGGAACTGTTGCCCGGCCGGGGTGAGGGCCACGCTACGGTTGCTGCGTTCGAACAACGCGCCGCCTATACGATGTTCCAGTTTCTTGATCGTCTGGCTGATCCGGCCCGGCGAGACGCGTAGCCGCTCAGCGGTGCGTGTGAAGTGGAGCTCTTCAGCCAGCGTCAAGAAAGTCTCGATCTCGTACCGTTCCACCTGGCCCCCAGCCGGTCGCGACTTCCGTTCACATGAATTGTGTGTCATGTCTGCGGAAAACGACGACCGCCGGCACTCCCCGGAGGGCCTCGGTTTCATGGGTAGGACCAGGTCGTTGAAGAAGGTGCCGAGTTGCGTCCGGAATTACCGATGGTTCGTTAAATCCGGCGGTGGTGTGCTGTCGCCAGCGGTCGAGACGGGCCCGCTACTGCCGCCCTGGAACGTCGGCTGACTCCACCGGCCTCCTCGGCCTCGTCCACACGTTGAACTCCTCGGCATGCGGGTCGGAACGCAGAGGGGCGGTAGCCGGCCGGTCTTCTCGGCGGGCACGTGGAAACCGGTGTCCCTCATCCTCGGCGGACTGAAGATCCGTTCACACAGGAAAGAGTTGCGCGACTGACCCGCGGCCCTGGCGACGAGCACGCCGACCACATCGCTGCTGCTCCTCTGTTGCCGCCACTCGTGTGATGTGTCCTCGGCTTCGGCAGCGTGGGGGGACAGGACAGCAGAATCGGGTGTCGGCAAGGCCGGCGCCGAGTTGACCTTGCCCTGGGGGCAGAGCTCACACTCGCCGCATGGCCGCCTCGAAGAGGCCGGTAGCCGCCGGGGGGCACCATACAGAGCAACAGGGACTATGGGGCCAGGCCGGCCAGCAGTACCGAGAGTTTTCGGTGGAGCTGCCGGGCGAGTGCTCCGGCCGGCTGCGGCGAGTTCAGCCAGTGGTTGAGCGTGCCGAAGTAGCAGTCGGCCAGCACCGCCGCGGCCAGCTCCGGCTCCGTGGCCGGGTCGATCTCCCCGCGCTGCCGGCCGAGTCGGATGGAGGCCGCGAAGGCATCCGCGATGGGGCTGTCGTCCATCACGGAGACGAAGCGGGACGAGCCGGCGAGCACCCGCTGGGTGAGCAGGAGCTCGCGTTCGTTGAACTCGGCCAGCACGTCGAGGTAGCCGGCGAGTTGGTCGGCGACGGATTGGTTGCGGAACTCCGCCTCGTCGAGCATGTGCCGCAGCCGGCTTCGGCGCCGCTGCCCCCAGCCGTCCACGAAGTCGCTCTTCTTCGCGAAGTGGTTGAACACCGTCTGCCGGGAGACGCCGGCCCGTGCGGCGATCTGGTCGAAAGTGGTGCTCTCGAAGTCCTGCTCGGCGAAGAGCTGCAACGCGGCGTCGAGGATCTTGTCCCGGGTCCGGAGCTTGCGTAGTTCCCGTCGGCCGGACGGGGCGCCTGCCGTCTCGTCCCCGTCCATCCCGCTCCCTGAAGTTCCGCCGTTCTGCCGTCCCGGGAAATTGTACTTGAATCCAAACTATACTTGAGTACAGTTGCGCTCATGGCAGACTGTCACTACACCAGGGGTATGCACCGGGTCGGCCCGCACAGCTACGCATACCTCCAACCCCACGGCTCCTGGGGGCTGTCCAACAGCGGGCTCGTGACCGACGGGGACGAGGCGCTCCTCGTAGACACCCTGTTCACCCCGGCCATGACCGAGGAGATGCTTCGCGCCATCACCGCGCAACTCCCCGGGGTGGAGATCACCACCGTGGTCAACACCCACGACGACGGCGACCACGCCTTCGGCAACCAGCTCTTCACCGACGCGACGATCATCAGCAGCGCGGCAACCGCCGCACACATGCGCACGGCTCCCTCCGTGGGGTACTTCCATGACCTCATCGAGCGGGCCAGGGCCGGGGAACCGGGCGCCCTGGGCGGCTACATACGCCACCACCTCGGCTCGTTCGACCTCTCGGGGATCGAGTCCACCCCGGCGAACGTCACCTTCTCCGGCCGGCGCGACGTGACGGTCGGACGGCGCCGGGTGCGTCTGACCCAGGTCGGACCGGCCCACACCGACGGCGACGTACTGGTCGAAGTGGTCGACGACGGCGTGCTGTTCACCGGCGACATCCTCTTCGTCGGCAGCCACCCCGTCATCCACTCCGGACCGGTCCGCCGCTGGATCGAGGCCTTGGAGCTCATCGCCGGCCTGAACATCGACACCATCGTCCCCGGACACGGCCCCGTCGTCGCAAAGCCCTGCCTGAACCGGTTCCGCTCCTACCTCGAGCACGTCGCCGACCACGCGTCGCGCTCCCTCAAGGCCGGTCTGAGCGTCACCGAGGCTGCCGCCGCGTTCCCCATGGCCGACTACGCCAACTGGTCCGACGCCGAACGCATCGTGCTCAACATCGCCGCGGTCTACCGCGAACTGGGCACCGAGGAAGGCGACTTCACCTCGCTTCTCACCAAGGCGGCCGAATTCTGGGCGGCCGTACGGTGACCGACCACAGCGCGCCCCGGATCCCGCCGCTGCCGTTCCCGGAGTGGGGAGACACGGCCCGCACCACGCTCGAGGCCAACCGCGACACCCCCGTCCTCGCTCAGCTGCTCGATGGCCGGCCCGCGCCCAACGTGCTCGCCACACTCGCCCGCCACGACTGGCTCTTCGGGATCGCCACGCCCTTCCTGGCATCCGTCACCGCAGGCGAGATGCCACCCCGCGACCGGGAACTCCTCATCCTGCGCACGGCGCACAACACCGGCTCCGCCTACCAGTGGTCGCACCATCACCGCCTGGCAAGGGCAACCGGCCTGACCGAAGCGGAGATCGACCGGGTCGGCCAGGGGCCGGACGCGCCAGGCTGGTCCGCGACGGAGGCCGCGCTCCTCCGCGCCACGGACGAGATCGAGCGGGACGCGACCGTCGCCGAGCCGACCTGGCAGACCCTGGCCGCCCATTACAACCGCCGCCAGCTCCTCGAACTCCTCTACCTCACCGGTGCGTTCCGCTTGCTCGCCACCATGCTCAACAGCTGCCGTGTCCCTCTCGACCCATGGGCTGCCTCATGACCCGTGACGGCCTCGCCATCGACCGCAAACCGGTGCCGACGGGTCGGCGAACCGCTGCCGGAGCGGCAACCGCGGGGCATCGTCACCCCGGACCGGGCTGCCGAGGCTGACCTGTCAGCAGCTCCGCCGCAGTTGCCTGACCCGGCTGCGCGAGGCAGGCATGGCCCTGGAAGCGGTACAGGCCCAGGCCGGACACCCCTCCATCGTTGATGCGGCGGGTCCGGGCCGCGGCGCTGCTGGAGGCTGCGCCGACATCCGGGCCCGGGAGTGAGACAGCGGAGAACGCCGAGCTGACGCCGCGGGAGTTCGCCCTCCCGGTCGCCGCCGAAGATGGACGGCGCGCCGTCCATGCCGCTGTCCTGGTGGAAGCTGAGGGTCACCCGGGTGTACGACGGCCCCCACACGTCCCGGCACTGACGGGGTGTGGGAGCCGTCTGCCGCTCACACACTGCCGGGCCGGCTGCCATGGGGAAGGCATGGGCGCATCCAGGTGAGCGCCGTGTCGGCTATGAGCAGGGCTGCGGCGATCGCGGCGCTGGTGAGCACTTGGGCGCCGGTGTCGGCGAGTCCGCCGGTCTTGTCACCGTTGTCGGCGGGCGGGGTGGCGGGTGGGGTGGCCTCCGGTCTGTGTGGGTGCAGGCGTCGGGGTGGCCGGCCCACTGTGCGTCGGGGGCGGATGGGGCCCGGTGGGGGGGTCGGCGTGCCGTTCCCGCTCCGGTTGTCGGCGCTGCCGCCGAGGCGGAGCAGGCTCGGGTCGTCGGCGTCATCCGTCATGGCCTTGACGCTGTCGCGGGTGGTGCGGGGCAGGTTGCGGTGCTGGGCGCCGAAGCGGGCGACGGTGACGTTCCGCTCGGGGGCCTTGGAGAAGCAGAGCACTTCCCGCGGTCGTGCCGTGGTGCACATGGAGCCGCCGGGTCCGAGGACCTGGCGGCGCCCCCCTCCGGTTGAGGCCGTCGGCGCGAGTAGGGCAGCCCTCGCGTTGGTGATGCCTGTTCTGCCAAGGTGGTGGCCATGATCAAGCCCACTGCCGGAGCGCGTGGCGCCGACGCGCTCGCGGCACAGACACTCCACGTCATCTCGGTCGTCACGCCCGTACACGGCGAGGGCACTGCGTTCCTCACCGATGCCTACGACTCTCTGAACGCGCAGGCTCTCCCTGAGGGGTGGTCATGGGAGTGGTGCGTCCAGGAGGACGGGCCCGGCGTGGATGCCGCCGCGCGTCTGCCCGCGGACGATCCGCGCATCCGTATCGGCGCGTCCCGGCGAGGCGGCCCTCACGTGGCACGCACCATGGCCTTCGCCAGGTCATCGGGCCGGCTGGTGAAGACGCTCGACTCCGACGACCAGCTGACACCTGGTGCTCTCGCACGGGACATCTCCGTCCTGGAAGCGCACCCTGCCGTCGGCTGGACCACATCGCGCGTGCTGGACCTCTTGCCCGACGGCAGCACCCAGTCGTTCGAGCACAGCGACCCCGAGCCGGGCCTCCTCCCGCAGGGAAGCGCGTTCGACTTCTGGACCCGGCATCACCGGCCCCAGATTCACCCGGCCACGCTGTGCGTCCGGCGCTCGCTGCTCGCGCTGCTCGGGGGGTGGATGGCTCTGCCCGCCTCGGGCGACACGGGACTGCTGCTCGGACTGGACGCCTTGGCCGACGGGTGGTTCATCGGCGACCCCGGCCTGGTGTACCGCAAGCACGACGGCCAGATCACCGCACACCCCGACCATCGGGACGGACCGGAATGGGAGGCCCGCATGTCCCTGATCCGGGAGCATGCCGAAGCACTGCGCGCGGCTCTGGGGGGATGACCGGAAAGCATTGAGGGCGGTTCCGTCGCCACCTCCGAGAGTCCGCGCAGATCACCTGCGCCGGTGGCGGCTCGCCTCCCTGGGAGGCGTACCGCCTTGCACCGCCCGTACGAGACCGGCGGCGCATCAGCCTCGCCCCGCCCCGGCGCGGTCAGCCCCAGCTGACCGTCGGCTTCGCATTCCGCGCGCCGGGGGTGGGCCGGCGCCCGAGACGCTGAGGCTAAGTGGTCGGCTCCGGAAGTCCTTCGGGGGTTGTTCATGCGGCCAGGGCGATGGAGGATTCTTGGTGTCGGTCGGCGGTTGTGTGTCGGTCGAGCCGGGCCAGTAGATCGTCCAGGTCGGAGGTGGTGAACCTCCACTGGAACGGCTGTGCTGTGGCGTTGTAGCGTTCTTCGAATGCTCGGAGCCGGTCCCGGACCTGGGTCAGGTCAGTGAAGTCGTTGGGTGAGACGACCTTGCGCTGGACGATGGAGAAGTAGATCTCGATCTGGTTTGTCCATGAGGCGTGGACAGGGGGTGTGGACCATGACCGCGTTCGGAAACGCCTTGGTCAGCCGGTCAATGGCCTTTCTCCCTCGGTGAGAGGAGCCGTTGTCGACGATCCAGAAGACGCGTCTGGCGCTGGCGTAGGGCTCGGTGGTCATGACCTGTTCGACCAGGGCCATGAACGGCGTGATGCCGGTGGTGGCCTCGCAGCGGCCGAAGACTTTCGCCAGGTGGACGTCGTAGGCGGCCAGGTAGGCCAGCGCGCCGCCGCGGCCGTAGGTGTGGTTGACGCGCATCGCCCTGGCCCGGCCTGGGGCGAGGGTCGGGTGGCAGCGGCAGCGGGCCTGGATCGAGGTCTTCTCGTCGCTGGAGACCACGTATTCGTCAGCGCCGAGGGGTTCGCCTTCGTAGGTTCGGGCGTATAGGCCAAGGACGCGCTGGGCCTTGGCACGGAAGTCCGGGTCCCTGATGAAGATCCAGGACTGGTGCAGCCAGGGCTTGAGCGCGTCCTGGCGAAGCCAGCGGCGCACGGTGAACGCCGAGACGGTGTCGGTGACGCCGCGTGCGGTCAGTTCGGCAGCCAGTTCCGGGCACGACCAGCGCGCCAGCGGCACCCCGGTCTCGGCTGGGAGTTGGCAGGCCAGGGCCTTGGCCTCGGCGACCTGAACGGGGGTGAAGCGGGCCGGGCGCCCGCTGCGTTTGCAGTCGGCCAGGGCCGGCAGGCCGCCGTCGGCGAACCGGCCCCGCCAGGTGCGCACGGTGTCCACGTGCACTCCAACCTCGGCGGCGATCCGCGCGTTGGACCTGCCCCGGCTCGCCATGAGCACGATCTGTGACCGGACCCTGGCCTGGTGCGGAGTCTTGTGACCGTAGGCCGCCTTCTTCAGCCGTTGCCGCTCGGCGGCCGTCAGGATTATGGGGCGGGCGGCAGGAACAGACAAGGCAGACAGGCCGATCAGCAGAAGTGGATCACAACGCCATGGGGGGTCTTGCTCATGCCGTCTCGTGGTGGAGGGGGTCCAGGGTGGTGAGTTCTTTCTCCGACAGGCGCAGGGAGCCGACGGTGACGTTCTGGGTGAGGTGGTCGAGGTCGCCGGTGCCGGGGATGGCCAGGACGTGGGAACCCTGGTGCAGCGTCCACGCCAGCCGGATCTGGGCTGCGCTCACGCCGTGGGCGCGGGCGATGGTGTGCACCTGAGGGCTGTGGTCGGTGGTCGCGCCGGCGGTGCGTCCGTCGCCGGCGATCGAGTAGAACGGCACGAACGCGATGCGCCGTTCGCCGCAGAGGTCCAGGAACTCCTTCTGCTCGCGCGATGCGCCGATGCCGTACATGTTCTGGACGCAGACCACCGGCGCGATGGTCTGGGCCTCGGCGAGGTGGTGAGGGCGGACATTGGACAGGCCCAGGTGACGGATGAGTCCGGCCTTGCGCAGTTCGGCGAGTGCGCCGAAGCGTTCGGCGATCGAGTCGGTGCCGACGATGCGCAGGTTCACCACGTCGAGGTGGTCGCGGCCGAGCTGGCGCAGGTTCTCCTCGACCTGCCCGCGCAGCTGCTCGGGAGTGGCGTGCGCCAGCCACTGGCCCGAGGGGTCGCGGCCCGGTCCGACCTTGGTGGTGATGACGAGGTCGTCCGGGTAGGGAGCCAGCGCCTGGTTGATCAGCTCGTTGGCCGAGCGCAGCGGCGAGAAGTAGAACGCGGCGGTGTCGATGTGGTTCACGCCGAGCTCGACAGCGCGGCGCAGCACACTGATCGCCTGGTCGCGGTCGCGTGGGACGGCATCGTCCGCGAACGCCTCGCCGTGCTGCGGCAGGCGCATCGCGCCGAAACCGATCCGGTTGACCGTCAGGTCGCCGAGCTTCCAGGTGCCCGATGCCGCTGCGGTGATCGTCTGTGAGGTCATGGCGGGATGATCTCCGCACGGTAGGCTGGCCCGCCATTGATTCATGCATGCCTGAATCTATTGAGGAGTGGTTGTCCTGGCGGAGCTGGCGTTCTCGACGAGCGATCTGGCGCAGGTGCGGTTCGCCGTCTCACCGATGTGGGAGGTCGCGCCCAGCTTCCGATTGCTCAGGTCCGGCACTACGCATCCGGTCCACCGGCCCTGGGCCGACCAGGTACGGCCGCGCCTGGTAACCGCCGGGCTGGACCGGGGATGGCTCTGCGAGCTGATCCCGTCGACCGGCGGCTACGTCCCCGACTTCCTCACCCCGGCCCCCGCTGGACCGGCTTCCACCCTGGCGGCAGAGCGGGACGCGATCCGGGCCGCGCCCGCCGACCGGGTACGCCAGGACCTCGACCACCTGGCCCGCCACCAGGGAACCCTCGGCCCGCGGCTACGAGCCCTGCACAACGACCCACAGGGCCTCTTGGCCAAGGTCACAGAGGAAATCGAAACCTACTGGGAACTGGCACTCGCCCCCTACTGGGCACGAATCCGGGCAGTCCTGGACGCAGACATCCTCTACCGGGCCCGCCTGGCCGCCGAGCACGGCACCGGCCACCTCCTCAACGACCTGCACACGTCGCTGAGCTGGGACAACAACGCGCTGCGGATGGCCCGCCGAAAGCAGCCACTGACCCGCACGACGGCAGGCACGGGACTACTGCTGATCCCCTCGGCCTTCACCGGACCAGGACTGCGCACCCGAACGCCGCCGCCGGATCCACCCCAACTCGCCTATCAGGCACGCGGTGTCGGCTCACTTTGGCAGGCACGGCCCGTCACACGAGCCGACACCCTCTCCGCCGTACTGGGCCGCTCACGCACCCTGCTGCTGACCGAGTTGGAGATCCCGGCCTCCACCACACAACTGGCCCACCGCACCGGACTCTCCCCAGCCGGGGTATCCCAATACCTCACCGCGCTACGCAACGCGGGCCTGGTCAGCGCCCACCGCGCCGGCCGCTCCGTCCTCTACGCCCGCACCACCGCAGCCGAAACTCTCCTCCAAGCGGCCTCCGCCTGACCTCACGTCAACCCCCGAAGTACTTTCCGAGCCGACCACTAAGCCGCCGGCGACCAGCGCCAGCCAGAGGCGTGCAGAGCCTCGGCCCTGTCGATCACGATCCCCTGGCGGAGCCTTCTTTCGTCCTCGTCTTTGTGGGCGGCGCCGGCGGTCTGCTGGGCAGGGTGCCTGCGGTAGACCTCGCCGGGCCGTGCCTGCATCCACCCGCGGCTGACCGCCTCACAGAACAGCGCAACGGCGAGATCCTCGTAACCCGGAAGCGCGGGCCAGCCACCCACGAGACGCACGAGGTCCGTCCGGGCGGTCAGCGTGGTTCCCATGACCGGTATGCGACGCTTGGCGCCGTCCAGCAGAACCCGCTCCGGCAGCGGCCCCGGGGCGGGATGCGGGCCTGGCTCCAGACGGCCGTCGGGGTACAGGTCCAGGAATGGGGCGACCGTCCAGCCGTAGGACGGATTGTTCTGCAGGACCTCGATGTCGCGGGCAAGAGTGTCCTGGTCAGGGAGCAGATCGTCGGCGTCGACGCAGCGCAGCAGAGATCCGGTCGCGCGTCCCAGCCCCATCGTGCGCGCGCGGGCGGCCCCGCCCCAGCGGCCGGCGCCCTTCGAGATCCATGGGGCGTCCGGGACAGCCTTGAGCGGCCTGCCCGTTTGTCCGTCCTCCTGCAGCACCCACTCAAGCCTCCAGTCGCCGGGAAGCTTCTGACCCGAGAGGCATTCGTACAGTTCGTGAAGGTACGCATGCCCACCCTCGAACACAGGCGTCAGAACGGTGATCGTCGGCATCAGGCAAAAGTCTCCATTCGGCACTTCGTTGACATGGACGAGGGCTGAGGGGTCAGCGGGCAGCGGGACGTCCGAGGACCAGTATCCCGTGATCCGGTTGCTGCTCCCGTGGCGTCGTCCGCCTCCTTGATCGCTATGTGCACACCATGAAGCCCAGGTTCTGTTCTGCTGCGCGAAGGAGTCTGTGATGACCTTGTCGGACCTGAGGCAGCTCACCCGTCTGCGTCGGCACCCGGGCCCCGCGGCCCGTTCGCTGACTCGGACGCTGCTTGACCAGCCCGGTATCGACGACATGCTCACCCGCGGCCTCGCCGACAGCGCTCTGAGGGCGACGGTCCTCGACGTCGTGCGCCACAAACTGCAGCGCGCCGTCGACGCGGGCGAGCCGTGGCCGAACGAGGCCGCACGCTGGCTCCACCTCGCCGAGGCCGACTGGGCCACCAGCGCCGCGTTCTGCAATCCCCTCACCTGGTACGCCCGCGCGCGTCGCAACAGCGCCACGAGCCACCTGCCCGGCCCTCTGCGGCAGGCGGACCTGGGCCCCGACGACAGCTATGTGCTGGCGCTGCGCCACCTTCAGCTGGTTGCGCTGCGCTACGACTTCCGGTGCCGCAGCATGCGCAGGCTGTTGAGTCAGGTGCCCGACGGCCAACGCGCACACTGGGACCCGTACACCCGTTCCCTTGAGGCGTTCGCTCTGCTGGCCCAATCCGATCCGGCCGGGCTCGCCGCCGCGCAGAGCAGCCTCGACGAGGCCGGCGACAATCTCAAGGTCTGCCACGCACTGCTGCACGGCCTCTGGCTCGGCACCAACCTGCCGGGGCAGGCCGACCACATCCTGCGCCTCACCGAACGCCCCGTGTTCGACCGCGGCGACCCCATCATGCTGCTGCGCAGGGCCACCGCCCTGCGCACACTCGGCCGCCACCGCGAAGCCCTGGCCGCCATCGACGACGCGGTGGAGGGCCTGGACCCCGACGCATCCGAAGTCCACGCCGACCTGATCCGCGAACGCGTCCTGATCACGCAGCCCGGGCTGCTACGTCAGCCGCCCACCGTCTCCTGAGCCGCCCTCGTCGCAACCCTGAAGCCCGGTCAAGATGACCTGCCCCTTCGGCGACCCACTTCACTCCTGGGAGGCTCAGTGGGCCACACGGGCCACCTTGGCGGACCATTTGTCCAAGATGGCCTGGGAGGCGGCGTGATTGTCTCCTTCGGCCCAGATACGGGTGACGGGGCGCGCGGAGTCGGGGATGACGAGGGCCCAGCTACCGTTGGGTTCGACAATGCGCAGGCCGTCGGTGGTGGTGTCGAGGACGTGGTCGCCGGTGGTTTCGGCCATGGTGCGCATGACCGCGCCCTTGGTGGACCAGGAGGTTGGCTTTGTTCATGAGTTGTCGTGAACAGAGCCAACCGGCACGGCATGCACCACCGCGAACCGCTGTACGCGATCGTCGACAGCCTGCTGCACCGCGAGACCGAGGCAGACCGCGAGACCGCCTTCGCCCTGCTGGACGCCGCCCTGCGCGACGGCCGCCCCGAGGTACGGACCGAGGCGCTCTCCGCGGCCGGCCACGCCTGCGGCCTCTCCCGCAGCGCGCCCAGGCGACTCGTGCCGGCCATCGCCCCACTCGCCGCCGAGCACCCGGCGTCAACCCTGCTCGGCAGGCTCGGCCCGGCCGCCGCCGAGGCCGCACCCGTCCTCGCCCAACTCGCCGCCCAGCCCGACGACGAGGCGGCTGACCAGGCGTTGGCCGTACTCGTCCGGGTCGCGCCCCGCCAGGCCGCCCCGCTGCTGGCCCGGGGCCTCGACCGGCGCCCCCGCGCGCTCGGCGTCGCAGCAGACTTCCAGGCCCCCGCCTTCCCCTTCGACCCGGCCCTGCTCGCCGCCGTCCGCACACGCCTGGCCGCAAAAGGGCTCGGCGACAACGAGACCGCCCACCTGGTCCATCTGCTGCGCCGGTGGGGCCCGCAGGCCGCCGCCGCCTTGCCCGAGCTGTACGCCGTACTGCCCCGCTTCCCGTACGCGGCCACCGCCATCACCGCCGTGGCGGCCGCCGGCCCGCGGGCCGCGCGCGCGCGGGCCGGCGCCGTACTGCGTGCCGCCGCCGGGTCGCTGATGGTGGCGCGGGCCCACCACGACCTCACCGGCGAGACCGACGTCCTGCTCGAAGCCGTCCGCAAGGCGCTCGCCGCCGGCCCGCGCGCGGTAGCCGAGGCCGCCCAGGCCACCGCCGCCCTGGGCGCGACGGCCGCCGGGCTGCTCCCCGCCCTGCGGGCAGCCGTCAGCGAGGACGTCGAGCCCACCACCCCTCAGCTGGACCGCGACATCGCGATCGCCACCGCTCTGTGGCGGATCGACGGCGACGCCGAGGCAGCCGTGACGATCCTGGCCTCCGTCCTCGACCGCACCACTGGCAACCAGCCCTGGTACCGGTGGACCGTCGTCCGTGCCATCCGCGCCACCGCCCTCCTCGGCGCGGCCGCCCGGCTCCTGGTCCCCCGGCTGGAACGACTGCTCGACGATCCCGAGAAGGCCCCCGCCGCCGTCCTCACGCTGCTCGCCATCACCGCCCCCGACGCCGTCGATCTCGGCCGACTCGCCGAGGGGGACCGGCGGATCGTCGGCTCAGGCGTCGCGAACAGCATCATCCGCGAGGACGAGCGCCTGCGCTCCGTCCTGGCCGCCATCTGATCCCGAGGCCGGAGGAGTCATCGATCACCATCCCGGCCCGCCGACCCCGACACCCCTGTCCCGGACGCCGCCATCGCCGGGTAGGGAGCCGGGCTGCGGCGACCCCCATGCGATGAACCGGCTGAGCGCGGGGATCTCGGCGGCCAGGCCGCCGCGTTCGCGGTACGTGAACATCTCGGCGCCCGCCTCGAATCGAGTACGGAACGGCCGGGGTGTTCACGGGCCGACCGCGCGCACCCGCTCGGGGAGCCCGAGGGGGGTCATCGGAGGTCCGTTCGGGTGTGCCGGGCCCGGAGCACGGCTGATTCCTTGTCCGCGTCGATACCGAGCGGGGTCTTTCCCTGGTGGTACGGCGCGTCGGCCGGTCCGCGTTCGCGCAGCCAGGCCCAGGTGTCGGTGACCGTGTCGGCCAGCGGGCGGCAGCGCAGGCCGGCGGCGGTGGCGCGGGCCGTGGACGCCGACCAGGCTCCGGCCATGGCCGGCTGGTCGGGGGCCCAGAACGGCAGCTCGGTCCAGGGCCCGACCTCGTGTTCCAGGAGGAAGTCGTCGGCGGTCCAGGCGAGTCGGGCGCCGCTCTCGGTCGCGCGTGCGCAGGTGTCGAGGAGGGTGCCGAGGGTCTCGGTGCCCTGGGGTCCGGCGACGAGGTAGCGGCCCTCGTCCCCCGTCTCCAGGAGACGGATGCCGAACGCTGCGACATCCCGCGCGTCGATCAGCTGGACCGGGCGGTCGCGGCCCGCGGGGGCGAGGACCTCGCCGCCGCGCGCCATGCGTTCCAGCCACCAGAGCAGTCGGCCGGGGGTCTCTCGGGGGCCGATGACGAGGCCGGGGTTGAGGATGACGGTGCGGCCTTCGAACTCGGCCTCGACGGCCCGTTCGCAGCCGGCCTTCAGCGCGTTGGCGGGTACGTCGTCGACGGCGGCGTCGGGCGCGCAGGGGTGGCGCGGCGAGTCCTCGTCGACGGGACCGGCGGGCCAGTCGGCGTAGGCGTGGAAGGAGGAGACGAAGAGGTAGGCGTCGGCGTGGCCGCTGAGCGCGCGGGCCGACAGGCCGACGGTACGGGGGTGTTGGCCGCTGGTGTCGATCACGGCGTCCCAGGGGCCTTGCCCGGCGAGCGCGCTGAGGTCGTCGGGGTCCTCGCGGTCGCCGCGGATGCCGGGGATGCCGGGGAGGTCCGGGCCCGATCTGCCGCGGTTGAACACGGTGACCGCGTGGCCGCGTTCGAAGGCGTCCGCCACGAAGGCCCGTCCGAGGAACACCGAGCCGCCGATGACGAGAATGCGCATGTTCGTTCCTTTTCCATGGGGCGAGGCGGCCGGTGACGGTCCGGCCGGTGGAGTCGACGACGAGGGCGTCCTAGGTGATGTGGCGGTCAGCTCGGCGGCGCCCTGGTCGTCGGCGATGCGCTGGACACGGCGGGCGAAGTGGCGGACGGGCACGCCGGGTTCACCGGGGTACGGCAGTGTGGCGCGCGTGGCGCCTGCCGGGGTGCTCCCACGTCGGTGGCGCTGATCGTGGGTGTGCGCCGTTCGGGGCGCCGCAGCGTACGGTGCGGCGTCCGGGCTCGGGGCCCTCGGCGAGCTCTGGCTGCTGCCTCCGGCTCCGGCTCCGGCTCCGGCTCCGGCTCCGGCTCCGGCTCCGGCTCCGGCTCCGGACTGCGAACGGCGGACACGCGGGCGAGTGCCGCACGAACTCGCCGGTCCCGGAAGGGGGATGGCGGAACCGGCGGGCTCGGGTGGTGCGGTGGTGGATCAGGCGGCCGTGGGGCCCAGCTGACCTACGAAGCGGCCGGTGAACAGGTCCTGGCCCTTGAACTGGGACACCATCTCGGTGGAGGCGACGAACGGGCCTTCCGGCGAGGGGAGCTGGCCGACGCCGCCCTCGCTGCCGAGCGGCAGGAGGATCACCGGGAAGCCCAGCGGCCGGTAGGTCTCCGTCGGCTCCTCGCCCTTGATCTGGGCGATGATGTTGTTGGCGACGACCTCGGCGTGCTGCATCGCGTAGCCGGCCATCTTGGCCTCGGCGACGTCGGTGATGTCGCCGACCGCGTAGACGTGGTCGTGGCCCTTGACGTTGAGCTTCTCGGTCACGGGGACCTGGCCCTGCGCGGTGAGGGCGGTGAGCTTGCCGTCGGCGAGGTAGTCGCTGTTGACGGTCGTGCCGTAGGCGCGGTACCAGACGTCGGCGGTGATCTCGTCACCGGCGGTCGTGGTGACGGTGAAGGAACCGGCCTGGCCGGCGGAGGTGCCCGGCTCGGCCGTCAGGACGGTACCGAGGCGGACCTCGATGCCCAGGGCGTCGAGCTGGCTGTGCAACTCCTCGACGACCTCGGGCTTGAAGCCGGGGAGCAGCTCCTTGGCCGGGTCGACGAGGGTCACCTTCTTGTCCGGCCAGACCTGCTTGATCTCACCGGCGAGTTCGAGGCCGACCGGGCCGGCGCCGAGGACGAGGACGTCGTCCGCCTGGAGCAGCTCCTTGTGCGAGGCACGGAAGTCCGCGAGCGCCTCCTCCACGGTGGCGGCGGCGGGGTTGGCCGGGTAGGCGTAGCTGGAGCCGGTGGCCAGGACCACGTAGTCGGCCGCGACGTGCTTGCCCGAGGCCAGGGAGACGCCGGTGGGGTCCACGGAGACGGCACGGTCCTGGATGATCCGGCCCTCGGTGAGCAGCGTCTTGAACGGGAAGAACATGTTGGGCGCCCACTCGGGCCGGGCCAGTGCGCGCAGCGACCCCGCCACGTTGGCGAAGGCGTCACGCGGGTCGATCAGGACGACCTCGGCCTCGGACTGAAGGGCCTTGGCCACCGCGGCGCCCCCATAGCCTCCGCCGACAACGGCCACAACGGCGACTTCACGACTCATCATGCACTCTCCATAACCAAATAGAATTGCGTCGGACTCTGCTCGAAAACGCTGTTTATTCGCACTGCGAACCACAATGCAGAAGAAGTTCAGGAACTACGCCACGGCCGGCGATGAGCACCGTACGCACGACGCATCAACTCCCGTGAGAACTCGGATACTCACCACGCGTACGCCTCGGGCGCCGGCTTGGCCCCGTTCGGGCCGGGTGGCGGGAACAACTGGTCCAGCTTCGCCAGGGTGTCGGCGTCGAGCGTGATCGTCAGTGCGCGCAGCGAACTGTCGAGTTGACCGGCCGTGCGCGGGCCGATGACCGGGCCCGTCACCCCGTCCTGAGCGAGCAGCCAGGCCAGTCCGACGTGCGCGGGGTCCTCGCCGATCTCGGCGCACAGCTTCTCGTAGGCCTCGACGGTGTCGCGGTGCCGGGCGAGCAGGCCGGCCGAGTGCCCGGTGCTGCCGCGGGCCGCGCCGCCCTCCTTCAGCTTGCGCAGGACGCCGCCGAGCACACCGCCGTTCAGCGGCCCCCAGGGGATCAGGCCGATACCGTAGTGGCGTGCCGCGGGCAGCACTTCGAGCTCGATCCAGCGGGTCATCAGGTTGTACCTCGACTGCTCGCTGACCAGGCCGAGGAAGTGCCGCGACCGTGCGGCCTCCTGCGCCTGGGCGAGGTGCCAGCCGGCGAAGTTGGACGAGCCGAAGTAGAGCACCTTGCCCTGCTGGCGCAGGACGCTGAACGCCTCCCAGATCTCCTCCCACGGCGTGCTCCGGTCGACGTGGTGCATCTGGTACACGTCGATGTGGTCGGTCCCCAGGCGTGCCAGCGATGCCTCGCAGGCACGCCGGATGTTCAGCGCCGACAGATACGACTCATTGGGCCAGCCGCCCGTCGGGAGATAGACCTTGGTGGCCAGTACGGTCTTCTCGCGCCGCCCGCCTCCGCCGCCGAACCAGCGGCCGATGATCGGCTCGGTGGGCTGCTCACCCGGACGCGTGCCGTACACATTGGCCGTGTCGAAGAAGTTGATGCCGCGCTCGTGCGCCCGATCCATGATCGTGTGGCTGTCCGCCTCGGAGGTCTGCGTCCCGAAGTTCATCGTGCCGAGTACGAGCCGGGACACCGACAGTCCGCTGCGGCCGAGGTTGGTGTATTCCACGCGTGTCAGTCCTTACGGTAGTGCTGGATGCACGACCGCGCACCGTGCCGGGGCGGTCGGGGCTTCGGGTGTTCGCGCGCGTCGCGGCGGGGCCCGGACGGCCGGCAGCGGGATCAGGCCGCTGCCGTCGGGGCGCCGTACCACTCGTTCGTGCGCGCGGCGTCCGCGTCCCGTCCGGGACTCGCCGACCGGCCCAGGTCGGTCCGGAGCGGCGCGCTGTCGAACCAGTGGCAGGTGGCCGGCATGTCCAGGACGCGGGTGACGGTCGGTCCTCGGTGGGCGGGGCCCGGTCCTGCGCGAGACCAACGGTGCAGCGGGCCGGCGGCAGCGGCAGGCCGGCAGCCACCGCGCGCAACGGCTCGCAGCCCGTGACCGGTTCGAGCAGCGCGGCCGGTCCGGCCACGGCGGTGACGCAGAGCCGTGCGTCCCAGCCGGTCGGGTTGCCGGGCCCCGTCCGCAGAAGTCGCCGCAGCCCGGGGCACGAACCATGCGTCACCGGCCCCGTGGACCAGGTAGGGCCGTACGACGATCCCCCAGCGGCCGGGACGGCGTGCTCGGCCTCGGCCCGGCGCCGCGACGTGGGCGACGACGACCTGCGCGGAAGTCGTTTCGGGGCGGGCGCGGCGGAAGATGCCGAAGGAACTGTCCAGGCCGACGACGAGGGGGCGTGGCGACGCGCAGGGGCGCCATGGCCGTTCAGCAAGGAGCATCGGGTCCTCGTACTGGCGGGGGACGGTGGTGGTAGTGGACGCAGTCGGAGCGGAGTCGAACATCGCGGTCATGGCCGGCGCTCCTGTCGGTAGTCGGGCAGGAGGGAGCTGCGGTGTGGCGAACAGCCCCGGTCCACACTCGCAGAAAAATACAGACAGGTCTGCACGGTAATCAAGTAGGGAGTGAGAGTCGGACGCAACAGGGGGCGGAGGGCGGGAAGCCGCTTCCATCCGGCGAGCGCGGCGCAAATCACCACGGCATCACGGTTACTCCAGGTCAGACTGCACGCACTGGCTGAAGCACGCAGCGCCGTATCCCGTCGACAATCAGACAAGTCTGTTTGGTATGTTCCCGGAGCGCCTGAACTTGGACACGAGGAGGACCAGTTGAACCAGCAGGTAGCCGACCCGACCGACTCCTTCCACGTGCGACACCGCTCCCCGCCACGGCTGCACGCCCCGGTCGAGCACCCCGCCCTGCGGATCCTGGTCGTCGAGAACGAGGAGCGCTCCGCGAAGGCCCTGGTGCAGGGCCTGATCCGGCGCGGGTACCGTGCCGACAGCGTGACCACCGCGGGCCAGGCCCTGCGCGTGCACCGCCAGGCCGACCCGACCCGACCCGACCCTGCTCGACCTCGACCTCACCGACCTCGACGGTCTGGAGGTCTGCCGCAGCATCCGCGCGATGAGCGACACCCCGATCATCGCCGTCACGGAGCACGGCAGCGAGCTCGACCGCGTCCTCGGGCTGCAGGCAGGTTCGGACGACTACATGGTCAAGCCCCACGGTTTCCACGAACTGCTCGCCCGCATAGGGGCGGTGATGCGCCGGGTGCGGCCGTCCCCGGCGGCCCGCACGATCGAGCACGGCCCACTGCGCATCGACGCCGATGTCCGCAGGGTCACCCTGCACGGCCGCTCCGTCAGCCTCAAGCGCAAGGAGTTCGGCCTGCTGCACGCCCTCGCGATCCAGCCATTGGACCGTGACGGTCCGCGGTGCCGGTTTCCGTCTCGGCGGCCCGTGACCGGGCGCCGCGTCCGCCTTCCCTCTCGCCACCACTGGTGAGTCCCGCACATCCAAGTAGAATGCAGACTTGTCTGTATCGAAAGTTGGCTAGTGGCGAGGGTCGGGCATGGCGAAACAGGAACGCGGAACGCGATCGAGGCAAGCGATCCTGGCTGCCGCCGCCGAAGTGTTCGACCTTCGCGGATACGACGCGGCGAGCACGAACGAGATCCTGGCGCGCAGCGGTCTGACCCGTGGTGCCCTGTACCACCACTTCCCTTCCAAGGAGTCGATCGCGGCAGCGTTGTTCGAGGCGCACAGCGGGGCCCTCGCCGCCCCCGAGCGGTCCACCAAGCTCCAGTCGATCATCGACCTGACCTTCACCTTCGCGGCTCAGCTCCAGCGTGATCCGGTGCTGCGGGCCAGCGTGCGCCTGGCGGTGGAGAAGACGTCGTTCCCACGCCCGGCCAACACCCCGTACGAGCAGTCGACGGAGGTCATCCACGAACTGCTCGACCAGGCCCGGCTACAGGGCGAGACCCTGCCCGGCCTGGACCTGGACGACGCCACGACCTTTATCATCGGCGCGTTCACCGGCCTGCAGGCGATGTCGCTCGTCTACACGGAGCGAGAGGACCTGCCCGAGCGCCTCGGCGCGATGTGGCGGTTCCTGCTGCCGGGCCTGGTCACGCCCGGCCTGATCGGCACCTTGCGCGTCACCCCGCCGCCCGCGGCCGTCGTCGCCGACGACCAGGCCCGGGCCGAGGCGGCCGCGACCGCCTCGTAGGACGCGCCGGGTCCGTACCCGTCCGGCGGCGGGCCGCATGTGGTCGACATGACCACGAGTCGTGAGGATCCTCCGCCGCCCCAGGACGGAGGCCTCGGCGTGAGTGAATAGGGGGCATGTACCTCGACTTCACGCACGACCACGACGGCGAACGGCTCAGCGGTGTGTACGACGGTGATCCGTCCGGGGCCACCGCGGTGGTGCTGCACGGCGCAGGCACCAGCAGCGCGGAGCGGGTGCTGCCGCTGGTACGGGAGTTCGGGGCCCACGGCTGCCGAGGAATAGCCTTCGACTTCGCCGGGCACGGCGAAAGCACCGGCGAACTGGGCGAGTTGAGCCTGCGGCGACGGTTCGAGCAGGCCGTTGCGGTGATCGACGCGTACGCGGGGTCGGACGGGCCGCTGCTCCTGGTGGGGTTCAGCATGAGCGGGCAGACCGTGGCCGATCTCGTCGCGCACTACGGGGACCGAGTGACGGCGCTGGGGCTGTGCGCGCCCGCCGTGTACGCCGCCGAGGCGTGGGACGTGCCCTTCGGGGACGGGAACGGCCGGTTCAGCGGCATCATCCGACGGCCGGACAGCTGGCGTGGGGCGCCCGCGCTCGAAGTGCTGCGCGCGTACGAGGGCCGGGCGGTGCTCGCCGTGCCGGGCACGGACGCGGTGATCCCGTCGGAGGTGACCGAGGCCGTGGAGGAGGCGCTGGCCGCACGCGCCCAGTACACGCGGTTCGACCTTCCGGACGCGCAGCACCAGTTGGGGATGTGGTTCCGCGATCACGGCGAGGACCGGCGGACGTTCGTGGAAGCGGTGCTGACGGCCTAGACGACCTGGCTGGACGGCCACGGTGCGTAGGGGGCGAAGCAGCTCGGCGACGACCGTTCGGTCGCCGACTCCCGCCAGCCGCGCGGTGGTTGGACCTGTCAGCTGTGCCGGCTCACGCTCGACGACAGCGATGCCCTTCCTCCTACGAGCGGTACGAGGCGCAGGGCGGCCGCGACCTCGCCGACGACCCCGGCCACCTGCACGGGACCATGGCTGGTACGACCGTCCCGAACACCTCGCCCTGGCCGCAGAACGCCTGCGGACCGCACGAACCGAGGCCTTCGTTCCCGAGCTCCGCAAGGGCTCATCGCCCGTCGGCACGGCCGCGGTCCAGGCCCGCACTTCCGGCTCGTGGCTGACCCGGACCGAGGCTCCGTTCACCGCGCTGCGCCAGTTCGCCCTGGACGGCACGGCCCGCCCGGCCACGGGTGCGAGCCGGCATGATGCGCCGGTACATCGCCTGGCGGAACCACCACGTCACCGATCCCCGACTGCGGTGGCTCTCCCCCGGGCGTACTCGAAGGCTCACTCCGCGCCCGGAGAGAAGGGCCGCGCAGCGGGACGCCCCGCCCAGCGCCTGATCAACAAGCGCAAGGCGGGGCGGGGCATCGCGACCCGCTGGGGCATCGCGACCCGCTACGGCAAGACTCCGGAAGGCCATCTCGCCGGGCTTCGGCTGAGGACGAGGACGTCGCCCCCCCGTTACGCGGCTATGGCTGCCGTGTCATACGTCGATCCGCTCGAAGATGTGCGGGTACGACATGACGTCGTCGGGGGACTGGGCCACCATGTGCTGGAACTCCGGGCTGGCGAACGCCGTGGCGAGCGCTTCGGTCGACTCCCAGACCGCGATGTTCATCAGAAGCCGGCTGTCCGCCGTTCCCTTGTGCATCTGCAGGGAGACGAATCCCGGCTGGGCCTTCATGAACTCGGCCTGCCTGCGGAAGAGGGCGAGGAACGACTCGGTCCGCTCCTTCGGGACGAAGAAGGTGTTGGCCAGGACGATGGGTCCGGTCTTCTGCGTGAACTGCGCGAACATCGGCGTGTGCGGGTCGAGGCTCTGCAATGTGGCCATTTGCGGTACGTCCTCTCGCTGTCGGTCGGTGGGGGTCGCTGGGGTGCATGTCCTGGGAGAAGTCCTGGTCT
>NZ_MLYN01000107.1:0-22241 GCF_001866675.1 Streptomyces sp. MUSC 14
ACTATCCAACAGGCCAAATGAGATGGCGTCTTAAGGTGCGCGGCCGCGACGGCCAGCACTATGAGCCGCGTCCGGCGGCGCAGCCCGGACGCAGCCTCGAGTCGGGGCGCCGCACCAGATCGGCGTCCTCCAGCCGTTTCAGTACCCGCTCAGCGCCTGGCAGTCCGCAGTCCAGCAGCCGAGCTACTGTCGCCGCCGCCCGGCCTCGGTGCTTGTCCACCGTTCCGCCACACAGCCGAACACTCGGGAACAGCGTTCTCCACGGCAAGGGACCCTAACTCCGGAGTCAGGGTCCCTTGCCGTGGAGGCAATCTACTCACCGGTATCCGTGCCGACCGTGCTCCAGCGCCTCGTGAACCAGTCCGGGTGCTGAACGCGCCCGCTCCTTCGGGGTCCGGGGTGCGGTCTCAGCGGGGAACGCCGCACCATGAGGACCGTGACGACATCGAAGCCGCTCAAATCCGTTCTATCGCGAATGTCCGATTAATAAGATTTTGGATATTTGGGCGTGCAGGGTCGTTTTCTCCGGAGTCTTCCGCCGAGATCGACATCGCTGTAGATCTTGTGTAAATTTCTGACCAAGGGGGGCGCGGGAGGGTTTGCCCGCGTTCTCGCGTTCTGGACCGACCAATCCAGGCCGATGGCAAACTCCCCCCTTCGTAAGACCAGACATTCGGGGATATTTTTGTTTTTCAGTAAGCGCTATTCAAAGAGCTTCGCAGCTGTCGGATCCACTGTTGCCGCGGCGGCTCTAACTTTCACTTCAGCGCCTATAGCGAATGCCGCAACACCCGCCGATTCTGAAATTCGCGCGGCTCTCAAGCGGCACAGCGACGGCACGTGGACGCAGGCGGACGTAAAGCTCATAAAGTCCATTCCGGAACTGGCCGCAGTTGTTCCGGACGTGACCCGTCCCGATGACGTGTCCATTGACTCCGCGGTCATAGGAACCAGCGGCTCCACGGGTGCAGGCAGTCGAGGGATAACAGGCGCCAACGGCCAGCCTCTATCGCCGGCGGAACTCGCCAAGGTGATGCCGCCGAAGGGGGCGGAACCCAGTGACCCCGCCCAGGTAGTGGAGACGCCCGAGGAGACGGATTCCGACACTGCGGAACTCGACATCGCGGCGCTCCCGCAGGACGCCGCTGGCCTTGTCGCTGCCAAGGCCAGCAACAAGTGGAAGATGACCCACATCACGCACACACACCGCAGTTACACCGGGGCCATCATCTTCAAGTATCATACGTACGCCGAGTTCCAGTACAACGGTTCGAAAGTCCTGAAGTGGGGCCAGCGCTACGACGACTTCACAGACGAAGACCCTGTGGCCGCAGTCAAAGTCAACCCCAAGCGACTCCTCGACACCAAGTCGCGTACACCTGCAAATTCCGGCACGTCATCAATGAAGCGCGAAGCGGAGCTGTGCGTCTTCAAGTACGGCTGTTACGCCACTTTGCATCCCTGGGCTCAGGTCAAGGTTTACGGAAGCGGTAAGACCGCCATCGGTGGAAGCGGCGTTTAAGGGAGAGAAATATGAAGTCGCTCACAGGGTCATTGATCGCCGTCATCGCCTTTTTCGTGCTCATTCTGCTGGTGCTCGGGTCAGGCTTCGGCGGCATCGAAATCCTCGTGTGGATCGCGGCACTGGCTGGATCCATCACGCTGACCGTACGGCATCACCGCAAGAATAAGGCCGGCAACTCCTCAGGTATGTAGCGACTTTCTGTATCGCTCAAGTTTCCGCCGACATGCGTGGAAGTGCGCCGGTGTGCCTGGACCGTTTGGAGACCAGGCACACCGGCGCGCTGTATTGCTTGACCGGCCCGAACCGCGACCTACGTCAGCGGCTCCGGGGGCAGCCACAGCGAGACCATCTCACCGTGACCCAGCATCTGCCACGCCGCTGCCTCGCCCGGTGATCGCGGCCACGGCGGCCGGAGCCCCTGCTTGCCCAGCACCATCGACATGGCTGCCTGCCACTCCAGGCCCTCAGTCTTGACCACGTCCGTGAAGTTGCTGTTCAGCAGCACCCCGTGCAGCTCACCGAGGACGTTGTTGACGTTTTCGGCGAGCATCATCTGCACCCACGAATTGCCGGACAGACGGGTCAACGAGACCCGCCGCATCCGCTGCGCCGTCCGGGCCGCGCCGGACGCCGTCCACTGCCCGGCCTGGTCCCGGAACCGCTCCCGCTTGCCCCGACTTGCCTTCCCCACCCCGTGATTCCCCTCCCGCGACGGCCGATGCCAAAGCCGTACCCGACCCCCGCCCAGGCGACACGACGGAATCGAGACGCCACGCTGTGCCTCTCACGACCGTGGCGGCATGCCTGCGGGGTCTCCGCGGCACCGCTGCCCGTGATGCCGCTGCGGATGATCTCGCCCCGGCTGGCTGTCCTGGAGATGTCGGCCGGACTCGGGGTCGCCCCGCACCTGTACGACGTGCGAGCGGACATCTTCCCCTGAGGTGGTGGTCCTGGCGTTGACGGGCAACGCCAGGACCGGGCGAAGGCACGCGGCAACGCGTCTCCGCTGTGTCTCTCGATTACTGAATTGCCCGCAGTACATCGGAGAACGTCCGCCGGCGGACCAGGCCGCGGCGGCGGCATGACCAAAGATCGGGCATGCCGCACCGCATGGTCAATACGGAGACGTGATTGCGGATAAGCCCCACGTCACACCGGCTGCGAGCTGGGAGGATATGGATTCGGCTATGGCCGGAAGTGACGCACCTTCCCGGGACACAGATGCGGAAACCGATCCAGGGCCGGAACCGGTGTGTGACAAAGGTGGGACGCATCTGCGGATATCAGAGCGGCGTCCTGGGCTCGACCAGGTGAAATGCGCGGACGCGGCTCCTGGGCGGTCGAGACCGACAAAGGGACACAGCTGCGGATTGAACCTGCCAAGGGTTAGCCCTGGAGCAGCCGATGCTGCAACATCACTTCTCACGAAGGCGGCGGCAACCGCCTTGCACAGCACCATGTTTGCCCGCAGAACAGCCCAAACGCCCCGAATTGGAGAGAGAGAACGTTGAACCTGTTGCCTTGCGGAACGTCCGGCACTCCGTGGCGCCATGTGACCGCCTCGGAAGCCGTCGTGCTGATCGTCGTCGTCATCGTCGCCGCCTCCCTGGCCGCGGCCGGCCTTCCCGTCCTGAGCGTGTGCGTACTCATCGCCCGGGCATGCGCCGCGGGCGTCAAAGCACTCCTCCAACTGCGCGCCAGCCGTCCTGCCGAGCCGGAACCTACGAGGGCTTGACCGTTCGCATGAGCCGCCGAGAGAACCCGATCGGCCAGTGCGGCAAGTCCCTGCACGCCCTCGCGGCCTGGCTCCGTGCCGGCCGCGAGGCTGCTGGCCTCACCTACGAACAACTGGCCGCCCGCACTGAATTCAGCGCCGACACCCTGTCCCGCGCCGCCTCCGGACGCAACGTTCCCAAAAACCTGAGCGTCGTCCTCGCCTACGCCGACGCCTGCGACCTGCCGGAGAAGGACGCCGAAAAACTCTGGAAAACGGCCCGCCGCGACGAAGCCCGTGCCCAGGGGGTCCTCAGCGGGAACCACAGCGGCGTACACATCAGCATCGCCAAGGACTTCGCCGACCTTCACTCTGCCATCGTCGACCTCTACCAAGAAGGCGGCAGCCCGCCATTACGCAGCCTGGACGCCCGTCTGGGCGGGGTGGGGCTCCTCCCCCACAGCACCGTCGGCCGGGTCCTCAAAGGCCGCTCGACCCCCAGTCGGCAGTTCGTCCTCGCCTTCGCCGAGGCCCTCGGAGCCCGACGCTCCGACCTGGCAGAATGGGGAAAGGTATGGGACCGCGCCGACCGCGACCGCCGCAGCACCCGCCACCGCTTCCGCACACAGGTACGAGAAGGCCTCGACGACCGGCTCACCACCCACAACCGCGTCACCCCCCGCGACCTTCAACTGCTGATGAGCGATCTCGAATCCTCCGCGCGGCGAGAACCCGGCCTCAGACTCATGGTCCACATCCCCGACAACGACGACGCAGAAGCACACAACACCGCCCGCATGACACGAGAACTCCTCGTAGACCAGGCCCAGCGCTCGGGAGCCCTGGCCTGTCCCCGGTGCGGACGGCCTTCCTTCGGCTACAACGACACCACAGGCTGGAGCCGCGCCCTCTGCGAGAACTGCAGACCACCCACCACCAGCCCCTCCGGCCAGAGCCCCCAGCCAGACACCCCAACCCTGTCCCTACGGCCACCGCGCCCCACCGAACGAACCCCCCTGCCACGCCGTCACGGACCACGCACCTGGCCTCGCCCCCAAGACCAGGACCCCATCCCGCCACTCACCCCCGCCACCCTGCTCACCATCAGCGATCAGCCCCCAGCGCCAACGGACTTGCTGATCCCCCCGGCGACGGAAACGACCAGCGGAACTCCCGCCATCACCCCAGCACCCCCCACAAAACCGGGCACCGCCCCACACTCGCTGTGCTACCCCCAGTACCCGTCACCACATGAACGACCAGACGCGCCGGAACCAGCCACCGAACGAGCAAAGACCGAGCCACCGACCCCGCTGGCCATCAGGATCCGGATCAACATCCCCGGATCCCGGCCAGCACCGCCGACCACCACAAGCCCCGAGACCTTTCTGGAGACCACGGACTGGTTCAAGCCGCGCGACGCAGTCCCCCCTTCCTACCCGACAGCACCGGAGGACTCCGACACCAAACCCCTGTAAACAGCCCACCAGGGGAGAAGACCGGACCGGCGCACGCTCTGGTCCGCAGGTGACCAGGCCGTGCCGGAGGCTGCGTGCCGCTCAACACCGCGCAGACAATGAGTGTTTGGCCAGCCGGCGATCACCGTCACTGAGGCGGCGGATGAGAAGGTCAGTCCTGGGCCGGTGGACACACTGGCTGGCAGCGTATGCTCGGCTCCCCGACAACGTCGTCTGCTTCCCCAAGCCGTGATCACGACCGACCCGTGCTGGTGGGCCAGCCCGGCCGGTGAAGATCTTCTCGCAGCCGACCGAGTCCTCGCCGGGAGGCGCGGGCGAGGGCGTTGTCAGTGGTGGCAGGCAGGATGGCGGTCATGACGACACCCGTGGTGCAGATTGTGGATGCCGCCGCCTATGCGCAGGCGGTCGAGGATGCCGTGAAGGCCGCGGCTGCCTACTACGCGGGCGGTACCTCGCCCCTGGATGACGACGCCTACGACCGGCTCGTGGGGGGCATCGCCGCCTGGGAAGCCGATCATCCCGACCTGATACGGCCCGACTCACCGACAGGGAAGGTCGCCGGCGGAGCGGCCGAGGGCGATGTGCCTCACACGGTGGCGATGCTGAGCCTGGACAACGTGTTCTCGCCGGAGCAGTTCGCCGCCTGGTCGGCCTCCTTGGCCCGCCGGATCGGTCATGAGGCGGAACGCTTCAGCGTCGAGCCGAAGCTCGACGGGCTGGCCGTCGCTGCTCGCTACACCCAGGGCCGGCTGACCCGGCTGATCACCCGGGGCGACGGGATCGCCGGCGAGGACGTGTCCCACGCGATCGGCACCATAGAGGGCCTCCCGGACGAACTGGCCGAGCCGGTCACGGTGGAGGTACGCGGCGAAGTGCTGATGACCACCGCCCAGTTCGAGCATGCCAACGCTGTGCGCACCGCACACGGCGGGCAGCCGTTCGCCAACCCGCGCAACGCCGCGGCGGGCACCCTGCGAGCCAAGGACCGCCTCTACACCGTGCCGATGACGTTCTTCGGCTACGGCCTGCTGCCCCTCGCCGACACAAAACCCGTGCTCGCCGCGCAGCTGGGCGAACTCGCGCACAGTGACCTCATGGCGCAGGCCGCCGAACTCGGCGTGAACACCACCGCCCACACCGCCGTGCCTGGCATCACCGCCACGACCACCGAGGCCGTCCTGGCCCGGGTACAGGAGATCGCAGCCCGGCGGGCCGAGCTGCCGTTCGGGATCGACGGCATCGTCATCAAGGCCGATCTCGCCGCCGACCAGCAGGCCGCCGGATCCGGATCGCGGGCCCCGCGCTGGGCGATCGCCTACAAGCTGCCCGTTCTCCCGCGAGTAGAACTCAGCCGCAGCGAAGATCATCCAGGCATAAACGCAGGTCAAACGCCGATGGTTGGGAAACTTCAGAGGCAACAAGTCTGTTGCAGCAGAGCGGGTTCAACCACCCTCACGATCAGTCATTCCCGTATTCAGGTTCCTGCCCGAAGTATTCGTCGGGGTCACCCTCGACCTCGAACTCTGTGTCGATTCCTGCCTGCCTGAGCAGCTCGTAGTTGCCCAGCACCAACTGGCACCCAGGACAGCTGAAGTACTCCGCGCCGATACTCAAGGTCACGGACACGTCGTCCGAGTATGAATAGTCGGGTTCCTCGTCCGCCCCGTAGCCACCTGCGGTCGGGTAGTGAACCTGAGAGTCGACAACTTCCCATCCCTCAAGGAGTCCGTCCGACCCGCAGGCCGGACAAATCTCAACCTGGCTGTGGTCAAGTTGCGCTGCCAGCTGCGGTCCGGTCTTCCACTCCGCAGCGACTCTTTCTGGAAGGGTACCTTCGAGTCGCTGTTGACGCCGCTGCTTTGCCCTCTCGATCAGAGCTTCCGTGCGCTGTTCAAGGTTCTTAGCGTTTTGCTCAAGGTATCTGGTGACCACGCCCTCGCGGTCGGGGCCCACGAGCTCGTCCATATCGCGATCAAGTGCCGTGACCAGGATGGCTGCCTGTGCCCAATATCTGGGCCACCACGCATGGGGCGGGATCGCCATGAAGCCAGCACCACTGCTGTGAAGGTACTCATTCCGGCCGTTGATGATCTTCATGGCTTCTGCCTGGTCGAACGGCTTGAAGGCCTTGTGACACCGCGCCATCAGCGTCTTCGCCCGCACCGACGTGAACTTGCGCGCATCACCCTTCACGAGACCGCTTGCGATGAGGAGGTTAGTACCCTCCTCATTTGGCTCTGCGACCAGAAGAGGTGAGACACGTGCGAGGGCAGCCTTGGCCAGCAGCTCGAGGGCGAGGGCGGCCCATAGGGCCTGCTCATCGAACGACCTGGAGTCGTCATCCATGGCGCGATTGAGGAAGAGCTTCGCCTTGACCCAGAGCGCGTCGTGATCGAATGGCCTGCTCATGATGTCTCTCGATTCAGGTGGAAGCTGAGCCGCTGCAATTCCCTCTGAGGGTCGTGAACTGCAGAAGCTCGGGCATGTAGCGCTTTGCGATTATCGATCACGAGCAATTGACCGGGCTGGCTCCACTCGTGCTCAACCACTGAGCCCTCCGCTTCGATGAAGAAATGCGCCACCTGACGCGCTCGCGCATCGCAGGGCATCATGCACCCGGGGTCATAGCGCATGCGGCCTGCCGCCAACGCAGTAGTAAAGAAGCTGTCATTTCCGCTATTAACGAGGAAGACCCCATGCCGCAAGAAGTCGGGAATGACCGAGATGAAACGCTTGGGTCGGCCTCTGTCCCAGAGTCGCGTCGGCGTCGTGCTCGTGGCCTCGCAGACAAGGACGACGACATCGGGCGGTTCGGGCAGATGGGCACCATCGGTGTGCAGGGGCTGGGCCCCCTTGCCGTAGCGAGCGCTAAGGGAATTGGGTTCTGCTCCCTCTGGGTCGACCGGCCGCAAGGTAGAGATGGCAGGACCTCCCTTCCGGGTCGGTACCTCCTTCCATCCGAGCATCGCGGCTTCCCGTTGAACCTGCGCTATGGTCCCTGAGCTTGAGGCCCACCCCACGCGCCTGCTCTCGCCCACCAGGTCTTCCAACAACATGGCCATGCGGAAGTATCACTGCCGCGCTGCGTGCGCCGCTACCAAATTGAAGATCCAGCTCGGCCCCTGCTCAATGAACCGTCGGAGCCGACGGCGGGCCTGGCGTGCGACCGGCCATCGTCCAGTCTTCAAGGAAGGTGCCTAGGCTGCCGAGGGAGGATACGGACCTTGGCTGCCTCCGCGTCCCGCCCGGACAGAGCGGCATGCTCCAGGGACAGAAGATTGAGAGCGGTCGCATAGATCTGAAGCCGTTCCTCAAGGAACCGGCAGTGGGCCTGCAGGTCGGAGTGTTTCTTCTTCAACTCCTCATGGGCGTCCGCAGATCGGACGTGCGAGGCTCGCTTCTCCTCTTCCTCGGCCGCCTGGGCCTGGAAGAGATCTTTGAGGTCGGGATGCTGGTGGGTGAGGTGCCAGCGTTTGACGTCTGCCTCTATGGCCAACTGGGACACGTTCAGCCGCCCGTTTGACCGCTGCGGCGTCCCAGCGAAGAGCCGGTTCATCGCGGCAAGGATCGCCCGGCGGACGCCATCCGTCTCGTTGTCGATGGAGAAGACGGTCATCGGTCTGCGGCTCCTCGTTCATGGACTTCGATGATCGTCTTAAGGCGATCGAGTTCACGCCGCTCGCGCTCATGGCGGATCGGTGGAGCCAGTGGATCGGCGACGATCTCGGCCAACTCAGTCGCTCTGCGCTTGACGTACTGGATGTCGCGGTCGGTGCGAGCAAGGTTCGGGCATTTCGGACGACAGTCGTCGGTGTCCGGGGTGACCAGAGGGTCGTCGGCGTTGCCGCGGAGCTGGCAGGCGGCGGTGGCCGGGTTGAGGACGCAGGTCATGCCCTCCCCGTGATAGATCTGCAGCAGCGTATTGCTGAGCAGGTCGCGGGCCTGACGCTCCTTGGTGAGCACGCGGCCGGCGAACTCGCGGCTGGCAGCGTTCACCCGGTAGCGATAGGCATCGGCGGCAGGACCGCTGACGTGTTCCCCGGAGGTCAGGGCCTGCTCGTCGTCGGCCAGGCATTCAAGGCGGTAGAGCCAGTCCTCGAACGCGTATTCATCGGGGAAGCCGGATTCGTAGGTGCCCGCGTAGCCCTGGAGCATTCGAGTATGGGCATGGCCATACTGAATGGAGGCGGCGATGAGCCCCCGGGGCCGACGGCGGATGAACCAGGCCAAAGTCCTGCGGAATCGGCTGGCCTTGAGGCGGTCGCGGCCGTCGTCGGGAATACGGTCCGTGCGGCCGCGCCGGTCGCATTCGGTGTTCACCCAGGCCACGAACCTGCCCAGGTCCTTGGTGATCTCGTTGTCCCGCCGGGCCTCGCCCAGACGCTTCCCGCCCTGCTGGCGCTTGAGGTAGTGCTCGATCCGGATGGGGAACAGCAGCGGGCTCGGGTGAAGCCGCTCCAGCACGTTCACCGCGCTGGCAAGGAGTTCGATGACGACCCAGGGGTCGTGCCGGACCTGCCCTTCGGGGATCTTGTTGCCGTCCTGGTCCTCGGCGCCCTTGAAGTAGAGCCCTTCCATCAACCACAGTCCGGTGTTCGTGTCCTGTGTGACGCAGCCACGCCGCAGGTTGAGCACCTCTCCGACTCTCGCTCCCGACAGGTAGGCGACGATGATGAAGCAGGCTGTACTCAGCAGCCGCGTGAGCTGGGGCACCTCGTCGTAGTGGATGCGGTCGGGCCGCCAGGGCTGCCCGTCCAGAAGGCCGGAGATCGACGATCCGACGTAGGCGTGCTCGCCGACCGGAAGGCCTGACTCGGTGACCAGGCAAGCCGTCGTGGTGTGTCTGAACGATTCCGCGCAGTTCAAGGCCGCGGCAATGTGACGCCAGCTGATGACCAGCTTACCGGTGCCCGTGCGGATGCCGGGCAGGCCTTCGCCGCGTTCACGCAAGTCGTTGAGGTAAGCGATGACCTTCGGCCGCAGTTCACCGGAGCGGTGCCGTGGCTGCCTATTGGTGCCGGCCCGTCGCCGTCCGTCGGTGGTGTTTGCGTGCAACTGCAGACGCTCGGCATGGGCGGCCAGGATGTCCTCGGCGAAGTCCTCGACGAACCGAATTGCCCAGAGCAGGAGCATCTGCATGGTGGGCTCGGCGATGCGGCGGGTGCGGTTCTCGCGGTCAACGCGGGTGCCCCGCAGCAGGTCCTGAGTGTCCTCCCCCGCCCAGGGCGGTGCATCAGGCAACCGCATCACCAGTGGGAGGGTGTCCCGGTATGCCCAGAGCCGACGGACCTCCGTGAGGCGGCGGTAGCGGTAGTCCAGGGGGACTTCCTCGTCTTCCAGAGCGACGAGGTAGTCGTCCAGCAGTTCCTGCGTGACTTGGCAGAATTGTGTTACCTGCCGGGAAGCCAGCCACTGAAGTACGAACTGCAGTCCGTTGGAAAAGGCCCGGGCGATCGTCACAACGGCGCTTCGCTTGCCCCTGGCGCCGCGTACTCTCCGGGATTCGGTGTGATTCAGCAGCTGCCAGAGGTAGAACTTGGCCGCGAGCCTCAGCTCGGCGGGGATCAGAGCGAAGTTCAAGGTCGTGGACGGGTAGTGGTCCTCGAAGATCGCCGGGTTGAGGTCCCAGCGATCATCACTGAACCGGGACAGCCGCGACAGATCCGTCTCCGGTCGAATATCACGGTTGAGTAGGACCAGAGTGTCGGAACCGGGCCACTGGGTGCCCGTCGGGATCTCTCCCCAGACATCAAGCAGCGTGGGAGTGGTCATCGCAGGTCGAGCTCCCGGTTCAGGAAACGGTCGGCAAGAGCGTGATCAGCTGCTGTGGCGTCCCGGCGGGCGTCGGCGACAGCTGCCTCGTCGTGCTGGTCGAGTAGATCGGCGAGTTGGGCGTGCGGGCCGGCGAACCGCTCGGCCCAGCGCAGGGCGTCCATCTCCTCCCGCCGCTGCAGCAGCCGGTCGTGGACCAGGACCTGGACGGGGATGTGTCGGGGCATGGCTCTGGCGCACTCGCATCCCAGGCAGAGCATGAACGAGGCCGGACAGGGCTGGCCGGGCGGGGCGTGCGGGCTGTTCTTGTTGTCGGCGCAGGCCGTGAGCACGGTGTCTAGTTCTCCCGCGATCATGCGTTTCAAGGTCACCGGGTCCAGCCCCAGCTCGGCGGCGACCGCCTCCGGCTCCAAGCGGGCCCGCTCCACCTCCTGCGAGGTCATCACGTTGACCGTGCCGCGGGTGCGGGCCTTGTCGACCTCGGCGGTCAGCGTTTGAGCAACGACCTGCCGGTATTCAGCGACATTGCCCCGGTTGCGGAGCATGTACTGCGTCACCGCGGTCTTCTCGGTGTGCGCAACCGGCTTCTGGTTGAGCTCGATGTAGGTCAGCCGCAGCAGGTCCAGCCGCACCACCAGCGGAACCGGCTCGCCCTTCTCCTCGTCCACCTTGTCCGAAGGCAGCAACCAGGCCCTGCTGAGCCGGGTGACCGGCAGGCCACTGCTCATCTGCCGCAGTCCCCGCCCGGCGTTGCCCATAGCGCCCCCGCCGGACGATGCATAGCCGACCAGCAGCCGCTTGCCTCCGACCATGGCCCGCGAGCGGGCGGTCAGCTCATGCAGCAGGACATAGAGTCCGAATGGCGTGTGCAGCTCGTCCCGGGCCGAGACTTCCTCCGGTTTCTCCGGGATGCTGATCCAGTTCGGGACATCGGACAGCGCGAGGTTCATGTAAGCGCGTCGGCCCCGCCGCGGCTTGCGCAAGTCGACGATCGCGGTGCCGAGTGCCCCGGTGTGGCCGTCCGCACGGTGATGCACCGACGGCGTTCTGTGGATTACTTCTGGGTTTTCGCCGGTCATGACGGCCAGCAGCACCGCGCCGGCAGCGACCTCGTCAATCGTCAGATGAAGCCAGGACATGACCTGCTTGACTGAGCCGAACTCTTTCGTGATCCAGGGCTGCGGAACACTACGGCCAGCAGTGATGCCCGAAGCCCGGACGTTGCGGGGAACGTCGGCAAAGCGGTCCACCCAGTCCAGCAGTTGGAGCCTCAGCGCCAGCTGCCGATCGTTTCCAGCCTCCTGCTCTCCCTCCCGAAACTGTCGCAGCAGCTCGCGGCTGTCCCGGATCCGCCTTGCTGCCGCCCGCAGATCAGATCGGGCGGCGTCCGCGATGCGCTTGAACTCCGCCCGGCTGTAGCTTTCCTTCGAGCCGTCCTCTCGCTGCCTCCGTGGCAGGGCGGCGCCGATCCGCCCCGCCATCGCATCGGTGAGTCCCTCCACCTCGTCCAGCAGAAGCCGCAGTTCCCTGAGGTCGTCCGGCCCGCTGCCCGTGTGCTTGCGGCTGTTGTGAAACCCGTCGAAGTGCTCCGGCGCCAGGTGCTCTGCCTCCCTCGGCGGCCACTGGAGGGTCGCCAGGTAGCGGTCGAATTTCACCAGCACCCGATAGGCGTGATCCGTCGAGTGCAACGACGTCAGCCCCGCCCCAGGGGCAACGCGCTTGACGAAGGCAACCACCAGTGCCTCCCGCAGCCCCGCGGCCATGCTCAGAATCGACAGGTCATAGTCGCGGTGTTCCTCCCCGTCCTGGCTGAAGCACCGCACCACCTCCCCCGACAGCCGCCCGTGCCTCGTCCTGGACCCACTGCCCGGCAGCGATGCCCGCCGTCCCCGCCCACTCACCGGGTCACCGCCAGCGGATCAGTGCGGACCCGCGGGTGGCCGGTGAACACGTCCGCCATGAATGCGTCGATGGGGAAGCCCTCGGCATGGGCCAGCAGAATCTCGACTTCCAGGTTGCGAAACGGCTCCAGGTAGACCTCCTTGGTGGTCTCCACCCGGCGATGCCCGAGCATCGTCTGGACCAAGTGCCAGACGTTGCCGAACTGCTCGCGGAAGTCCCGCCGCTCGTCCTCGCTCAGGTGCCCGAGCCGCGCGGCCCAGACCAGCTTGCCGATCGCGTACCACTTCAACGCGCACGAGTGACGCAGCATGTGGGCCGTGCAGGAGAAGTTCTCCAGCCCTAGCATCTTGATCCGCTCGTTCGCGACGTCGAAGGTGTGCTCCCAGCCCCGCCCATTCCGGGGCAGCCCGTCCTCATTGAGCCAGACCGCAAGCGGCTCCAGGCCTTGCGCGGTGCGGTGGAACAGCCGCAACCGGGTGCGCGGGCCAATCTCGTTCCACCGCTTCGTCTCGACCCTGCTGCGGACGCCCTCCAGCGTCACTGACTCCGTCCCGTGCGTCGCCAGGACCAGCCGCAGCCCCTCCACCCGCGTGTAGCGGCCTGCTGCCTGAGCCCGCCGCACCGCCGCCGCCCTGGCGCCCTCGACGTAGGACATCAGCCCCTTCAACGCCGAGCGAGGTGTCCAGTACGTATGTCCGTACCCGCCCTTGGCGCAGGCGTCCGCCAGCTCGCAGGTGTAGTAGGCCCGGCGCCGGTCATAGGGTGGTATCTCGGGCAGCACCACGCTCGCCCACTCCGAGACCCGCAGCCCGTTGCCGTAGAGACCGTCGCAGAAGGCCGCGTCCCGCTGTTCGTTGCGACCCCGCCACCACCTGTCCGGGCGCCCGGACAGGTCCAGCCCCCGCACCCCCAGGTCTCGCCACCGGCGATAGCCGCCCGGGTCGAGCCACTTGACGTCCTCCGTACGTGTGGCCCGCGGAGGGTCAAAGTCCTCGAAGGGATGGGTGGTCCCGAAGGCCTTGCGCGTCCACTTGTAGAACTTCTTGAGGGCCGCCAGATCCCGGGCGAAGGAGTTCGTCTGCACCCGGTCTTCATTCGCGGGATCGGTGACCCGCCAGAACAGGAACTCCTCGGCGTCGTCCTCAACGGCTTCCCACCAGTTCACCGTCACGGGCAACAGGTAGTTGAGCCACACGCCGACCGAGTACGTGTAGTCGCGGTACGTACGGTCACCGAGGTTGCGCCACTTCGCGGACCCCAGGCAAGCGTTGACGCGCAGGTCGGGCCGGCCGTCCGGCCCGATCAGGAATCGCTGTCCGTTCCACCCGCCAACCGCACAGACCCGCGAGGCGAGATCCGGCGCAAACCCGCCGAGCAGCCCATCAAGATCCCCGAACTCCCGGCCCAAGTCATACCGATGCACCTGCCATCGCCGAGCCTCTGTACCGGTAGCCGTCACACCGGTCTCAACGACGGGCTACAACAACAGTCACTGGGCAACGAATGCCCGCCGTCGAGAAGATCACCCGGCTCCTCGAAGTGGAGTGGAACGTGGGCCGCACCGGAATCATCGCCCCGCGCGGCGTCCTGGAACCGGTCGAGATCGACGGCTCCACCATCGCCTACGCCACGCTGCACAACCCGGCCGACATCACCCGCCGCGATCTGCGTCTGGGCGACCACGTCATGGTCCACCGCGCCGGCGACGTCATCCCACGCATCGAGGCCCCCGTCGCCCACCTGCGCACCGGCGCCGAGCAGCCCATCGTGTTCCCGCAGGTGTGCCCGCGCTGCGGGTCCGGCATCGACATCAGCGAGGAACGCTGGCGCTGCGAGCAGGGCCGCAACTGCCACCTGGTCGCCTCCCTCACCTACGCCGCGGGCCGCGACCAGCTCGACATCGAAGGCCTGGGCGCCACTCGTGTCGTGCAACTCGTGGAGGCCGGCCTGGTCACCGATCTCGCCGACCTGTTCGCCCTCACCCGCGACCAGCTGCTCGCGCTGGAGCGGATGGGCGAAACGAGCAGCGACAACCTGCTGGCCGCCCTGGCCCAGGCCAAGACTCAGCCGTTGTCGCGGGTGCTGTGCGCACTCGGCGTCCGCGGGACGGGCCGCTCCATGTCCCGGCGGATCGCCCGGCACTTCGCGACCATGGACAACATCCGTGCCGCCGACGCCGAAGCTCTGCAGGAAGTCGAGGGCATCGGCGCCGAGAAGGCGCCCTCCATCGTCGCCGAACTGGCCGAACTCGCCCCGCTGATCGACAAACTCGTCGCGGCCGGCGTGAACATGACCGAGCCGGGCGCCACTCCCCCATCTGCCGTCGCGGACAACGGGACCGTCACTGTCCCGGCCGCCGGTCCGCTCGCCGGGATGACGGTCGTGGTCACCGGCGCGATGACCGGGCCACTGGAGCAGCTCAGCCGCAACCAGATGAACGAGCTCATCGAACGGGCCGGCGGCCGCTCCTCCTCCAGCGTCTCCAAGAAGACCACCCTGGTGGTCGCCGGCGACAACGCCGGCTCCAAGCGCGCCAAGGCCGAAGACCTCGGCATCCGCCTCGCCACACCCGACGAGTTCGCCGCCCTCGTCGCCGACTACCTCACCTGACACCGCCCCGGCCCGCGAAGGCCGGCGCCGCGGACGCCCTGCAGGTCGAAGAGGCGTCCGCTACACCCCCGAGATCAAGACCTGGCTCGGCAAGCACCCCCGCTTCCATGTCCACTTCACTCCGACCGGCTCCTCCTGGATCAACCAGGTCGAGCGGTGGTTCGGCCTGCTGACCGACAAGCTCATCCGCCGCGGCGTCCACACCTCGGTGAAGGCGCTCCCCGCGCAGCCGTCTCCGTGTCACGGCCATCCCAATCAATTGTGGGATGGATGATCAGTTGGCTGCCTCCCCAGTACGGCAGCGAGGGCGACTTCGGTACCGGCCAGACCGACAGAGCAGAAGACCGTGATCTGATCGGGGTCGGTGCGGGCAGGCACCGCCCCGGCCAGGACCGCGCCGAGGTCAACCATGGGGTCGATGGCAAAGATGTGCGGTTCTGGGTAACTGGCTGCCTGGGTTCGGGAGTCGGTGAGTACCACTGAGGCACGGTGGGCTAGGGCAGCGGGCACTTCGTGCCGAGAGACAGTTTTGGGGCCGAGGGTGTTCACATGCGTTCCCGGGGCGATCCAGTCAGCCTCCAGGACCGGCACCGCGCTGTTCGTGGCCACGATCACCACATCCCGATCGCGTACAGCGTCCTTGACCATTCCCGTCGCGCGCGTCCTGACTCCCAGCTCATCGGCAGCCTTGCGAGCGAAGGCATCGGCACGTTCGGGACGGCGAGCCGCGACCACGACCTCCTCGACTTCTCGTACCGCGCGCATAGCCCACAGCTGCGTCCACGCCTGTGTGCCCGCGCCCACGATGCCCACACGGGCACGGCCGGGTCTGGCCGCGGCATCGATGGCGACAGCACCAATGGCGCCGGTCCGCCGCGCGCCGAGCTCCGCACCATGTACCAGAGTCAACAACTGACCGTCCCGAGCATTCCACACAGCCACCAGCTGCTCCGCACCGACAAGGGTGTCGTACATGCGGAAGCCGAACAGCTCTTGCTCGCGCAGACGCCCGGCGGTGAAGACCAGATGCCCGTCACCGAGATCGGCACGCACACGCGGCGGAGCCTGCACAGTGCCTTCATACCGGGCCAGGATTGCCGTCCGTACGGCCTGGACAGCCGTCCCGGCATCGAGCCGGGCACGGACATCGTCGTCATTGAACAGCAGCGGAGACACAAGTAAACCTATTTCGCCTCGAATGGAATGAAGAGATCATTCTGCCGAAGCGGCGCCGCCAGAACATCCGTCTGCGGCCCGAGAGCTGGTCCGTCCCACGACCGACGACTGATGACCGAGACTGGACAACTCGCTGTAACGATGGCGGTGTCATTGGCAAGCACGCTGTCCACGGAAACGCCGATCATCGTTCCCCAGCAATGGGAACACCGACGTTGCCCGGCACGTCTCACTACCTATCGCTCTTCACCGCCGCGTCATCATGGCCGACCGCAGCCGCGCAGCAGAACACCACGCGGCCGACCTGGTATCCGATGGACCCCGGCGGGTCACCTGCCGCCACCCGGGCGCCGAACTCATCCTTCGTCCCGCACCGCCAACTGAAGCGCCAGGGACTAACACACCTCGAACTCAATCGTGGGCGAGGTCGTTAGCGCGCGGCGGAAGTGCCTACCGCGAGGCCCCGTGCATCAGGTCCTCGCAGCTGCCCGCGCGGCGATCTGACCTGGGCGTCGATGGCTCGTGCAGGGCGCCAAGGAACGGGAGATGGGCCAGATTCCCGGGCGCGGTCGTGGTGAGGTCGAGGGCGTTCAACCCCGTGCTGCATCCGCCGCTGGAGGCCGGGTGCGGCGGCTGTCGGGCTTCCGGTCGATCTGGAGCGCGACGGCTTCGAGCTCGGTGTCCTTGTAGGCGGTGCGGATACCGGAGAGGGACATACCGCTGGCTTCGGCCAGCGGTTCGAGCTTGTAGGGGCGGCCGCCATGGAACTCGCGTCCGTAGGCGAGGAGTTGGCGGATTTCGGTCTCGGCTGCTTCTTTACGGGCTCGGGCGTTGCCGAGGGCCACCAGCAAGGGATCTTCCTTCAGGGCGTCACACAAGTCCTGGAGGCTCTCGGCGTACTCCTCGCGGTCCTTGAGCGCTTGTTCCAGAGCGTCGGGGAAGCAGTCCTCGGGGGTCACACTCCCGGGGGTGGGCAGGGGGGTGTGGATGGCTGCGATGTCTCTGATCGGATCCATATTTACGACGATCGCAAAAGATTGCGTGAAACGCAATAGCGTGATGGACGGTTCCCCCTCTCGAACAGCCCCTGCACGTAGGACACTTGCAGAATCCAGCAAGCCGACCGCGCGGGAGGTGGCGTGCCGAGAGACCAACGCCTGGTGCAGACGGCAGTGATCGGCCATACAGAGTCGGAGTTACCCGTCGTGCTGCCCATGACAGCCGACGAGGTGAGCCGCTTCCGCCGCGCACACGCGGCAGACACCTTCTGGTGCGGGCGGTGGCTCGGCGGATGCGGAGGCCGCCTGGCCATCAAGCCGTACCAGGACCGCGTCTGCCACTTCGCCCACATAGCCACCCCCGGACGGCCCCCGTGCCGCCGAGCGTCGGTGGGCGCAGCCAGCGCCGACCACCTCTACATCAAGCAGCAAATCCTCGCCTGGCTGGCCACCCAGTCCATCACCGCCCGCGCCACCATCCCCGAAGACCGTGAACGCCTCGGCACCGAGATCCTGTTCGATCCCAGCACGTTCGGATGCCTGCGGGTACTGCTCGACACACAAGCCGCACCGCCTCCAGCCCCCGACGGCACACAACTGCTGCTCAGCCCACACATCGCACACGATCTGTACCGGCTGGCCATGGACGGCTACGTGCTGCGAATCCGCTGCGACACAGACAGCACCGGCCGCCGCGTCCTAATCGGCACCCAGACCCACAACGGCACCCAGTGGTTCAGCCTGGACCAATGCAGCCTTCAACCGTGGGGGCTGTCCACCCCTGCCGCAGAGGAAGTGCGACGCCTGCGCAGCACCGTCCGCCCCCTCGGCGCCCTCACGTCCCGACCGGCACCATCCAAACCCACATCCGCCCCCCGGCCCGTAGCCGCTGTACACGCCCGAGACGACCGCGCAGAGGCATTCACCGCACTCCAGCAAGCCGTCGACGACGACCGGCCAGCCACCGCCCTACGACACTGCCTCACCCACGCGGAAGCCACCGCCCAAGACGGAGCGAGCGCCGAGGAGAACGCACTACTGCGCCGCGCCACCGACCTGCTGCTACGCAAAGACCGCGGCGTCGGACTCAACGCACCACCACCCTCCCCCGACCGGCAGCCCGGCCGACTGTCACCACGCAACCCCCGGCCGGTCAAAAACCCACAGAACCCAAAGCTCACAGCCGCAGAGGCAGTCTTCGACCTCCTGGACACCCTCGACCGCCGCCGCGACCACTTCCTTCCCGGCGAACAACAGCGCCTCGTGACACAACTGGAAGACAAAGCCCGACAGGCCGGGCCCTGGATCAGCCGCCGCACCCGCAAGCAGATCACAGCCTGGAAAAACAGCACCGCCCAGACCGCGCCAGCACCCAGAACCACAACAGCAACCCCCGCACCCCCACGTCCCCCAGCCACCACCCAGGAACCCGCACCCAAAGCCAAGCGCAAAATGAAGCACGCACACCGCCAAAGCGCCCCAACCAACCCTCCCGCCGACCTGAACCTCGTGGCGGACGCCGCAAAGGACGTCCTCGAACACACCGCCCGACTCGGCAAGACCATCACCTGGGAGCAACTGTGCGCACAGGTCAAAGGACTACAAGAACTCGACGAAGAACAGCAGCGCCAAGCCCTCAAGGCCGCGTCCAGCCGATCACGCTCACACCTGCCACTGGCCACCCTGATCACCACCGGCAACACAACACCGCACCCACACAGCCGGCATCCGGTCCAACAACAGGGCAATGAACCAGACGCCGAAGCCGCCTGGCACAAAGCAGTAGCCAGCGTCCACGCCGCGTACCGACCCGGACCCCCACCCCCAGGCGCCACGCCCAGCACACAGCCCCAGGGAAACGACAAGCCAGACCACTGAAGCCTTGGCGGCACGGACGACAACAAGGCGAAAGCATCTCCATACTCGCAGGGAGTACGACGCCCGATCCCCCGACTCGTACGCCGCATCACTCCCGGCATCCACGCCCGGCGCAAGGGCTCGACGTGGATGCCGGGGATCACGGGGTCATACCCTCACGCGCGGGGAGCACCCGGGCCCCGGCGAGCACTTCGACGCCCACTCGGGGCCATCCACGCACGCGCGGGGAGCACGCCGGGCGGCATGGGGCCGGGGTCGACGTGGAAGGGGCCATCCCCGCACGCGCGGGGACGGTCCCCGGCTGTGCTCCGCCTGCCACGGGCCGATGAGCTGCTCCCCGCACGCGCGGGGACGGTCCTACTCACACCTCTGGCTGGCAAGCATGTGACGGTCCCTGATCTGGGTAGTCCACCCATGCTCTTCAAAAGTCCCATTCAACCTGCCAGTTGACCACAGGAGGCGGCATTGAACCGCAGCTTTGAGGCTAGGGCATCAAGGATCTTCCAGAGGCAAAACGGCGAGATCTTGTGGCCCTACGGGCTCGCGGCCCCGGATCAGCGGCGAAGTGGTCTCAGCGGCGAGCAGTACGAGAAGGCCGTTGCGCATGCGCACGTGTCACAACAGGTCATCGTCGATTGGGCTGAAGACCACGGCTTGCGTAGCAGCGAAAGTGGCTGCTGCCCACAGTGGCTGTTACGTAACGCCAGTCGGCAGTGCAGACCCCGATGTGTGTGGGATGCACGGCACCGGTTCTGAGGACGGACACTGGCTTGATCACGCCATCTACTGGCTCAAGAACGGATTGCCGACTGTCATTACGTCGGCCCCCTACTCGGTGGCTGAGGATGACCGGAGGCGCATCGAGCAATGGAAGGAACTCGGCCTCATGGCGGCGTTCGGGGGCCCAGGGTGGTATGGCTTCCACACAACGCAGATCATCGTGTGGAATCCGAAGCGGCTTGGCTCCATCTACTTGGCCGAAGATGCTGAACGACTCCTGCGTCACCACAACCAGTCGTGACGCCCCTGCTCCCCGCGCGCGGGGATGGGTACGAGACCGCCAAGGCGCTCGCCGAGCACGGGGCGTCCGTGGTGCTCGCCGTGCGCAACGTCGAGAAGGGCGAGCAGGCAGCGGCCCGCATGACCGGCGACGTGACCGTGCAGGCGCTGGACCTGACCTCGCTCGACTCCGTGCGGACCGCGGCGGCGGCGCTGCGATCCCGGCTCGACCGGATCGATCTGCTGATCAACAACGCCGGCGTGATGTACACCCCGAAGCAGACCACCGCCGACGGCTTCGAGATGCAGTTCGGCACCAACCACCTCGGCCACTTCGCGCTCACCGGGCTGCTGCTTGACCTGATGCTGCCGGTGCCCGGCTCCCGCGTGGTGACGGTCAGCAGCACCGGCCACTGCATCCAGGCCGCGATCCACTTCGACGACCTGCACTGGGAGCGGTCCTACAGCCGGGCCGCCGCCTACGGTCAGTCCAAGCTGGCCAACCTGATGTTCACCTACGAGCTGCAGCGCCGACTCGCCGCGCACGGCACCACCGTCGCGGTCGCCGCCCATCCCGGCGTGTCCAACACCGACCTCATCCGCAACACCCCCGCCGCGCTCCGCCTGCCCGTCACCTGGCTCGCGCCGCTGATCATCCGGACGCCGGCCATGGGCGCTCTGCCCACCCTGCGCGCCGCCACCGACCCCGGCGCGCTCGGCGGCCAGTACTACGGCCCCGGTGGGCGCAACGAGGTCAAGGGCCACCCCCGGCTGGTCACCTCCAGCCCGGAGTCGTACGAGGTAGCCGTCCAGCAGCGACTGTGGGCCGTCTCCGAAGACCTCACCGGCGTGAAGTTCCCCGTCGTTCAGTCCCAGCAGAACTCGTTTCCCTCCGGATCGGCCATCACGATGTAGCCCGCGCTGGTAGGAGGCGCCGGCTCGTCCGGCGCTCCGCCGCCCGACGGCCGACGCGATCGAGAGCGGTCGCATCCACTCATCCGGCGTCAGCCGCAGCGTGCTGTGCTCCTCCGCCAGCTGTCGAGCTCTCGTGGTCTTTCCGGCCCCGGGCAGGCCAACCGTCAGGAACAACGTCGTCACGCCCAGATCTGTCACGAAGGCCAAGTGATCACGGCTTGAGCCAAAGGCGGATCGAAGCCACGGTGACGGTGCCGTGGAAGACATAGGCGCACTTGTCGAATCTGGTGGCCACGGTTCGTCCCGGGGGGCGCCTTCGGGGCAGTCAGCGGTGGTTGGGGTTCAGCAGCTCGGCGGCCGCAGCGATGAAGGCCGCAGCCGCTTCCTTGGCCGCATGCCGCAGGGCGTCCAGCTCGGCACGGCCAGTGGCATTGCGCAGGGCGTACGTGGCATCGGCAGCCTGCTGCGCGAGGCCGGCCAACTCGGGGACCAGGACATGGAGTCGGACATGGGGCGCGGTGATCGCCGTTCGGGTGTCGTGGGACTTCGCCTGGGCCTCCAACTGGTGCTCGGTGTCGGCGTCGATCAAGGCTAGGCGCTCCCGGTGGAACATCGCAGAGCGGTGCGCGTCCAGGGCGGCCGCGAAGTCAGTGACGGCGCCGAGCTGGTCCTGGCGGTGGGCGTCGGCGCGCTGCTCAGCGCGTGCGGAGACGGCGGCGCAGTGCTGAAGAAGTCCGGCGGTCAGGGCGCCGGCCAGGGTGCCTATCACGGCAACGATCGAAGGCCACCTGGACATGGGGTGTTGGGTCCTCTGCAGGTGCGGGTCGGCATGGGTGGTTAAGCCAGGGCAGGGTGGTGCGAAGCCGAGGTTGGCCGCGGTGGTATCCGTCAGCGGGAGCCGTCGCCTGCCTCGTCTCGGTTTGTTGTCCGCGGACAACAAACTCTCATTGATGGCGCTATGTTCGGCCCTCGGTGACGACTTGTTGTCGTCTCGGTCAATCGAGTCGTCTTCTCAACGAACCGAGTCGTCCGGGCTTCTGTCTCAGCGAACCTCGTCGCGCGACTGAGCGGGCCGGTGCCCCGTCGCAGCGAACTGCGGCGTGTCGCAGTGATCTGTGTAGCGAGCGTGTGGTGCGGGTGCCGGGACAGCTTTGAGTGAGACGGTGTCCCGCTTTGGGGTGGTTCTAGTCTCGATACAGGTGGCTTACTGGCGGTTTCAAAATGCGTTCGGCGGCAGACTGGAGGTCATGTCCCGCGGGGTGGTGTAGTCACGG
>NZ_MLYN01000108.1:0-12140 GCF_001866675.1 Streptomyces sp. MUSC 14
CCAGACCACCCTGACGACCGAACTCCACGAAGGCAGCGGGAGTTGACATCACGGTGACGCCTGCGACAAGGGCCTTCGAGCACTCGCCCGCGCGCAGGGACTGGGCCGCCAGGTGCAGGGCGACGAGGGAGGAGGAGCAGGCGGTGTCGACCGTGACGGCAGGCCCCTCAAGACCCAGCACGTACGACACCCGGCCCGACGCCACACTCGCCGCGTTACCCGTACCGACATACCCGCCGAAGTCACCCTCCGACATACCCAACAACGCCGGATAATCCTGACCGTTCGTCCCCGCGAACACACCCGTACGACTCCCCCGCAACGACCGAGGATCAACCCCCGCCCGCTCCACCGCCTCCCACGACACCTCCAACAACAACCGCTGCTGCGGATCCATCGCCAACGCCTCACGCGGCGACACACCGAAAAACTCCGCATCAAACCCACCCACACCCGACAGGAACCCACCCTGCCGGACGAACCCAGGGGCCGTGCCGGTGCCGTTCAGGTCGTCGAATGCGGTGAGGTTGTCCCAGCCGCGGTCGGTGGGGAAGTCGCCGATGGCGTCCTCGCCCTGGAGGAGGAGTTCCCAGAACTGTTCCGGGGTCTCGACGCCGCCCGGGAAGCGGCAGCCCATGCCGATGATCGCGAGGGGATCGTCGGCGAGGGCGGCGGGCTCGGAGAGGCTGCCGGCGGTGGTGTCCGCCTGTGTGAACGGGCCTGTGGCCGGGGCGAGTTCGGTCAGGAGGAGTTCGGTGACGGCTTCGAGTGTGGGGTGGTCGAAGACCAGGGTCGCGGGCAGACGTATGCCGGTCGCGTGGCTGAGGGAGTTGCGCAGTTCCAGCGCGGTCAGGGAATCGAGGCCCAGCTGGGTGAACGGCGTGTCGGGGCGGATCCGAGTGTCGGAAGCGTGCCCGAGCACACCGGCCAGAGTGGTCCGCACGAGGGTGTTCACCGCTTCCCGGCGGCCGGACTCGGGCAGAGCGAGGAGACCGAGCGGGGAGGCGGCGGGACGTGTCGCGGCCTCGCGCAGAGTGCGGCGGCCCGTGAGGGAACGCAGCAACGGGGGCAGCCGGTCGGCGGCCCGGCGCAGTGCGGCGCGGTCCAGACGGAGCGGAAGCGGGGGGCCGGCGGTGTGGGGCAGGGCACGGTCGAAGAGGGCGAGGGCGTCGTCGGTGGGCAGCGCGCCGATGCCGTTGCGAGTGGCGCGGTCCTGCGCGGCGTCGGCAAGGCCGCTGGTCATGGCGCTGTCGGCCGCCCACAGGCCCCAGGCTATGGACACCGCCGGGCGCCCGTCCGCGCGCAGTCGGGTGGCGAAGGCGTCGAGGAAGGCGTTCGCGGCGACGTAGTTGCCCTGTCCGGGGCCCGCGAAGGTGGCGGCGGCCGAGGAGTACAGCACGAAGGCCGACAGATCGAGGTGCCGGGTGAGGTCGTGGAGGTGGACCGCCGCGTCGATCTTGGTTCGCAGCACCGAGGCGAGTCGCTCGGGGGTGAGGGAGGTCACGACGCCGTCGTCCAGCGTGCCGGCGGCGTGGACCACGGCGCCGAGCGGGTGCTCGGGCGAGATGTCGCGCAGGACGTCGGCGAGAGCGTCGCGGTCGGCCACGTCGCAACTCACGACGGTGGCGCGGGCGCCGAGGGCGGCGAGTTCGTCGACCAACTCGGCCGCGCCCGGTGTCTGCGGGCCGCGCCGGGTGACGAGCAGCAGGTGCCGTACGCCGTGCCGGGTCACCAGGTGACGGACGGTGGCGGAGCCCACGGTGCCGGTGCCGCCCGTGACGAGTACGGTCCGGTCCTCGGAGAAGGCGGGGATGTCGGGTGTGGTGGGTCCTTGCCCGGAGTCCGTGACCAGGACGAGTCTCGGTGCGAGCAACTGCCCGTCACGCAGGGCGAGTTCGTCGCTCTCGCAGCGTGCCGCGGCGCTCAGCTGGTCCTCGGTGGGGGTCGCGTCGCTGTCGAGGAGGAGGAACCGCCCAGGATTCTCCGACGCGGCCGACTTCAGCAGCCCGCGCACGGTCGCGGCGGGCAGGTCGGTGGCGGTCTCGCCGGGGTGCGCGGCGACCGCACCACGCGTGAGCAGCAGCAGACGTGACCGGTCGGCACGAGCGTCGGTGAGCCACTGCTGAACGAGGGAGAGCGCTCGCTGCGCCGCGGCGTGCGTGTCGGGTACGAGTCCGCCGTCGCTGCCGCTGTGACCCGTGGTCCAGGGCACGACGACCAGGTCGGCGTGCGGGGCGTCCGAGGTGGTTTCCGAGGCAGCTGACAGGACGGCCTGGAGTTCGTCCGGGCTCCACTGGACCATGGTCCCGACCGGCTCCCTCTCGCTGCCGGCCTCGGCAGCGGTCCAGGTGACGGAGTAGAGGTCGCTGCCGCGGCCCCGGACGGAGCCGGGCATCCGGTCCGTGTCGAAGGGCAGGACGGTGACCGTCGAAGCGGTCAGGACGGGGGCGCCGGTGACGTCGAGCAGGCGGAGTTCGCATTCCGTCGTCGAGCGCGGAACGATGTGCACACGCACGCTCGCGGCGGAACGCGCGTGCAGGGTGAGCCCGGACCAGCTCACGAGACGCGGCACGGGCCGGTCGGCTGCCGTGAGCATGAGCAGGGCGCAGTCCAGGAGGGCGGGGTGCACGGCGAACCTGGCGGCCTCGGCCTCCGCCGTCTCCGGCAGGGCGGCCTCGGCGAAGACCTCGTCTCCCAGGCGCCAGGCTGCCTTCAGTACCCGTGAGCCGGGAAGGTCGAGTTCGGCGTACGCCTCGTCCAGGTCGACCGGCACGGCGCCCTGCGGCGGCCAGGCCATGGCAGCGGCATCGACCTCGGCGTGAGGTTCCTTACCGGTCGGAACCTCGATGCCGCCGACCAGCGCGCCGTGGGCGTGGCGGGTCCAGGGCTGGGCGTCGTCGGACGGGCCGGCGTCCGGCTCGTACGGCCGTGCGTACAGGGCGAAGGTCCAGCGCTGCTCGCCCGGTACCGCCTCGGTGACCGTCTGGACCTCGATGTCCCCGGTCGTGGGGAGCGGCAGCGGCGCGTCGACGCGCAGTTCGGCGAGGTGATGGGCGCCGAGGGTGCGTCCGGTGTGGAGGGCCAGGTCGGTGAGGACGGAGGCCGCCACGAGGGAGCCGCCGCCGGTGGCGAGGTCGCCGAGCCAGGGCTGGGTGCGCGGGGAGAGACGTCCGGTGGCCACCACGGTGGTGGAGTCGGCGAGGCCGATCCCGTCCGAGAGCAGCGAGTGTTCTCCTCGGCTTCCGGTGCGGTCCGCGACGGGATCGAGCCAGTAGCGCTGCCGCTGGAAGGGGTACGTGGGCAGCTGCGACCACCCGTACGTGTCGGGCAGGAGTACGTTCCAGTCGACGGGCCTGCCGGACGCGTGCAGCGCGGCCAGCGCCGCCACCGCCGTCCGGGGCTCGTCCCGGTCCTTGCGGAGCGTCGGAACGAACAGAGCGTCTTCGCCGCCGTCTCCGAGAGCGGTGCGGGCGAGGGCGGTGAGGGTGCCGTCGGGTCCGATCTCCAGGAAACGCGTCACACCCTCGGCGACGAGCGCAGCCACGCCATCGGCGAAGCGAACGGCCTCGCGGACGTGCCGCACCCAGTACTCGGCCGACGCCAACTCGCCGTCCGCAGCAAGCTGTCCGGTCACGTTCGAGACGACCGGGATCGACGGTGCGCCGTAACTGATGCCCTCCGCGACCCGGCGGAACGCGTCGAGCATCGGCTCCATCAACGGGGAGTGGAAGGCGTGCGAGACCCGCAGACGCGACGCGCGCCGACCCCGGGCCTTCAGCTCTTCGGCGACCTCGACGACGGCAGCCTCGGCACCGGCGATCACGATCGCGCGGGGGCCGTTGACCGCGGCGATCGACACCTCGCCTGCGCGTGCCTCCAGCAGAGGCAGCACCTCGTCCTCGGCGGCCTCCACCGCGACCATCACACCACCGGCCGGCAGCTCCTGCATGAGCCGGCCACGGGCCACGACCAGAGCACAGGCGTCCTCCAGCGACAACACACCCGCCACATGCGCAGCAGCGACCTCACCGATCGAATGCCCGATCAGGACGTCAGGACGCACCCCGAACGACTCCACCAGACGGAACAACGCCACCTCGACCGCGAACAACGCGGGCTGCGTCCACTCCGTACGACCCAGCCGCTCCGCATCATCCCCGAAGACGACATCACGCAACTCGCCGCCCACGTACGCGCACACCGCGTCGAAGGCATCCGCGAACACCGGGAAGGCTTCGTACAGTTCACGGCCCATCCCCAACCGCTGCGCACCCTGACCCGAGAACAGGAACGCCGTCTTGCCGCCGCGTCGGGCGGTCGCGGTCATGACGTCGGGCGATGTGCCGTTGTCAGCAAGGGTGTTGAGGCCCTCGGCGAGGGTGTCGCGGTCGGTGCCGAGGACGACGGCGCGGTGTTCGAACAGGGAGCGGCCGTGGGTCAGGGTGCGGGCGACGGCGCGGTCGTCGGTGTCCGGGTGTGTGGCGAGGTGGTCGAGCAGGGTGGTGGCCTGGGCCCTCAGGGCGTCGGCCGTGCGGGCGGAGAGGGTCCAGGGGATGACCGGCGGCGGTGTGGGTTCGGCGGCCGGGGCGGTGTCTTCCGGTTCCGTCGCGTCGGTCGGGTCGGTATCGGTCGGCGGGGTCTCTTCCAGGATGACGTGGGCGTTGGTGCCGGAGACACCGAACGCGGAGACGCCCGCGCGGCGGGGCCGGTCGACGGGCGGCCAGGCGACCGGCTCGGTGAGGAGGCGTACGTTGCCCTCGGTCCAGTCGACCTTGGTCGTGGGGGCGTCGACGTGCAGGGTGCGGGGCAGCCGGGCGTGGCGCAGGGCCATGACCATCTTGATGATTCCGCCGACTCCGGCGGCAGCCTGGGTGTGGCCGATGTTGGACTTGAGGGACCCGAGCCAGAGCGGGCGGTCGGCGGCGCGGTCCTGGCCGTAGGTCGCCAGGAGTGCCTGGGCCTCGATGGGGTCGCCGAGCGAGGTGCCGGTGCCGTGCGCCTCGACGGCGTCGACGTCGGCCGGGGCGAGCCCGGCGGAGGCCAGTGCCTGGCGGATGACGCGCTGTTGGGAGGGGCCGTTGGGGGCGGTGAGGCCGCTGCTCGCGCCGTCCTGGTTGACGGCGGAGCCGCGGACGACCGCGAGCACCGGGTGGCCGTTGCGGCGGGCGTCGGAGAGGCGTTCGAGGAGCAGGACGCCCGCGCCCTCGCCCCAGCCGGTGCCGTCGGTGGTGTCGGCGAAGGACTTGCAGCGGCCGTCGGGCGCGAGTCCGCGCTGTCGGCTGAACTCCAGGAAGGTGACCGGGGTCGACATGAAGGCGACGCCGCCCGCGAGGGCGAGGTCGCACTCGCCCTGTCGCAGGGACTGCACCGCGAGGTGGAGGGCGACGAGGGAGGAGGAGCAGGCGGTGTCCACCGTGACGGCGGGGCCCTCGAAGCCGAAGGTGTAGGAGATGCGGCCCGAGGCGATGCTCGCGGCGCTGCCGTTGCCGAGGTGGCCCTCGACGCCGGGGGGCGGCTCGGGGAACCGGGTGGCGTAGTCGTTGTACATGACTCCGGCGAACACGCCGGTGGCGCTGCCGCGCAGGTCGGCCGGGCGCAGGCCGGCGCGCTCCAGGGACTCCCAGACGGTTTCGAGGAGGAGGCGCTGCTGCGGGTCGGTGGCGAGGGCCTCGCGCGGTGACATGCCGAAGAAGGCCGGGTCGAAGTCGGCGGCGTCGTGGAGGAAGCCGCCTTCCCGGGTGTAGCAGGTGCCGGCGTGGGCGGGGTCGGGGTCGTAGAGGGCGTCGAGGTCCCAGCCTCGGTCGTCCGGGAAGGCGGAGATGCCGTCGGTGCCCGTGTCGACAAGGTGCCACAGGTCCTCGGGGGTGGTGACCCCGCCGGGGTAGCGGCAGCTCATGGACACGATGGCGATCGGTTCCGTGGCCCTGCCCTCGACCTGGCGCAGCCGGGCTCGGGTGCGCTGGAGGTCGGTGGAGACACGGGTCAGGAATTCGCGCAGCCTGTCCTCGCTCACGGAATCGGTCTCCCTTCGGCGGCGGGCGCGCTGGCTCGCCGTGGGGCGTGGGACATCGGGTTGGCCCCGGCACCACGGGGTGCCGGGGCCGGGTGAGGGGCGGGCGGGTCGCCCGGTGGCCTCGCGGGGACCGGCCGCGGCGCTCCCGGTGCCGGGCCGGTCCCCTGGGCCGATTATGGGAAGCGCGCCGCCTCTTTTTGGGCTGTGGGCGGGGGGCTCTAAGAGAACTTCTAGCCTTGCCGGGGCGGCTGGGAGCCCGGCTGTCGCCCGGGTCCGCGGCGGGTGCCGTCGTTCAGAGGTGGAGGATCGTGTCCAGTGCTCCGTCGGCGGCACGGGGCAGCAGGCCGAGTTCGGCCGAGCGGTCGAGGAGCGTGCGTACGGCGTCCAGGCCCTCGGTCCCGAGTTCGGCGGTGAACTCGTTGACGTACAGACCGATGTGCTGGTCGACGACGTCCGGCTCCATCTCCTGGGCGTGCTGGAGGACGTAGGCGCGGGAGGCGTCGGGGTCGCTCCAGGCGGCACGGACGGAGGCGCGGACGGCGTGGGTGAGGCTGCGCAGCACGGGTTCACCCAGGGAGCGGCGGGCGACGATGGCGCCGAGCGGGATGGGCAGGCCGGTGTGCTTCTCCCACTCCTCGCCCATGTCGGCCGCGCAGTGCAGGCCGTAGCGGCCGTAGGTGAACCGGGCTTCGTGGATGACGAGTCCTGCGTCGACGGCGCCGTCCCGGACGGCGGGCATGATCTCGTGGAAGGGCAGGACGACGACCTCGCCGACGCCGCCCGGTATGGCGTCGGCCGCCCACAGCCGGAACAGCAGGTAGGCCGTGGACGTCGTGCTGGGGACCGCGACGCGGGCGCCGGCGAGGGCGGCCGGTTCGGTGGGCTCGGCGACCAGGACGAGGGGGCCGCAGCCGCGGCCGAGTGCGCCGCCGCAGGGCAGCAGCGCGTAGTCGTCCAGGATGTGCGGCAGGACGCCGTAGGAGACCTTCAGGACGTCCAACTCGCCTTTCTGGGCGAGGCCGTTGGTGATGTCGATGTCGGCCAGGGTGAGGCGTGTCCCGGGGGCGTCGGGGAGCAGGCCCTCGGTCCAGGCGTGGAAGACGAACGTGTCGTTGGGGCAGGGCGAGTGCGCGAGGGTCAGCGGTGCCGTCATGGCGGATCCTTCCTTCGTGTCCGTGGTGGGGTGGCGGCGCCCTCGGCGCAGCGGTCGCCGGCACGAGGGCCCTGCCGACCGTCGGGAGGGGCAGGGCCCTGGGTGCGGGACGGGGTGCCGGTCAGGCGCCTCGGCCGGTCAGCCACGCGTCGGTGGCCTCGGCGGTGGAGCGGGCGTGGTCCTCCATCATCGTGAAGTGGTTGCCGGGGACGTCGAGGACGGTGTGGGCGCGGCGCCACGAGGTCTGCCACTCCTCGGGCCGCATCTCCTCACCGGGTTCCGCGGGTACGGGGGGCTCGCTGGAGCGCACCAGCAGCACGGGGCACTCCAGGGGGCCCGGTTCCCACTCCCCGATCATCGCGACGTACCAGCTCATCGCGGTGAGCCGGTCGGAGTCCATGTGCGCGAACAGGGACTCCCGTTCGAACATGCCGGCCAGCATCTGCTGGGAGAAGCGCAGGAACGGGGAGTCGGCGCGGGGCATGTAGGTGTCCAGCAGGACGACGGCGGACGGTGCGGCGCCGCGCTCCTGCATCCGCCGGGCGGCGGACAGGGCGAGGACACCGCCGGAGGACGAGCCGAGCAGGACCGGCGGAGTGTCTCCCACGGTGCGGTGTACGGCGTCGGCGTGCAGCTCGGCGATGGCGTCGTGGGTGGCCGGCAGCCGCTCTCCGGTGCCGAAGCCCTGGGTGGGCAACGCCCAGACGTCGCGCCGGCCGCGGAAGGCGGAGGCGAACCGGGCGTACTGGTGGACTCCGGCGAGGGCGACGTAGGAGCTGAAGCAGACCAGTGGCGCGGCACTGTCTCCGGCGGAAAGCCGGATCGCCCCGGGCAGGGCGGGCAGTTCGTCCGGTGCGGTGAAGGTGGGGCGCAGCTGTGCCGCCGCCTGGAGCAGGGTGAAGCCGTCGTCGACGCGGTCGTCGAGGCAGGCTTGCTTGAACAGTCCGCCGAGGGTGTCCTCGGCGCGGATCTCGGGCGTGCCCGCGGCCGGGCCCGGCCGGCCGGTGTCCTGGGCGGCCCGCTCGCCGAGCCTGCCGTGCAGATGGGCGGCGAGGGCTTCGGGTGAGGCGTGGTCGAACAGCAGGGTCGGCGCCAGTTTCAGGCCGGTGGCGGTGGCGAGGTGGTTGCGGAGTTCGACCACGGTGAGGGAGTCGAAGCCCTGCTCGGTGAAGAGCCGGTCGGGCTCCACCTCGTCCGCGCTCGCGTGTCCGAGCACGGTGGCGGCGAGGTCGCGCACCAGGCCGAGCAGCAGGGCGCGGCCCTCCTCGGGGGTACGGCCGGCCAGGAGCGACGGGGCGGCCGCCGCGGACGGGCCGGCCACGGTCCGGCGCCGCGACGGGGCGGCGGCCGGCCGCAGCATCGACCGGACCCCGGCACGGCCCGAGCCGGTGGCGACGGCGATCACCGCCGGGTCGGTGGTGGTGAGGGCGTCGTCGAGGAGGGCCAGGGCGTCCTCGGTGGCCAGGGGGCGCAGGCCGCCGCGGGCCAGTCGGCCGCGGTCCGCCTGGGACAGGCGGGCGGTCATGCCGCTGGAGTCGCCCCACAGCCCCCAGGCGACGGAGGCCGCGGGCAGGCCGAGTGAGCGCCTGAGGGCGGCCAGGCCGTCGAGGAAGGCGTTCGCCGCCGCGTAGTTGGCCTGGCCGGGGGCGCCGAAGGTGCCCGCCGCCGAGGAGAACAGCACGAACGCCGCGGGGTTGTGGGCCGTCGTGACGTGGTGCAGGTGCCAGGCTCCGTCCGCCTTCGGGCGCAGCACGGTGTCGAAGCGGGTGCCGTCGAGCGCGGTGAGGACGGCGTCGTCGGTGACACCGGCCGCGTGGATCACTCCGGTCAGCGGCGCATCGGCGGGCAGCAGGCGGAGCAGCCGCTCCACGTCGGCGAGTTCAGCGACGTCACAGGCCTCCAGTCGCACGCGGGCGCCGAGTTCGGTCAGTTCGGCGACGAGGGTGTCCGCGCTGTCGGCGGCGGCGCCGCGCCGTCCGGCGAGCAGCAGGGAGCGCACGCCGTGCCGGGTGACGAGGTGGCGGGCGACCGCCCGGCCGAGGGTACCGGTGGCGCCGGTGACGAGCACTGTTCCCGCGGCGAGGTCCGGCGTGGCGCCGGTGGCGGCGGGTGCGGCGTCGGGGTGCAGGACCCGTGCGGCGCGGACCGCGCTGTGCGGGCGCCCGGAGGCGATCGCGGCGGCCGATGCGGCCGCGTCGTCGCTCCCGGAGTCGCCGGACAGGTCCACCAGCTGGAAGCGGCCGGGGTGTTCGGCCTGCGCGGCTCGTACCAGGCCCCACAGGGCGGCACCGGTCACGTCCGGCAGGACCACGTCCGGGGTGTCGGTGTCGGGGCGGGCGGTCACCGCGGAGCGGGTGACGAACACCAGCCGGGCGTCGGCGTAACGCTCGTCGGCGAGCCAGCCGCACATCAGCTCGTGGGCGCGGGACAGCTGGCCGCGGACCGCCTCGGGCATGTGGTGGCCGTCGGGGTGGCGCGGCTCGGCGGCGACGATGACCACCTCGGGCATGGCCATGCCGGTGTCGACGGCCTTGCCGAGGGCTTCGAGGTCGGCGTAGGTCTCCAGGTGTACGCCGGCCGCGTCGAGGGCGGCGGCCACCCGGTCGTCGCCCTCGCCGAGAACGATCCAGCGCACCGTGCGCGCGGCGGGCGGCTCGGGGGCCGGGCGGCTCTCCTGCCAGTCAAGGCGCAGCAGTTCGGGCCGGTCCGGCTCGACGGCCGGGGCGGCGGACACCGTGCGCAGGGTGATCGCGTCGGCGGTGGCGACGGCCCGGCCGGTCGTGTCGGTGACCAGGACCCGGTAGCCGTGGTCGTGGTCGGCCGGGGTCAGCCGCGCCCGGAGCGCGGTCGCGCCGGTGGCGTGCACGGTCAGCCCGGTCCAGGCGAAGGGCAGCATGGGCGCCGCGGCCCCGTCGTCGTCCCGCCTGCCGGGCCGTGCCACCAGGAGTGTCTGGACGGCCGCGTCGAGCAGTGCCGGGTGCAGCACGTGCCGTGCGGCGTCCTGCCGGTACGGCTCTGGCAGCGCGACCTCGGCGTACATCTCGTCGCCGCGCTCCCAGACGGTGCCGAGGCCCTGGAAGCTCGGCCCGTAGGTGAAGCCGGCGGCGGCGAAGGCCTCGTAGGGGTCCCCCTCGGAGACGACGGAGGCGTTCGGCGGGGGCCAGGCGGTCAGGTCGTCGGCCGGTGCGGACGCGGGCTGCGGGGCGAGGGTGCCCTGGGCGTGCCGCTGCCAGTCCCCGTCGCCCGCCTCGGGCCGCGACCACACGGCGAAGCCACGCCGCCCCTGGTCGTCGGCGGCGTCGACGGTGACGTGGAGGTCCACGGCGCCCTCGGCGGGCACGACGAGCGGGCGGAGCAGGGTGAGCTCGCTCAGGTGGCCGCAGCCGGTGCGGTCGCCCACGTGCACGGCGAGGTCGAGATAGCCCGTGGCGGGCAGGATGACCTGGTCGAGGACGGTGTGGTCGGCGAGCCAGGGGTGGCTGCGCAGGGACAGCCGTCCGGTGAACAGGAGGTCGTCCGAGCCCGCGCGGGCGACCTCGGCCGAGAGGAACGGGTGCTCCGCCGCGCGCAGTCCGGCGGCGCCGATGTCACCGGCCGGTGCCACGGTCGGCAGCCAGAACCGCTGCCGCTGGAACGCGTAGGTGGGCAGGTGCGTGGTGCGGGCGCCGGGCAGGAGCGCCGCCCAGTCGAGGTCGGTGCCGTGTGCGAACAGTGTGCCGACGGCCCGGAGCAGGCACTCGGTCTCCGGCTTGTCCCGCAGGACGGCGGCCACGAGCACCGGCTCGTCCGCTGCGGCGGACTCCGCCCCGGTCAGGGCCGACTCGGCGAGTGTGGTGAGCGGGCCGTCCGGGCCGACCTCCAGGAAGCGGCGGGCGCCGAGGCCGTACAGCTGGGTCACGCAGTCGTGGAAGCGGACCGGCTCGCGCACGTGCCGTACCCAGTACTCGGGGTCGGTGAGCCGGCCCGTGTCCGCCGTCCGGCCGGTCAGGGCGGAGACGACGGGCAGGCTCGGCTCGGCGTAGGAGATACCGGCGGCGACGGCCCGGAAGTCGTCGAGCACCGGGTCCATCAGCGGCGAGTGGAAGGCGTGGCTGACCCGGAGCCGGGTGGTGCGCCGGCCGGCCGCCGCGAAGTGCTCGCAGATCCGGTCGACGGCCTCCCGCGTGCCGGAGACGACCGTCGCGGCGGGACCGTTGAGGGCGGCGATGCCGACTTCGTGCTCGTGTCCGGCGAGCAGCGGCAGCACCTCCTCCTCCCCGGCCCGGATCGACGCCATCGCCCCGCCGGACGGGAGCGCCTGCATGAGCCGGCCGCGGGCGGCGACCAGGGCGCAGGCGTCGTCGAGGGAGAACACGCCGGCGACGTGGGCGGCGGCGATCTCGCCGATGGAGTGGCCGGCGACGAAGTCCGGTCGCATGCCCCACGACTCCAGCAGCCGGTACAGGGCGACCTCGAAGGCGAACAGCGCGGGCTGCGCGTGCTCGGTGCGGTTCAGCGGTTCGGGGTCGTCGCCCAGGACCGCTTCGCGCAGTCCGGGAACGCGCTCGCACACGGCGTCGAAGGTGTGCGCGAACACCGGGTGGGCGGCGCGCAGTTCGCGGCCCATGCCCGGACGCTGGGCGCCCTGTCCGGTGAACAGGAAGGCCGTGCGGCCGGTGCCGCGGGCGGTGCCGGTGACCGTGCCGGGCAGCGGCGCGCCCTGGGCCAGCGCGGCCAGTTGGGCGGTGAGCCCGTCGCGGTCGGCGCTGACGAGGACGGCGCGCCCGGGGAACGGTGTCCGGGTGGTCGCCAGTGCCAACGCGGTGTCCGCGAGGGCGACTTCGGGGTGCTCCATGACGTGGTCGAGCAGCCGGGCGGCCTGGGCGCGCAGGGCGTCCCGGCTGCGTGCGGTGACGACCCAGGGCACCGCGGCCGACGGCGAGGCAGACACGGTGGGGACAGCGGGTTCGTCGGTGACGGCCTGCAGGATCACAT
>NZ_MLYN01000109.1:0-1542 GCF_001866675.1 Streptomyces sp. MUSC 14
AAACCACCGCGTTGATTCTTTACGAGCCCTTTAGGGCCTGCCGGGAAACAAGCGGCCGCGCAGACAGGCGGCCGCTCATGGTCGGCGTCGGGGACGCGCATCCCAGCGCTGGGTGGTCCACGCCCGGCGGATCAGGCTACGAACGGTGCTGATCGTATCGGCGAGGTGCCACCGCTGGGTCACCTGGACCAAGCCGGCATCCAGGTGCTCGGTGATCTTGTCGGGCAGCGGTCCAAGGACTCCCAGGAGAGCGAGAGTCGGAGGCCAGAAGAGGTGCGTCATGGCGGTTGGCGCGGCCGGGACCCGACCGAGCGGGATGCCGTAGCCGTTATTCATGTTGGCACGTTTGCCGAACACGATCCGGTCCCGCGGCGGTTCGATCAGCCATGAAGGCCGCGCAGGCACAGATTTCTCCAGTGATCGCAGAGCGTCGCAGCTCCGTGATCACGGCAGCTGTACCTGCCCCGTCCGCCCCCGGCCTCGCCGCCGCCCGTCCGCAAAACGCCGAACGCTGCTCAGCCGATCCGCGTGCGCAGGTGTTCCAGCGCCGCTTTCAGCGCGTCCCCGGCGGCGACGGCCAGGTCGGGCTCGACACCGACGCCTTCCCAGTTGGTGCCGGTGACCGGGTTGATCGAGCGGGCGGCGGGAACGGTCACGGTGACGTGCGGGGCGACCGGAATACGGTCCGTGGGGTGGGCGCCACCGCGGGTGGTCTGGCCGATCAAGGTGGCGCGCCCCAGCACCTTCAGGTTGTACGCCAGTTCCTCTCCGGCGGAGAAGGTGAGGTCGCTGGTCAGCACGGTGACCGGGCGGTCCAGGTAGCGCGGTGCGGCGAGGTGCCCGAGGGTCCAGTACTGGCGGGTCGAGTCGGTGGCCCGCTCGTAGATGTCGCTCAGGTGTACCCCGTCGTCAGCGAAGAAGTAGCTGCACCACAACTGCACGCCTTCCGGCGAGCCGCCCCGGCACTGCCGCAGGTCGATGACCAACGCCTCGGTGGGGGCCAGCAGTTGCATGGCGGCAGCGATCGCGGGACCACCCAGATCGGCGGGGGCGATCATGCGCAGGTCGAGGTAGCCGATGTTGTCGTCGAGCTGCTCCACCCGCCGGATGCCGTAGTTGCTCTCCCTTGCGTACTGCGCGAATCGGGCGCGAGCGACGTCCTCCGGCTCCTCGTCCATCGACTGTGGCTCCTCGGCCCACAACAACCGCAAATGCTTGTCCGGACAGACATTCTGGAGGTCGTCCGTGACCCGCTCGCACAGCTCCTGCACGTCCAGATCCTGATATGCGCCTTCGTCCAGCCGACGCCGGATCACCGCGTCGATGGCAGCCGTCTTTTCGGGGAACACGTAACCGGCGGTGATATGGGCCAGCGCGGCTTCGAGTATCTCGTGATGAGTCGTCATGCGCGCGATGGTATTTACGGGTCGAACGAATACCCAGCGGGTTTCACGGCTGCTGCTTCACGTGCTTCACGTGCTTCACGTGCTCCGCCGGCGACGGCCGTCGATGGCCGTCGAGGGCCGTCGAGGGCCGTCGAGG
>NZ_MLYN01000011.1:0-25455 GCF_001866675.1 Streptomyces sp. MUSC 14
CGAACCTGTCACCCAAACCTGCAGCAGACCCAATTGGCGCGGCAGTTGGCGAGTCGAGCGCGGTAGGTGGCGGCATGTACGCGGCATCCCGAGATTCATACGAGCGTCTTAAACAAACGTCTTGTACGCACGTATAGATCTACTCTACGGTGAAGCCATGGACACCGACACCAACAAGCGCTCCGCGCTCACCGTCGACGGCCGCACCCTTTCCCACGTGGACTTCGGCGGCCCCGGCCGGCCGCTGCTCGCCCTGCACGGGCACATGTCCGAGGGCCTGTCGTACGCCGAGCTCGCCGCCCGTCTCGCCCCGGAGTGGCGGGTCATAGCCCCCGATCAGCGCGGCCACGGCGAGTCCGACCGGGCAGCCGACTACAGCCGGGAGGGCTACCTCGCCGACCTGAAAGCCCTCATGGATCACCTGGGTCTGGACCGGGCGGCCCTCCTCGGCCACTCACTCGGCGCGATCAACGCCTACCAGTTCGCAGCCCGCCACCCTGAACGCGTCACCGCGCTGATCAATGCCGAGGGATGCGCCGAACTCGGCCTGGACGGCAGCAATCCACTGGCGTTCGTCCTGAACCTGCCGGAGGGCAGCGCCCCCGACCGGGAGGCGTTCGTCGCGCAACTCGGCCCGTTCGCACCGCACTTCGAGTCAGCCGTCCACGAGCGGCCGGACGGCACCTGGGGTCTGCACTTCCACCCCCAGGACATCTACGACTCGGAGGACCAAGTGCACGGCGACCACTGGGCCGACTGGTCCGGCTCCACATGCCCGGCGCTGCTGGTACGCGGTGCCAAGGGCGGCGTGCTGCCGGCGGAGCAGGCTGAACAGATGGCCACCCGACGCCCCGGCACCCACCTCGTCGAGCTGGAGACCGACCACTTCGTATACGCCAACGATCCGGTCGGCTTCGCGACTGCGGTCCGCGGCTTCCTCGCCGCGGTCTGACACGGGTCCACATCCGTCTACTCACCGCCGGCCGCCGCACTGAGCGAGTACTCCTGCAGGCTCGCCACCTGCATCGATGAGAACTTCCTCGCCAACTGAAGCACTCATCCGCCAAGTGAAGTGCTCAGTCACATGTGCAAGCCCTTGCCTGTGCGGATCGGGCTTGGGCTCAGACGACGAAAACGGGGAGAACAGCACGTTGAGTGGGCGTGCCATCACGCTGTCGGGGATTCCTGGCTGCCCGTCAGGTAGCGTCGGCGGAGGCGGGTGAAGGCGGTGGGACTGGGGCGGTGCGGGAGGAACTCCTTGATCCGCTGTGCGCATTCGCGTGGGCTTGCCGCGCTGGTGTCGCACTCCAGGTCGTAGTCACCGTGGCCGTGGACCAGGTCGTACTGGTGCGCCGCGAGGCCCGACGGGCGATCGCCCCGGGACAGCTCGCGGCGGCCCAGTTCGTCCAGCGGGCAGTGGACACCGACGAACAGCACGTCATCAGGCCGTAGCACCGTCAGGCAGTCGAGCAGCCGCCACGGCTCGCTTAGCACATGGTCGACCACGATGTCGTTGCCCGCCTCGGCCATGGCCGCGATCGAGCGGTGGAAGCCCATCCTGGTCCGCCGCAGCGCGGCGTCGAGATCTGCGGCCCCGAGTTCCCGCTTGGTGCGCATCGCGTTGAAGCCGTCGACCGCCAGGTGGAAGTAGACGCCATCGTCCAGGATGTCCAGGAGCTCCCGGGCGATGCTCGACTTCCCTGAGCTGGAGGTGCCGTTGAGGAAGATGATCCGACCAGATGCCATATCGGCATGATCACATGTCAGTCGGTGCCGCGTTCAGGGGATCTCCAGCGAATCTCGGCCGGTCAGCAGGATTCGCAGCAGATCCGAATCCGCAGTGATCGAGCTGGTGAGGGCTGGTGCCATGACAGCTGCGGCCACCGGTGATCATCGTGAGGTGTGTGGACTGACGATGAGGCGGTGGCCGCAGGTCACAGCGTAATGCCTGCCCGCTGGCAGGCGATGTTCGCAGGTCTGATGAGCCGGATAGAGGGCCGCTTTGCACGGGTCGAGCCCCGGCTTCGGGCACGGCAGTTGGTGCTCGGGCTCCTGGCGGACCTGCCACGCAAGAACTGCTGGACGATCGCCGAACACATCGGGGACACCAGCCCGGACGGACTGCAGCACCTGCTCGGCCGGGCCAAGTGGGACGCCGACCTCGTCCGGGACGACTTGCGCGCCTTCGTCGTCGAGCACCTGGCCCACGACCAGGCCGTGCTGGTGGTCGACGAGACCGGGGACCTGAAGAAGGGCGCGTGCACCGTCGGCGTGCAGCGTCAATACACCGGAACTGCCGACCGTATCGAGAACTCCCCGGTCGCCGTCTACCTCACCTACGCCTCCCAGCACGGCCACGCCGGCATCGACCGCGCCCTCTATTTGCCCAAGTCCTGGACCAGCGACCCGGAACGCTGTCGACAAGCCGGCGTACCCGACGACGTCGCCTTCGCCACCAAGCCGCAGCTCGCCCGGCAGATGATCGAACGCGCCCTGGACGCGGGAGTCCCGGCCGCCTGGGCGACCGGCGACGAGGTCTACGGCGACAACCCCCACCTGCGCGCCGCCCTGGAGAAGCGGCAGCTCGGCTACGTGCTCGCGGTCTCCAGCACCCACCGCGTCCCCACCTCGGCCGGACCCCAGCGCGCCGACTGCCTGGCCAAGAAAATTCCCAAGCGGGCCTGGCAGAAGCTGTCCGCCGGAATGGGCGCGAAAGGCTATCGCTGGTACGACTGGGCCCAGGTTGCCATCACCGCATCCGGCCTGGCGGGGACCGCGCGCTCTCCCCTGACGGGCAGGACGGGCCGGGGCTCCAGTGGCCGTCGGAGGGTCTGCTCGGCCGGGCCGTCGAGGGGAACCTCGACACGCTTCAGCGGTGGAGCGCCGCCCGCAAGCGGGAGGTCGCCGAGGCCACCAGGACCACGCGCACCGTTCCCAGGCTGCGGGACGCGCTGCGCGAGCATGAGCAGACCACAGGGGTCCGTGTCGGAGGATTCCGACTTCAGGTGACCGCGCTGCCGGTTGCCGGGCCGGTGTTCCTCCCGCTCGATGATGACCGGCTTGTCGTCAGCATCAGCCTCCTGCGCGACCGTGCCGAATATCAGCGGCGGGTGCTGGCGCACATCGGTGCGACACCCGACTGAACCGCGGCAACCGAGCTGACGTTAGACGGCCGATGCGAGCCCTTGGGCACGCTTCTTCACCGCGGTGGCCGCGAACTCGACAAGGTTGCACGCGTGTTCGCACACGGGCAGGTCGGCGGGCCGGAATCGGGCGACGAGTGGGAAGCGCTGGACTATTGGTCCGTGCGGGTCCATGTGTCCCCTGCTGCGTAAGTGATGGCTGCGAACGAGACGGTGCCCGCTGGCCATGTGTTGGTGGGCACCGGCGGATGCGCGTGGGGCGTCATTGCCAGTCGACGACGATGCGGTTCAGCGGGGTGTCGAGAGCGAAGAGACCGGGGCGCTGCTCATTGGCGGGGGCGTCGAGGGGCTCGCGGCAGTGAACTCATCACCCGTCCCTCTGTGTTCCAGATGGAGAACGTCCGCGACGCCCGAGGCCGGGGCATTCCCCTGGCTGTCGGCGGTCATGTATTTCGGCTCTGGCGCTGATCTCGTGACGCGGTGGGTGTCAGTGGACATCGCCGCCGCGGCCACCGGCTCGCTGTGGATGCAGTTGTATCGGCTCAGGCGCCGTGATCTGGTCCGCCGGGCCGAGCCTGCCGGTTTCCGCGCGCTGGTCCTCACCGTCGACGCGCCCGGGGTGGCGTTCCGTCCGCGGGAGGCCGTCAACGGGTTCGCGGTGTCCCGGGCATCCGGGCGGTCAACGTGGCGCACGACGTGATGGCCGCCTCGCGCGGCGGCCGGGACGGGGGAGTCGGCCATCGCCCGGCAGTCCGAGGAGCAGTTCGACGCCTCGATCACCCGGGCGGATCTCGCCGGGCTGTGCGTAGTGACCTCCCTGCCCCTGGTGCTGAAGGGTGTGGTCACCCGCCTTCGGCCTGGACGGCGTGGTATGCGGCGGGGCCGGAGGCGCCTTGTCGTACGGTCGTTGGGAGCGCGGCGTCAGCCGGCCTGTCCGGTCGGCCGCATGGTGATGTGGTTGATGTCCACGCCCGCGGGCTGACTGACGGCGAAGACGATCGTGTCCGCGACCTGCTCGGCGGTCATCACCGGCGCCGCCTCGGGGGTGCCGCCGCGCTCGTTCCAGAACGGGGTGTCCACCACCCCGGGGGCGACGACCGTCACGCCGACCCCGTCCTTGCCGACCAGCAGCCGGGTGTTCTCGGCCAGTGCGTGGGCGGCCCACTTGGTGACCGAGTAGAGGTTGCCGGGCGTGTTGCGCACCCCGGCGACCGAACCGGTGATCACGATCCGGCCCTTGGACTCCCGCAGGTGCGGCAGGGCCTCCCGCACCAGCAGGGCCGGGCCCAGGACGTTGGTGAGGACCATGGCGCGCATGTCCTCGGGGGCGTGGCTCTCCAGGTTGCCGGGCAGTGAGAAACCGGCGTTGGCGATGACGTTGTCCAGCCGGCCCCACGCCTCCACCACGCGGCGCACGGCGGAGGCGACGTCGTGCGCGTCGCTGGTGTCGCCGCTGATCGTCAGCAGCCGCTCGCCCGCTCCGGCCGAAGCAGCGAAGACGGCCAGCTTGTCCGCGTCACGTCCGGTGACGGCCACGCGGTGGCCCTGCTTGAGCAGGGCGCGGGCGGTGGCGGCGCCGATTCCGGTCGAGCCACCGGTGATCAGCGTGGCGGGTTCCATGGGACGGCCTCCTCAGCGATGTGGTCATCGGGGCCCCGCCGGCGCCCCGGACGCCGATGAACACGAGGGAGCGCGTGAGCTCGACCGACTTTGGGTTGCCGGTTCCCCGAATCGCCTGCACTATACCCAGCGATCTTCCCGCCAAGCCGGTACGCCATCGCTGACCGGCCATGATGCCTCACGAATGGGGCCGAACCCGCGCTGTGGGCCGCCCTGTTGGGACCTGCGCGGCGCGCAGGTCCAAGGCTGCGCCCACGCTGCCGGTGTCAGTGACGGCTGTGATCATGATTCGCGTGTTCTTCGCGGAGTTCGGAGGCGTTGTTCCCTCATCTGGCGGGTGTCGTGGTGGAGTTGGTCGAGCGGACGGTGGCTGGGATGGTCACGATGCATGCGCGGGCCCGCTCGCCGGGTGCGTACTGTGCACATTGCGGTAGTGCGGTCGCTCCGAGTGCATGACCGGTACATGCGACGGCTTGCGGATACCGCGGTCGGTGGCGTCAATGTGGTGAGCGCGCTGCTGGTGCGGCGGTTCAAGTGCCAGAACCCGGCGTGCCGGGCCGTAACGTTCGCCGAGCAGATCGCGGGCCTGACGAGTCCGGATGTCCGCTACACGCCGCTGGTGCGTGAGCAGTTGACCTCGATCGCTCTCGCGGTGGCCGGCCGCGCGGGTGCCCGTCTGGCCGGGGTGTTGAGCCTACGCGTCGCCAAGTCTCGACCGGACGTGGACGGACCGAGCCGCCGCGCTGACTCCCTGTCTGGCCGGAATCAGCACGGCACGCTGCCGATGAACTGGGAAGTCGGCTCCTAGGCGATCGTGGCGATCACCTTGTAGCCCCAGCCGACCTTCACCGGGTCGCCGTCGACGAAGCCGCCGGGCCGGGTCGGATAGAAGAGGAGGTCGCCGTTCTGGCCGTCGGCGGTGACCGCCCACAGGTCGGTGACACCGTCGCCGTCGGCGTCGCCCGGCGCGATGATCATCGGGCGGTTGGCCGTCTGCCAGCTTTTGGCCCCGTACACGCCGGGTGTGCCGCTGACCAGGCTGGCCGGCACGGTGCCGCCGGTGTCGGCGTCGGACTCACCTCGGTAGAGGTAGATCCTGCCGTCCGCGTCGTCGCGGGCCAGCAGGTCGAGCGGGCCGTCGCCTGTCATGTCGCCGGGGGCGATGAGGGTGCGCCTGGCCCAGCCGCTGTCGGCGATCGGGTAGGCCTCGTCGATGAATCCGGCCGGGTGGCCGACGAGCAGCCAGACGCTGTCGCCGACGCGGGCGAGCAGATCGGGGTAGCCGTCACCGGAGACATCGCCTGCTCCGGCGACCTGGTCGATCTTCGAGGTGTCCAGCTGTGACTCGAACTGGCCCAGTTCCTGTCGGTTCTCGGTGTCGACGGCGCCGAATCCGGTGTTCGCGTACAGCCACAGCTTGCCGTCGGGGTGCCGGGCCACCAGGTCCTCGTAACCGTCGTTGGTGAAGTCACCGCGGCGTGTGATGAGCGTGTCCTGGAAACCGGTCTCGGCCGCCGGCAGCCGGCTGCCGAACTCTCCCTTGCCCTTGCCCGGGTACATGTAGAGCCTGCCGTCGGGGTAGGCAGCCCACTTGTCTGGGGTGCCGTCGCCGTTCAGGTCACCGGGCTTGTCCTTGACACCGGTGCTGGAGGCATAGAAGAGGTGAGCGCCGGTGTCGGAGCGGTTGCCCGCCCGGTCCTCGCTGTAGACGTACACGACGTGCGGACCGGCGTTGGACGGGGTGAGCTTGACCTCGATGCTGCCGCCGGGGGAGGACGGGGTGGCGACGGTCGTGGGGTTCTTCTGGTTCAGCCCGTAGACGTACTTGACCACGTCCTTGGCGCCGCCGTTGGAGATGGTGAAGGTTCCGGGGGTGCGGGCGGGTGCGCCCCACTCGGGAGCGTCGTCACCGTCCTTGGCGATGGGGTACTCGGCGGAGGAGACGCCGGGCACGCTGCTCGGGCGGTCCTTGTATACCGTGAAGCGGCACGGCGGGTTGGGGGTCCACGCGGAGACCGTGCGACCGTCGTCGGCACGCACCTGCCAGGAGTACGAAGTGCGGTCCTTGAAGGTCGACTTGGGGACCATGACCTTGGCGACGCTGCCGCTGCTCACCGAGATGGTCTTGTCGAAGACGTTGCCGGTCTGCCCGGTCGGCCACATGATGAAGCGGGCCCTGACGGTGCCGCCGTCCGGGTCGCTGATCTTGGCATACAGCTGGACGTCGGTGTTGCCGATCGCCGGGTAGGGGTCGGCGTGGCAGGCGACGGACGGGTTGGAGCCGTACGCGGTGGGGGCGTTGGGCGCGCGGTTGTACTCGACGATCAGCTTCGGGTTGCTGTTGAACTTCTTCCAGCTGCCGGTGTCCGACTCGTTGCTCGCCCGCAGGCCGAGCGTCATGTTCGTCCACTTCTTTGCGGCGGCGTCCTTGGCCATCGAGGTGACATCGAAGTCGACGCCCTTGTCCGCGCAGCCCACACTTTCGTTGCCGTGCGAGAAGTTCTTCGTCTGGATCCTCCGGCTCCAGTCGGGCTGCTTGTTCCAGGTGGTCGCGGATGAGATGCGGCCGGTGTCCCAGATCTCCACGGGCTTGGCCGCGCAGGTCCAGGAGTGGGTGTTGACGATGGTGAACTGGGCGTTGATCACTTCGACTCCGGCCAGCGACCGGGAGTCCATCTGGAAGAAGGAGCGGGCGGTGCCGCCGGTCTCGCGCTCGTAGCCGACTCGGGCCTCGGTGGTCTTCTTGCCGGAGCCGCCCCAGCCGGTGCCGTTCCAGAAGGAGGAGTTGGGCGCGGGCTTGTAGGCGATGGTCCACGCCTGCCGGACACCGCCGAAGGTGGGGTCGATGTAGACCGGGTAGGCGGTGTCCTTCCCGCTCAGCAGCGACTGGTCGGGGGTCAGGGTGAGCTTTCCGCCCGCGTACGACATGTCGACGTCGGCGCTACGCGCACCGGGTTCGAGGTCACCGGCGGGGGCAGCGGTGCCGGAGGGCTGCAGCCGGGCCGCGGCCGTGGAGTTCTCGGCTCGTACGGTGTCCCGGCCCGTGGAGGAATCCCACATGCGAGGAGTGCCCGAGGAGAACAGCTCCTGGCCGGCCGGATTCAGTACGCGCAGTGTGCCGGCCTCCTCGTTCTCCTCGATGCGCAACCCCTCGGCTTCGAGCCCCAGTTGGAACTGCTCGAGCTCGGGGTTCTTGGCGGCCTCGGCGTTCTTGACCACGAGGACCTGGCCGACCGTCTCGCTGGTGGCACGGACCTTCAGGTCGACGCCCGGAAGCACCTCGGGATAGGTGGCCTCGTTCTCCGCCAGCTGCGGCCGGGGCAGCTTCTGCGGCCACCGCAGCGAGAGCGTGCGGCCCTGCTCGGTCAGCGTGGCGAGGGTGGTGTCGCCGCCGGCGGAGAACGTCACGTCCAAGGTGGTGGCCTTGGGAGCGACACGGTCGCCCTGGAGCTCCAGCGTGGCGTCGACCGGCACCAACCTGCCGTTCTTGCGGGCGCGCACCGGCTGGGCGTGCTGGGTCAGGGTGAGGGTGCCCGAGGGGTTGGCGGTGACCTCCTGTTTCTCGGTGCGCAGCGAGGTCACCTCCACGGGCTTGCCGGTGCTGCGCGCCTGGTCCAGTGCCTCCAGTTCGGTGCGGGTGTCGCCCCCGGCGGTGGCGGCGGCCCTCGCGGTGGACGACGTGCCCGCGGCGGACGCGGTCGGCGCGAGTCCGAGGCCGGTGGTGCCGACGATGAGCGCGAGTACTCCGGCCCGTATGTGCAGAACTCCGTACGGTCTGGAGCGGCCACCCCTGAATATCACGAACTTTCCTCCCATTTAAGGCATATGAGGGCAGCAGGATACTTGGCCGCTTCTTTGCGTGAACTTGGGGGTGTCGCTTCAGGGTGTCCAGAAAGACCGCAGGGGGGTGCTTTGGCGGTGTGTTGCTACTTGGTGTAGACAATACAAGTTATTTACTTTGACTTTAAGAGGTCTTATGTCCGCTTTGCGCGACTGGTGGCCACGCCGCAAGCGATGGAGATCAACCATCGCGGTGGTGTTCCTCTCCCTGCTCGTACCGTTGATAGGTACGACCTCGCCCGCCGCGGCCAAGGAGGCCCGGCCCGATCTGCCCAAGCTCCAGCAGGACCGCCCGGTCGAGGGCACGGTCTTCTCCGGCCGTTCCAAGGACGGCAGGGCGAAGCCCGACGAGGCCGGCAAGCCCTGGCGGGCTCCCGACGCGAAGCTGCCCCGCGGCAGTGCGAAGGTGGAGTTCGCGTCCGGCGCGCCCGCCGCTGCGCCCGGCAAGGACGGCACCAAGGACGGCGTCAGGGGTGACGCCAAGGCCGATCGCTCCCAGGCGAAGGCAGGCGATCTGCCTGTCTACGCCGCGCCCGCCGAAACACCGTCCCCTCGGCGCACGCCACGCTCGGCCCCGAGCGGCACGGCACCCGCGGCGCTCGACGGCGTCCAGGTCGAGATGCTCGGCGGCAAGGCCGCCGCGCGACTCGGCGCGGACGGTCCGGTCGTCAAGCTGACCGGCACGGCCGGCCAGACCCAGAAATCCGCCGAAGCGAAGGCCGAGCCGGCCGAGGAGCCGGACGGAAAGCCCGACGAGCCGAAGGCCGAGAGGCCGGACGGCAAGGAGGGCGAGCCGAAGGCCGGGAAGCCGGACGGCGATTCTGCCGAGGACGGCGGCGAAGGCTCCGCCGACTCCGACGGCAAGGGCCACGCCGAGGAGAGCGCCGCCCCGCTGCCGCGCTCCTCGGCCGTCACCGGCCGCGTCGCCCACGTGGCCCGGGCCGCGGCGAGCGCCGAGGGACAACGCGCCCCGCCGGAGCAGAAGGTGGACGTCACGCTCGACTACTCCGCCTACACACAGCACTACGGCGGTGACTGGGGCTCGCGGCTCAGGCTGGTCCAGCTGCCCGCCTGCGCCGCCACCGATCCGGGCCGCGCCGACTGCGCCGAGCCCACCGAGATCAAGAGCGCGAACGACCTCACCGAACAGCGCCTGACCGCCCGGGTCGCGCTCACGGCCGGTCAGCCGCTGATGCTCGCCGCCGCGGCCGGTACCTCCGGCGCCGCCGGCAGCTTCAACGCCACCTCGCTGTCCCCGTCCGGCTCCTGGGCCGCGGGCGGGCACGCGGGCGGCTTCTCCTGGAACCACCCCATCGAGACACCCGATGCCCCCGGCGGCCCGGAGCCCGAGATAGCCCTCGGCTACTCCTCGCAGGCCATCGACGGCCGTACGTCCTCGACCAACAACCAGTCCTCCTGGATCGGCGAGGGCTGGGACTACCAGCCGGGCTTCGTCGAGCGCCGCTACCAGTCCTGCCAGCAGGACATGGGCAACGGCGCCGTCAACAAGACCAAGACCGGCGACCTGTGCTGGTTCGGGGACAGCGTCACCGTCTCCCTCGACGGTTCGTCCAACGAGCTGGTGAAGGACGACAAGACCGGCACCTGGAAGACGGCCGACGACGACGGCGCCCGGGTCGAGCTCAAGAAGGGCGCGGCCAACGGCGACGACGACGGTGAGCACTGGGTGCTCACCACCACCGACGGCACTCAGTACTGGTTCGGCCTGAACCGCCTGCCCGGCTGGAGCGCCGGCAAGCCCGAGACCAACTCCACGCTGACCGCACCGGTCTTCGGCAACCACCCCGGAGAGCCCTGCCACAACTCGGCCTTCGAGAAGTCCGCGTGCACCCAGGCCTACCGCTGGAACCTGGACTACGTCGTCGACCCGCACGGCAATGCCATGAGCCTGTGGTGGAACAAGGACACCAACCACTACGGTCAGCTGGGCAAGGCCGACAAGCCGGTCCGCTACGACCGTGACGGCTACCTGACCCGGATCGACTACGGCCAGCGCGCCGACTCCCTTTTCTCCGCGCAGGCTCCGGCCCGCGTCACCTTCACCACCGACGAGCGCTGCATCCCCTCCAAGGACTTCGACTGCGCGCCCGGGAAGCTGACGAAGGAGAACGCCAAGAACTGGCCGGACGTCCCGTTCGACCTCAAGTGCGACGCGGGCGCCAAGTGCACCAACAAGCTCTCCCCGAGCTTCTGGACCACCAAGCGCCTGACCCGGATCACCACCGAGGCCCTGGTCGGCGGCTCCTACGCCAAGGCCCACACCTGGACGCTCAAGCAGTCGTTCCCGCGGACCGACGGCACCAGCCCCGCACTGTGGCTGGCCGCCATCGAGCACACCGGACACACCGCGGGCATGGACACCGCGATGCCGCCGGTGACCTTCACCGGCCAGATGATGGACAACCGGGTCGACGGCTTCGAGGGTCTTGAGCCCTTCTCCCGGTACCGCGTCAGCGCGGTCAACACCGAACACGGCTCGACGGTCGGCGTCACCTACTCCGAGCGAGAGTGCTCGGCGCTGCCCGGCAAGCAGAGACTGCCCGCGTCCCCGCAGGACAACGGCATGCGCTGCTACCCGATGTACTGGACGCCGGAGTGGGCCGACAAGCCCATCCTGGACTGGTTCCACAAGTACGTCGTCACCGAGATCCGCGAAGAGGACAACGTCACCGACGCCCTGCCGACGGTGACCTCGTACGCATACCTCGGCTCCCCGGCCTGGGCGTACGACGACGGTGAGCTGACCGAGGCCAAGTACCGCACCTGGAGCCAGTACCGCGGTTACGGCAAGGTCCGCACGTACACCGGGCGCGGCGGCGACGAGGGCAAGCGCACCATGACCGAGGAGTCGTACTTCCGCGGCATGGACGGAGACCAGCTGCCCGACGGCAAGAAGCGCAGCGTCTCGATCACCGACTCCGAGGGCGGCAAGATCGCCGACCAGCCGCAGTTCACCGGCCAGTTGAGGGAGAAGCTGACCTTCCTCGACGAGGGCGGCAGGCTGGATTCCGCCGTCAAGAACACCCCGGTCTCCACGGTCACCGCGGTCCGTGCCCGCCAGGGCACGACTGCCCTGGAGGCCCGGATGGGTCACCCGGAGACCACCGAGGAGCGTGAGCTCCAGTCCGACGGCAGCTGGAAGCGCTCCAAGGAGACCACCCGCTACGACGAGTACGGCCAGCCGGCGCAGACACACGACTTCGGGGACCTCGACGACCCGGACGACGACGCCTGCACGACGATCTCGTACGCCCGCAACACGGACAAGTGGATCCTGGAACACGAGTCCGAGGAGAAGACCGTCACCGGCGCCTGCGGCTCCGCGGGCGGCAGCACGGTCTCCGAGACCCGCACCTACTACGACGGCGGGAAGCTGGGCGCCGCGCCCACCAAGGGCGACATCACCTCGGTCGAGGAGACGACCGGCGACGGCAAGGGCCACCAGGTCGCCGAGCGCACCGAGTACGACGTGTACGGCCGCCCGACAGCCGGCTGGGACGTGGACGGCAACAAGACCACCACGGTCTACACCCCCGCCACGGGTGCGATGCCCACGAAGACGGTCGTCACCAACCCGCTGGGCCACACCGAGACCACGTACTCCGATCCGGCGCTCGGCATGACCACGGCCGTGGTCGACGCCAACAACCGCCGTCGTGACATGGAGTACGACGGTCTGGGACGGCTGCTGAAGGTCTGGGACATCAACCGGGACAAGGCCAAGGGGCAGTCCCCGAGCGCCGAGTACGAGTACAGGATCACCAAGACGGCTCCGTCGACAGTGATCACTCGCAGCCTGAAGGAGAACGGCGAGTACTCCACCGCGGTGGAGATCTACGACGGCCTGCTGCGTCCGCGCCAGTCCCAGGACCCGGGCCACGGCGGCGGCCGGCTGGTCAGCGACACCATCCACGACACCCAGGGGCGGGTCACCAAGACCAACGACTCCTACTTCGCCGAGGGCGACGTCAGCGAGCAGCTGCTGATCGTCGGCGACAACAAGGTGCCGCACCAGACCGTTGTCACCTACGACGGCCACGGGCGCCCGGTCCAGGAGACCACCCGCCGCTACGGCGACGACCAGCAGACCACCACCGCCGAGTACAAGGGAACCAACGAGTCGACGGTCCTCCCGCCCGAGGGCGACACCGTCACGACCACCTTCACCGACAGCGAGGGCCGGACCACCAGGCTGCGCGAGTACACCAACGCCGAGCGCACGCGGTGGAACGACACCTCCTACGACTACGACCACAAGGGCCAGCTGACCAAGGTCACCGACCCCGACGGCAACAACTGGACGTTCGAGTACGACGCTCGGGGCCGTGCGGTGAAGGCCACCGACCCCGACGCCGGGACCACGACCACGACGTACGACAAGGACGACCGCCCGGTCACCGTCACCGACGCCCGGGGCAGGAAGGTCTCCACCGTCTACGACGCGCTGGACCGGCCGGTCTCGCTCCACGAGGGCGGCACCGACGGCACCAAGCTCGCCGAGTGGACGTACGACAGCTTGCTCAAGGGCCTGCCCTCGGGCTCCGTGCGGCACGCGGGCGGCAAGGAGTACCGCAACGAGATCACCGGCTACAACCAGGCCTACCAGCCGACCGGTTCGCAGATCGTCATCCCCGACTCCGAGGGCAAGCTCGCGGGCACCTACGCCAGCGAGTTCGGCTACACCCCGGGCCTCGGCCTGCCGTCGTGGACGCAGCTCCCGGCCACCGGCCCGCTCGCCAAGGAGAAGCTGGCCACCCGCTACAACAGCGATGACCTGCCGACCCTGCTGGCCGGGCTCTCGGTCTACGCGTCCGGGCTGCAGTACTCGGCCTCCGCCGAACTGCTGCGCAGCGAGGCGGGTGTCCAGGGCAAGAAGGTGTACTCGACGTCGTTCTACGACGAGCACACCCGCCGGCTGACCCGCACGGTCCACGACCGTGACGGCAAGGACAGCGCGGGCAGCCGCATCGACGACACCAGCTACACGTACGACCCGGCCGGCAACATCACCGAGATCGCCCGTATCCCCGGTGCCTCGATGCCGGACGGGGGCCGGCCCGACACCCAGTGCTTCGCGTACGACGCGCTGCGCCGGATGACCGGAGCCTGGACCTCGACCGACGCCTGCGCAGGCGCCCCGTCCAGGGCGAACGTCGGCGGCCCGCAGGCCTACTGGCACAGCTACAGCTACGACGCGGTGGGCAACCGCACCAAGCTCGTCGAGCACGACCCCGGCGGCGACACGGCCAAGGACGTCACCCGTGACTACACCTACCCGGGCAAGGGCAAGGACCAGCCCCGGACGCTGACCAAGGCGGAGTCCAAGGGGCCGGACGGCACCACGGCGAACACGTACGCCTACGACGCCGCGGGCAACATGACACTGCGCCAGGTCGGCGGCACCATCCAGAAGCTGTCCTACGACACCGAGGGCAACCTCGCCAAGATCACCGAAGGCGGCCGGACCACAGAGAACCTCTACGACGCCGAGGGGGAGCGGCTCATCCACCGTGCCGCGGACGGCAGCACCACGCTCTATCTCGGGGACACCGAGCTGACCGTGGACAAGAACGGCAGGCAGTCCGCCTCCCGCTACTACGAGCACCCGGACGGCGCGGTCACCGTGCGCACCGCCCAGGACGGCGACGGAACCAACGGCAAGGGCAAGCTGGATCTTCAGCTGACCGACCACCACGGCAGCGGCACCACCCAGGTCGCCCTCGACCGGGAGGGCCTGCCCGTCGAGCGGCGGCTGCTCACGCCCTTCGGTACGAACCGTGGCGACAAGCCCAGCAGTTGGGCCGGCAACCGCGGCTTCGTCGCCGGCCGCGAGGACGAGAACACCGGGCTCACCCAGCTCGGCTCCCGCGAGTACGACCCGACCACGGGACGCTTCATCTCCGTGGACCCGGTCATCGACTTCGGGATCCCGCAGCAGATGAACCCGTACGCCTACGCGAACAACGCGCCGGTCACCGAGTCCGACCCGGACGGGAACTTCTTCCCGATCCTGATCGGCATCGCCGCCCGTATCGCGGTCCAGGCCGCCATCCGGGCCGCTGCCCGCGAGGCCGCCAAGCGCGCCGCCATCGCAGCGGCCCGCGCCGCCGCGAAGCGTGCCGCCGCCGCGGCCGCCAAGCGCCGCGCCCTGGCCGAGGCCGCCAAGCGTGCCGCCGCCGCGGCCGCCCGCAAGCGGGCCGCACAGCAGGCGGCCGCGAAGGCACGGGCGGACGCCGCCCGCAAGCTGGCGGCCCGCGTGGCGAAGAAGGCCAAGGCGCGTACGGCCGCCAAGTCGGCGCCGAAGCGCTCGGCCAAGTACCGCGCCGCGCCCAAGCAGGCGCCGAAGCCCAGGCCGAAGCCCCAGGCCCGGCCCAGGCAGACGCCGAAGCCCAGGCAGGCCAGGCCGCAGGGTTCGCGCCAGATCAAGCAGCAGGTGAAGCAGGAGGTCAAGAGCGAGGTCAAGGAGCAGGTCAAGGAGCAGGTCAGGGAAGCGGCGCTGCCGCAGCAGGGCGACTCCTGCCGCGTCAACAGCTTCGTGCCCGGCACGACCGTGCTCATGGCCGACGGCAGCCGTAAACCGATCGAGGAGGTCAAGACCGGCGACAAGGTCATGGCCACCGACCCGGAGACGGGCGAGACCAAGGCCGAACCGGTGGTCGCCACGATCATCGGCCAGGGCTCCAAGGACCTCGTCGAGATCACTGTCCGTGCGGCCGGCGACCAGAGCGGGAAGCCGGCCGGCAGCGGAGCGCTGATCGCCACCGACGGCCACCCCTTCTGGGTCCCCGACCTCAAGAAGTGGGTCAAGGCCGGCGAACTGGTGCCAGGACAGTGGCTCCAGACCAGCTCCGGCACCTGGGTCCAGATCAGCGCCGTCCAGGCATGGACCCAGAACGCGACCGTCCACAACCTGACGGTCGAGAACACCCATACCTTCTACGCGTCGACGGGCGCGGGGCAGAACCTCCTCACCCACAACTGCGGCGGAGCCACACTCGACCTGAAGTACAAGAAGTCGTGGACGGCGACCCAGATCACCGCCGCTGACGAGAAGGTCGCCGCGCTGAACGCCGCCAAGCTCGTCGTTACTCCGTCCAAGCGGGGCTCCAGGAGCGCCGCGGACATGTGGCGGGCCTCGGGGCGCCAGACCAGGAGCGGCATGGATGTCGACCACGTCATCGAGTTGCAGCTGGGCGGCGCCGACCATGTGCGGAACATGAAGCTTCTCGACTCTTCGGTGAACCGGAGTATCGGCGCTCAAATCGCGAACCAGATCAAGAAGCAGGGCCTGAAGAATGGCGACCGCATCTGCTCGGTGACGATCAGAAAACGCTGCTGACAAGCAGGCCCGGACCACACCGTAAAGTTGCTCGGGCGCGCGCATCCGGAATGCTTTGGTGCGCGCGCCCGAGCGGCGCCACCCTCGTATGTTTCCCGGAAGAGAGATTGCGCAGTGGAAAAGAAGGAAATCGAAGCGGTCGTCAGGACCGACGCCGGTATGTGCGGTCTGTGGCAGGCGGTGAAGCCCGGTGCTTCCGCCTGGTACGGCGACGACGGCGGCGATGTGGAGGACGACGAACTGGCCGAATGGATCGAGGCCGGGGTGTTCGTGCCGCTGAACGTCGGCGGTGACGGGACCTTCGGCGTCACGGTACGCGTGGCGGACGCCGCCGAGGCGGGCGGGCTCAGCGAGCGCGAGGCGCGGCACCGGTTGGTCTCCTCGGACCCGTACCTGCTGGTCTCGCAGGGCGACGCGGTGCTGGGCGGACTCGAGGAGGTGGGCAACGGAGGCACGTTGCTGCCGCTGCCGGCAGGCAGGTACGCGGTCGTCGTCCACCTCGTCGACTGGCAGTCCGACCCCGCGTCGGTCGGGCCGGACGGCTCCCCGGCCGAGGGCGCGCTCCCCGACTTCGCGGTCACGATCAGCGAAGCGCTGGCCGGCACCGCCTACCGCAAGGACATCGAAACCTTCGACCCCCCGCAGTAAGCCGCGGCAAAGGCGACCGGTGCGGCGGCTTGTGCCCGCCGCACCGGTTCTTTCTGCCGTGCCCCCGAGGCCGGCCCTGCGCGGACACCATGCACCGACGAGAGGCAGAAAACGAATGCGCCGCACCATGCCGAAGACTCCGCTCACGATCACCGCGACGGCGCTGATGGTCCTTGCCGCCGGCTGTGCAGACGGCACCGTGAAGAGTGAATTCGAGAAGCTCGACGCCAAGGAATTCGAGGTCGTTTATGAAGTGACCGGCAGCGGCGTGAAGACCGTGATGTACGAAGAGGGCGGCGACGGGGCGATCACCTCCGAATCGGTCGACGATCCGAAGCTGCCCTGGAAGAAGAAGCTCACCATGAACGGCATCGCCACCGCGCCCACCGTCAGCCTGATCCTTGGGGAGAAGGGCGGCCGGGCGCAATGCGTGATCACCGTCAACGGCAAGGAGGCCAAGCGGGCCACCGCCAAGGGAGAGTTCGGCACGGCCAGTTGCGTGGCCGTCTCGCCCGCCGGGAAGGCCGACTAGCCGTGGCGGCGAGCGACACCGACGGCCGGCGCACGGCCCGGGACCGGATGCGGTCCGAACGCGACGCCGCGGCCAGACGCGCCCGACTGCGCAGGCGCGCTCTGATCACGGCGGGCGCGGTGGCCGCCACCGCCGTGGGCGCGGTGTACCTCACCACCAGGGCTGCCGAGGACGAGGCCGCCGGAAAACCGCTGATCGTGCCCGCCAACACGGCAGGCCAGGAGCGGACTTCGATGGTCTACGGCAAGTTGTCCGCACGGCACACCCTCACCCTCCGTACGGCGCTCGGCTGCCCGTCCTGCCGTCACATGGAGGACGCGCTCGGTCCGGCCATGCGAGCCCTCGCCGACCGGGGCACGTACCGCATCGAGTACCAGGTGGCAGCCTCGCCCGACGGAGTCACGCCCGGCAGGGAAGCGCGGCACGCGCTCAACGCCCTCGGCGCGGCCGCCAACGCCGACGCGGGGAGGTTCACGCGCTACCTCCGCCTGCTTCTCGGTGTGCCTCCCGGAGGCACCGGAACGGACGACGGCCTTCTGCATTTGGCGGACGAGGTCGACGGGTTGCGAACTCCCGCTTTCGACAAGGCCGTCAAGGAGGGGACCTACCTCCCCTGGGTGAACAAGATGATCCGCACCCACCGACCCGACGCCACCGCCAGGGGCGTTCCCTCCGCCGACATCGACTCCACACCGATCGCCCTGCACGGGTCCGACGGAGCGCCACTGACCGCGGAGGAGTTCACCCGGCGTGTCGGAGACCTGACCAAGGACTGAGCGGTGTCCCCGCCCCGTTAGCGCGCTGCAGAGGAGGGCGGCTGCTGTTGGGTGACACAGTGGATTCTGCCGCCGCCCGTTCCCACCCGGTCGATGTCGAGTTCCTCGCCGACTCGGCCGGGGCAGAGGCCCGCGAGGGCCGCCCTGGCCGCTGCGTCGGCCTGCCTGTCGCCGAACTGGCCGCAGGAGACCGCGCCGTTGCAGTCGCATTAGTTGGCGCACGAGGCGAGGAAGTCGGGGTTCGTGGAGCGGACACCTGCGGCGCGCAGTTCATCAGTGGAGCTGTGGCCCGTCGTGACGGCGATGACGCGCACGCCGGTGGCCAGACCGGCCGCGACGTCGGCGGGGGTGTCGCCGATCAGAACGGTCTCCAGGGGCACGGCGGATGAACGGGCGAGCGCCAATTTCACGAGTCAGGGTCGAAAGTCGGCGTCTTCGCCGTAAGCGCCCACAGGCCGAGGACGACCTCCTGGCTCCCCGCCGTCCTGCACCCCGGCAGCCCCGCACAAGCCGCACAGTCACCATCGGTGTCCGACAAGACGCAGAGGTCTGCCTCGACGAGCTCGCCGTTCCCGGAGGCTGTGCCTGGACCGGCCCTGGTACTGACGGTGCCGCACGTGCCTTGCTGATCGGCATCCTCACCGCCGCCGAACGCCGGCGCCCCGCGGCTTCGCACATCACGGCGGTCATCCCCCAGGACCTGGGAGGGCATCTACTGCCTGCACTGCCCTCCCAGTTCACTGCCCTGACCCAGAGCACCGACCTCGCGGAGGCTGTCCGAGCCGCAGAACACCACCTGATCACCCACGCCCGCACACACGACGAGCAGCACACAACGCCTGCGACAACAGGGCAAGCGAGCCCCGACTGCCCTCCGAAAAACGGACCCGGCACCCTGCTCCTGCTCGCCGCGCCGGACGCCGCTCACACCGGGCAACTGCAGGCCCTGGCCGCCCGCAGCAGACCCGGAACCCTGATCGTCCTCACCCTGGGAACCCCGCTGCCCGGCACAGCCGCCTGGCACATCGCCGCCGACGGCACCACCACCGCTGTCGGCGCAACCGGTCCACACACCGCGCCGCTCAAACTGTTCCACCTCACCCCCGACGCCGCACGCGACGTGACCGAGGTCCTCCTCACCGCCCACGGCCGGTGCCCGCGGCTGCATGCTCTTCCCCCGTCCGGCCCCGACAGCGAGCATCCCGAACCACCAGCACAACCCCCATCGCAGAACCCACGGCCCCGCCCGTCCACAGCCGAGACATCACGACCTGCACAGACCAAGCCCGTGCGTCTCCACGTCCTCGGCCCCATCACTCTCTACGCCCGCGGCCAACACGATCCCGTCGGCATGAACCTACGCGGTGAAGTCCACGAATTCCTCGCCCTCCTCGCCGCCCATCCCGCCGGACTCCTCGCCTCCGACATCGCCGACAAACTCCATCTCGCCCCCCGGCAGCGACCAGAACGCACTGAAAAACCTCCGCCGCGCAGTGAGGCGCGCACTGCGCGCCGCGACCGGAATCACCTCCCAGGAATTCATCCTGCTTCAAGGAGAACTCCACAAACTCCACCCGGAACTCGTAGACACAGACCTCGAAGACTTCAGCCGCGCCCTGAAAGAAGCATTCTCCGCCTCAGACAGCGGAACCTGAGCGATGCCCTGGACGCTGTGAGCGCCGCCCTGGACCATTACCGAGGCCCCTCCGCCCAGGGCGGGGACTACCTCTGGGCCGACACAGTCCGCGAACACCTCGCCATGAGAGCCACCGACGCGGTCGTCCGCCTGGCCCGCCAGGCCGAGCACGTTGAGTCCTCACCACGCGAGCGGGACGCCGTCCTGACACTGCTGGAGCACCTGGGCACCATCCACCCCGACCACGAACGCCTCGCCCAGCACGCCATCCGCCTGTACCAGGCCTGCGGGCGCAACGACGCGGCCCGGCATACCTACACCCGCCTGGCAAGACGCCTCAGCGACCTCGGCCTCGAACCCGAGCCGGCCACCCGAGCCCTCATCACACCCCGGACCCGCCAGACCCGATGATCAGTCCGCCGTGGCCAGCTCCACCGACGACACCATGTCGGCCTGGGTCGGCGCCTCGGAGGCGCGGCGCACAAACCGACCGGCGTGGTCGAGGACGAGCACCTTGCCACGACGTTGGCGACGCCCCTGGCTGAGCGCGGCGTGGCCGCCCCGGCCGTCAGCGGCAGCGTCGTCGCCAAGTTCGGGCTGATGCTTTGCCGTCGGACGCATGAGTGCCCCACCGGGTTCGGAATCCGGTGGGGCGCGACACATGCTATTCGAATGTCACAGTGAAACGATCAGACCAACCGGAGGATTGATCCTGTGATTGAACGCGAAGAAGAAGATCGTGAATTTTCGCAAAGCGACTTTCGCCCAGTGCTGTTTTGCTGATCTCTGAATTCTTCCAGACGATTTCCACGGGTCGTTCTACGTCCGTCGATAGTCGATCCCATAGAGCGCTCAAGTTGGCTCCGTAGTAGGGGCCGAAATCTAGAGTTCGCGACAAGAGGTCATGAAGATCTGCCTCAGAGCGAATTTCCGTGCCATCGATTTCAACTCTCACGAGTTCTCACTTCCGGTTGGGTCGGTATCTTGCCGGCCCTCAAGGGAGCCTTGAGATTGGTCAGGTGTCAAGACGCCCTCAAGGGCTCCGCTGAGAGCTTCGGTGAGGCCCTTGCCTGGGTTTGTCAGTTCCTTGGAGTGAACTGTTGCAGGAGCAGGCGCCCGCGCTCGTTGATGAGAGCTTTATCGACTATCGGTTGCATGTGGGGGTCGAAGTACTCCAACATGTTCCGCGATTCGATGAACGAGATGCCGAGCTCCTCCTGGAAAATTCTGAGAAACCCGAGAGGGGTGAGGGGGTGAGAGTCCCGCCGGGACAAGTATTCGAGGACCTTCAAGAAAGTTGTGCCCTCGGCGACAAGATCTCGCAGCGTTTCATCCTCCAGTTGCGCTCGCTCGCCTGTCCGTCGGGGAAATGAGGGTTCCGCATTGCTGTAGGAGTCGAACTCCCTCACTAGTTGCTTCTGTCGACCGTAGCAACAGTAAATCCTCAGTTCCCGGTCATGCGGCCAGGAAAGGTCTTGTCTGTCGCTTCTTCGTTCTTGGTCCGTCTGGGGTAAGTGATCGGTATTGAGAACGCCGTTCTCGGTAAGGCGCCGCCAGACACCTCAGAGGGCTCGCCGGAGGCAATCCGACGAGCCCTCTGAAATCAGCCCGTCCTCATTACTCCGACGCGAGTCAGCCGGTACTGAGGAAGGTGATTCTGCTATTCATGCGGACCTCCCGTCTCAAGGAACTTCCGGTAAACGAGGCCGAGCAGGGCTGCGTATGCGTGTTGTTGGCGGGCGACGACCTGGTCGCCATCCGATGCTGCATCGCCAAGCCGATCGATTCGCTGCATCAACTCTTCGAGCATCGCGAGGAGGTCGACCGGTGCCGGTTTGAAGATACCGCGTTCCACGAACCTGATGACCGTTGTGACGTATTCATCGGCTTCCGCCAGATCGGCGTACGTCATCTTTAGACCCTGGGCCGATCCGCCCGACGGAAACGGCAAGCTACGCCACAGGGTATAGGAGTCCATGAAAGTCAGCGCCATCCGTATCGCCTTCCTACCCATCGACTTCAGCTGAATACCAGAAGGATACGATTCTTCCGTCCGGTCCTGTTCGGCCAGCGCCTCCATGATCGCGACAACGTCCACCAGTGACCCCTCCAAAAGTGGCTCGAACGCACCACGGTGAACCTATCCGTCCGAGGGGGCACCACGAACACGGTCCTCGCCACCCAGAGTGACCAAAGAGGGCTGTCCAAGCTGGAATACGCGACACCTCAACATGCGGGCCTACCAGTCCCGAGGCCGGAACAGCACCAGCAGCAGCCGGCGCCGCAGCACCGCCTTCGGGACCGCCTCGCGCGCTGCGACGGAGATGAACTCGCTGGTGAAGCCGGTGGCGAACTCGGCCTCCTTGAGGATGTCGATCAGGTCGATGGCGCCCCAGCGGCGTTCGATCTCAGCCTTCAGGGCGACGAGGTTCTCGGGATCCTCCTGCTTGCCCAGCGGCGAGACCTTGATCCACGGCTCGCCGTGCTTCCTGACGATGTCCACCCCGCTCGTGGTGCCAACTCCAGCGCCGCGTCGAAGCGGGTCAGGGCCTCGCGCAACCCTCAGGACCGACGAGTTCCCCCGCGACTAAGACCGCGACGGCCCGCCGGGTTTCCCGGCGGGCCGTCGGAGGCGGGTGTTCAGGTCACACGTTGGGGGCGGACTTGGAGATGGTCCAGCGCTCGTCCTGGGCGCCGTTGCAGGGCCACTGGATGAGCTGACTGCCCTTGGTGGCGGCGGAGCCCAGGCCCAGGCACTTGCCCGAGTAGACGTTCCGCAGCTCGTGGGTGTCCTGGTCGTACCACCACTTCTCGTCCACCGCGCTGTTGCAGGTGTACTGGATCACGCCCTGGCCGCTGTCGAGGCTGCTGCCAGTGCCCAGGCACTTGCCGGAGTACGCGTTCTGGACGGTGTAGGCGGGGTTGCCGTTGTTGTCCTTGGTCTCGTCGAACACCCATTTCTCGTCCTGGGCGCCGGTGCAACCCCACTGGATGACCGGGTCGCTGTTCTCGATCTTGTCGCCGGCGCCCGCGCACAGCTTGCTGTAGTCGTTGTACAGGTACTGGGCGTCGTCGATTCTCCGCGGCAGCAGGGAGAAGACGACGCGCTTGCCGTTGCGCTCGTTCATGCCCCACAGGCGGCCCGAGGAGAACGAGTAGGACAGGTTCTGAGTGAGAGGCGCATCGCGGGTGAGGATCGACATCTTGTCGTTCGGCCTGGTCTGCCAGATGCAGTAGTAGGCGTCTGAGTCCGTGGGGTCGGCGATGTGCACGTAGTCCGTGTCGCACATGGCCGATATGTAGTAGTACGTGCCGTCGGTGGCCACGCCCTGCAAGCCGTGGATGGGAGCGGCGTAGGCGGCCGTCGCCGTGACGGGGGACGTGCCGCCCTCGCCGAGGTCTTCGATCGGCCAGCGGATCACATCCACAGGTGCGGTGCGTGTGGCATCCCCGTACCGTCCGGAGACCAGGCGCGGCGGTGACACACTGCGGTCCAGGCTCAGGGAGCTCAGGCAGGCGATGTGCCCCGTGCAGTACATGTTGCTGCGGTCCTTGGGGTCGGCGCCGTCCTGCTCGGCCTCGGTGCGGTTCGAATAGCGGGCGACCATGGGCAGGGCCCATTGGTGGTACTCGGCCGAGGATGTGCCGCCCGAGACGCCCGACCCCTTGGAGATGGAGTTCACCTTCCACAGGTGGTTGAGGTCGTAGATCTGCAGTTCGCCGCCGTTGGCCACGAACAGCCTGTTCCCGTACCAGACCATGCCGTCGGCGTGTACGTCGTCGACCGAGGTGAAGTCGGGGTTGTCCCGGCTGCCGGTCGGTTTCACGAGCAGCACGTGCCCGTAACTCCAGTCCGTGCCGGTCGACTCCAGGATGGAGATGCGGGCCTTCTTGTTGCGGTCGTGGTCGCCGCCCCCGTTCCCGTAGTACCAGGTCGCCATGTACAGGTGGTGGCCGTCGATCGTGCCGCTCGGGTCCGCGTCGTGCGAGGCGGTGAATCCCTGCGGGTGCCAGCCCCCGGCCGGGTCCCAGGCGTTGGTGTTGTCGTCCGTCTCGTCCCAGCAGAAGCCGTTGTACTTGAGCGTGCCGTTGATCCCGGTCGTGTGGCACAGGGGGCGGCCGACATGCTGCCGCGACTGGGCCACGCTCAGTGGCGTCACCCTCGACACGACGCCTTTCGCCTCAGCCCCCTCGATCACCGACCGCGCTGTCTCGCCCTCGTCAACACCTGGCATCTCCCGAGGATGGAGAACGAAGCCGGATGCGTCCTCGGGCTTGAACGGCAGGTGGTTCTGGTCCTGGATGACGGGCGGGTCGTCGGCGACCGCCTGCTGAGTGCCCGATATCAGCGCCGCCAATGACGTCAGAACGACCAGCGCCGCTGTGATCCGTCCTCTGCGACGACCTCGTTGCTTCGCAGTCATCTGTCCCCGTTCTCGTTCGGTGGCTCGCGCTGTCCCCCGCGAAGCACCAGCCCTGGTGCGCGTTGCGACGCACCAGGACCGAGGATCTCGGAATCCCTCCGAAGAGTCGTTAGCAATCAGTCCACACTCCCCTTGGCAATGAGTCCCAGAGCCTGGTGCCGGTGGTCCTTGGGCGCGGTGCCGTAGGCCGCGCGATGTGCGCGGCTGAAGTCGGCCGCGCGAGGGAATCCCCAGCGGGCGGCGATGGTGTGGATGGGGGTGGTGCGGAGCGCCGGGTCGGCGAGGTCGCGACGGGCCGCCTCGAGACGCAGACGGCGTATCCACGCGGCGACCGTGGCGTCCTCGTGCTGGAAGAGGCAGTGCAGATAGCTGGTGGAGATGTGGTGCGTGGCGGCAATGCCGCTCGGGGTGAGGTCCGGGTCGTGCAGGTGCTCCCGGATGAACGCCTGGATGCGCAAGGTGAGGGCTTGTTGGTGGGTCTCCGGGGGCAGGCAGTCGCCGGCTTCGAGCAGATGGGCGAAGAGCGCGGAGACCAGCGGGGTCACGACGGCGGCCAGCCGCGGCCGGTCGGAGGGCTGGTACGCGGCCGGGTCCGCGATCAACTGGGTGAGGAACCGGGCCAGTAGGGCACCCATGCCCTCCCGGGCCGACACCGGCGCGCCGACGATCCGGGCGGCCATGTCGCGAGGCAACGGCAGCAGAGCCTTGGGAACCTCCAGCGCCACGGTCTGGACCAGGTCCCCGGTGCTGTAGACGTCGTTCGGCAGCGAGGACGAGTTGATGAACAGGTCGTAGGGCTTGTACGCGGTCTCCCGGTGCCGCCACACGCCCGCCCCGGTCCCGCGTACGACGAGTGACAGGTGGTAGGCCTCGGGGTCGGACTGCCGGATCAGCTTCGGCGTGCGCTGGAACACCAGCGGCTGGAACGTGGCGGACCACACGGTGACGGCACCGAGGTCCAGCACGCGCTGGGAGGCCCGGAAGTCGTCGGTGTGGTCGCTGCGCAGGTCCATGGGCGCGTGGGTACGGCCCAAAAGCTCGGTCCAGTAGTCGAACCGGTCCGCCGCGGACACGTCTTCGCTCCGGAACACCATCTCGTCCAACAACTGTCTCTTCACCGCTTCTTAAGCCGCTGGTTAAAGGCCCCCTCGAGGATGACGGGGTATCTGAACGCACCGGTTCCCTCACCCGTTCGGCCCACAGCGGTCGCTGTCGTACCCGGGTCCGGTCTCGATGGGAGTGAGCCCGGGCTTGAGAGGACGTCTGGTTCGTGTAGTTCGCGTGTGATTGCGGTTCATGTGTCTCGCCAGGTTGGGGTGGTTTCGCCGGTTGCGCGTTTGGCGAGGGCGGAGATCGCTGCGAGGCGGATCATGCTCTCGGAGTGTTCGGGTTTGGTTTCGTAGTCGCGGGCGAGGCGGCGGTGCATCATGATCCAGCCGAGGCTTCGTTCAATCGCCCAAGCACACTGCGCTTATG
>NZ_MLYN01000110.1:0-4016 GCF_001866675.1 Streptomyces sp. MUSC 14
CTCCACGATCAGATGCGCATTCGTCCCGCTGATCCCGAAGGAGGACACGGCCGCCCGACGCCGTCCGTCGGCCGTGGGCCAGGGCTCTTCCTCGGTGAGCAGCTGCACGCTGCCGTCCATCCAGTCGACGTGCGGGGACGGTGCGTCGACGTGGAGGGTGCGCGGCAGCATGCCGTGGCGCATCGCCTGCACCATCTTGATCACACCCGCCACACCCGCGGCGGCCTGCGTGTGCCCGATGTTCGACTTCACCGACCCCAGCCACAACGGCCGCTCCGGATCGCGCTCGTGGCCGTAGACGGAGATCAGCGCCTGGGCCTCGATCGGATCGCCGAGTGCCGTCCCCGTACCGTGCCCCTCGACCACGTCGATGTCGTCGGGACTCAGGCCGGCGTTGCCGAGGGCCGTACGGATGACGCGCTGCTGCGCCAGGCCGTTCGGCGCCGTCAGACCGTTGGACGCACCGTCCTGGTTCACCGCCGAACCCCGGACCACCGCGAGCACGGGATGGCCGTTGCGCCGCGCGTCCGACAACCGCTCCAGCAGTACGAGTCCCACGCCCTCGGAGAAGCCGGTGCCGTCCGCGGCCGCGGCGAACGCCTTGCACCGGCCGTCGGGGGACATGGCCCGCTGCCGGCTGAACGCGGTGAAGGTGCCGGGGGTGGCGATCACGGTCACTCCGCCGGCCAGGGCCAGCGTGCACTCGCCCTGGCGCAGCGACTGCGCGGCCTGGTGCAGGGCGACCAGGGAGGACGAGCACGCCGTGTCCACGGTGACGGCGGGGCCCTGCAGCCCGAGGACGTAGGAGAGCCGGCCGGACACCAGGCTGAGCGCGTTGCCCGTCAGCAGCATGCCGTCCAGGCCTTCCGGCGCCTCGTGCAGCAGGGTGGAGCCGTACTCCTGGGCGAGGGCGCCCACGAAGACTCCGGTGTCGGTGCCCTTGAGGGACGGCGGGGCGATGCCCGCGCGTTCGAAGGTCTCCCAGGCGGTCTCCAGCAGGAGCCGCTGCTGCGGGTCCATCGCCAGCGCCTCACGCGGCGAGATCCCGAAGAACGCGGCGTCGAACCGGCTCACGTCCTCCAGGAACGCCCCCTGCCGCACGTAGGAGGTACCGGGCTTGTCGGGGTCCGGATCGTAGAGCCCGTCCAGGTCCCAGCCCCGGTCGGAGGGGAATCCGGTCACCGCGTCGGTGCCGGAGGCCACCAGGTCCCACAGTTCCTGCGGGGAGCCGACACCTCCGGGATAGCGGCAGCCCATCGACACGATCGCGATCAGGTCCTCGTCCGGCCCCGTGTGCGTGGCGGGCCGCGGGACGACGGCGGCGGACGACTCGGTCCCGCTCCAGGTCTGCCACAGGTGCTCGGCGAGGGCCTGCGCCGTGGGGTGGTCGAAGATGGTCGTGGGCGACAGCCGCAGGCCGGTGGCCTCGCTGAGGCGGTTGCGCAGTTCCACCGCCGTCAGTGAGTCGAAACCGAGCTCCTTGAAGACGCCGTCCGCGGGCACGGCCTCCGCCCTCTCGTGCCCGAGGGCGGTCGCCGCATGCGTCCGGACCAGGTCGAGCAGCGCCCGCCGTGCCTCCGGCTCCGACAGTCGCGCGAGCCACTCCCCGCCGGCGCCGACGTCCGAGGCGTCTCCCCCGGCCGCGGTACGCCTGACGGGAGTCCGCACCAGACCGCGCAGTACGGCGTGCACGCCACCGGGCCGCCGGCGCAGGGCCGCGAAGTCGAAGCGGGCGGCCACGAAGGTGGCACCGTCGCGGGCGAGGGCGGCGTCGAACAGGGCCAGCCCGTGCTCGGCGGACAGGGGCTGTACGCCGTCCCGGGTGAGCCGGCGCCGGTCGGTGTCGCCGAGGTGTGCGGTCAGGCCGCCGTCCTCCCACAGGCCCCAGGCCACGGTGGTGGCCGGCAGGCCGAGGGCGCGGCGGTGCTCGGCGAGGGCGTCGAGGAACGCGTTGGCGGCTGCGTAGTTGGCCTGGCCCGGCCCGCCGAGGACCGCGGCGACCGAGGAGAACAGCACGAACTGTGCGAGGTTCGCGTCGCGGGTCAGCTCGTGCAGGTGCACCGCCGCGTCCACCTTGGGACGCATCACGGTCTCCAGCTGCTCCGGAGTGAGGGCGGAGGTCGTGGCGTCGTCCAGCACGGCCGCCGAGTGCACCACGGCGGTCAGCGGGCGGTCGAGCCCGCCGAGTACGGTGGCGAGCGCCTCCCGGTCGGCGACGTCGCAGGCCACGATCGTGGTGCTCGCACCCAACTCGGCCAGGCGGGACCGCAGTTCGGCGGCGTGGGGTGCCTCGGGACCGCTCCTGCTGAGCAGCAGCAGATGGCGCGCCCGGTGCGCGGTGACCAGATGCTCGGCCAGAAGGGCACCGATCCCGCCGGTGCCACCGGTGACCACGACGACGCCGTCGGGATCGAGGGTCTCCGCGTCGCTCACGGCCATGTCGAAGGCGCGCGTCAGACGGGGTACGAGCACGGCACCGGCGCGTACGGCGAGTTGAGGCTCGCCGGAGCCGACCGCCGTGACGAGGGCGGCGGCCTGCTCCGCGGGCAGGACGGTTGTGGGCGCCGCCCCGGCGACGGACGTCGTGGGAGGCTCGACGTCCAGCAGGACGATGCGTCCGGGATGCTCGGTCTGGGCCGACCGCACCAGCCCCCACAGCGGTGCGCCGGCCAGGTCCACGTGACCGCCGTCGTCCGGGCCCGCCGCGACCGCACCGTGTGTGACCACCACCAGCCGGGCCGACGCGAAGCGCTCGTCGGCCAGCCATGTCCGAAGGTCGGCGAGCAGGTTCCGCACTGCCGCGCGAGCGGCCACGGGCAGGTCCGCGTCGGATCGCGCCGACGGCGGGCAGGAGAGGAGCACCACGTCGGGGTCCGGCGCATCGGCCGCCGCGGCCGTCAGGTCCTGAAGAGCGCCGTAGGTACGTACGTCGGCACCTGGTGTCCGCATCCCGCGGGCCAGGTCCTCGGCGTCGGAGCCCACCACGCACCAGTGGCCCGGCGCCGAAGCCGCCGCCCCGGGCGGGGACAGCGGTGTCCACTGCGCCCTCAGCAGGGAGTGCCGTACCGCTTCGGTGGCCGGCGCGGCCGTCGCGTCGGCCATCGGCCGCGTGGTCAGCGCGGCGACCGAGAGCACGGGGGTACCGGTCGGATCGGCGGCCACCAGGGCCACACCGTCGGTGTCCGACCAGGTCAGACGTACCCGCAGCGCGGTGGCGCCCGATGCGTGCAGGTGCACGTCGTGCCAGGAGAAGGGCAGGCGCAGTGGTTCGGAACCGGTGCGCCGCGCCAGTTCGTTGAGGACGTCGGGATGCAGCGCCGCGTCCAGCAGCCCCGGGTGTATGCCCCAGCCGTCCGCGGCGTCCCGGTCCGGGAGGACGACGTCCGCGAACACCGCGTCGCCGAGGCGCCACATGTCCCGCAGTCCGCGGAAGAGCGGCCCGTATCCGTAGCCCACAGCCGCAAGTTGCTCGTAGACGTCCTCCGCGGACACCGGTTCGGCACCCCGCGGCGGCCAGTCGGCGAAGCCGTCCGCCGTGTCCGGCTCCTCCGCGGGGGCCGACCGGAGGAATCCGCTCGCGTGCCGGACCCACACCGGTTCCGCCGCGGCCCCGTCCGCGTGGTCCTGCCGCGCCGAGTGGACGCGCACCGCACGGCGCCCGGACGCGTCCGGCGCCCCTACGGTCACCTGGAGGCTCACGCTCTCCTGCGCGGCCAGTTCGAGCGGGGCCTCCAGGACCAGTTCCTCCAGGAAGGAGCAGCCGGTCTCGTCTCCGGCGCGGATCGCCGCGTCGACGAAGGCCGTGCCGGGAAAGATCATGGAGCCGCGCACCACGTGATCGGCGAGCCACGGATGCGTCGCCACGGACACCCGTCCGGTGAGCACCAGCGCGTCGGTGTCCGCCGAGTGGACCGCGGCGCCGAGCACCGGATGGGTCACCGCCCGCTGCCCCACGGTCTGCGGGTCACCACCGGCCGGCAGGCTGGTCAGCCAGTGGTGGTCGCCCTGGAAGGGAT
>NZ_MLYN01000111.1:0-8671 GCF_001866675.1 Streptomyces sp. MUSC 14
GCTCCACTACGGCGCCGACGACCTCGGCTCGGTGATGCTGGAGGAGAACGTCGTTTCGTCCGCGGGTGCCAAGCACCGCTCCAACCTGCTCGAACTGATCGGCCTGATCCGTGGCGCGGGACGCGTCCCGGCGCAGCGCAACACGACGTACGAGCTGCTGCAGGTGCACGACGACCCGGCGAACGACCCGGTCGACGACCGCGTCGTCTCGCACATCTCGTCCACGGCCATCGAGGGCGGCACGGCCCACCCCGAGCTGAAGCTGATCGCCGCCCGCTGAGCGGCGGCCATGTGTCCGGGACCGGGAACACCCGGGTCCCGGACACCCGTGCTTCCCGCACACCCCGCACGCCCCCATCCCTGCGCACGAGGACGGAGAACCCCATGGCGGGTGCCATTCACGCCACGGGTCTGGTCAAGACCTTCGGTGAGGTCCGGGCCGTGGACGGAGTAGACCTGGACGTGCCGGAAGGCGGCGTGCTGGGGCTGCTCGGCCCCAACGGAGCCGGCAAGACCACGACGGTGCGGCTGCTCACGACCCTGTTGCGCCCGGACGCGGGCACCGCCGTCGTGGCCGGCCACGACGTGGTCCGGGAGCCGGACCAGGTTCGGCTGTCCATCGGCCTCTCGGGCCAGTTCGCGGCGGTCGACGACCGGCTGACGGGCCGGGAGAACCTCCGCATGATCGGTGAACTGTACGGCCTTCGGGCGCGGGCCGCCCGGCAACGGGCCGACGAACTGCTGGACCGGTTCGACCTGACCGCGGCCGGCGACCGGGTGTCGGGCACGTACTCGGGCGGCATGCTGCGGCGGCTGGACCTGGCCGGCGCCCTCGTCGTACGGCCCTCCGTAATGTTCCTCGACGAGCCGTCGGTCGGCCTGGACCCCACCAGCCGTCTGATGCTGTGGGACGCCATCGAGGACCTCGTGGCGCAGGGCACCACGCTGCTGCTGACCACCCAGTACCTGGAGGAGGCCGACCGTCTGGCCCGGGACATCGCGGTCGTCGACCACGGGCGGATCGTCGCGCGCGGCACACCGCGCGAGCTGAAGTCGCAGGCGGGCGGCCAGCGGGTCGAGGTGGTGGTCGCCTGGCCCGAGCAACTCGACACCGCCGCCGCGCTGTTGGCCCGGTTCGGCACCCGTGGCCCGGACGTGGACCGGCCGCGCGGCATCGTCTCGGTGCCCGTCGACGGCGGAGTGCGGCTGCTCACGGAGGTCATCGCCGCGCTGGACGCCGACGGGATCGAGATCACCGACATCGGACTGCGCCGCCCGACGCTGGACGAGGTCTTCCTGGCCCTGACCGAGGACGTCCCGCGGAACCCGGTGGGCGCGGCGGCCGCCACCGGCGCGGCGGGCGAGAAGGAGTGATGAACGTGTCGGCAACGGCACCGCCCGTACCCGAACTGAAACCCGGCACGGTCAGCAAGTCCGTGCGGGACACGCTGGTCGTCACGCGGCGCAACGTGATCCGGACGCTCCGCATCCCGGAGGTACTCGTCCTCAGCCTGGTGCAGCCCCTGGTCTTCGTGCTGCTCTTCGCGTACATCTTCGCGGGGTCCTTCGCCCTGCCCGGTGCGCACGGCCCGGCGGCCTACCGGGAGTTCATGATGCCGGGGTTCTTCGCCCAGACCATCGCCTTCGGCACGGCCAGCAACAGCAGCGTCAGCATGGCCAACGACCTGCAGAGCGGCATGGTCGACCGGTTCCGGTCGCTGCCGATGGCGCGGGGCGCGCTGCTCACCGGCCGCACGGTCGCGGACCTGGTGCAGAACGCGATCGTGGTGACCGTGATGATCCTGTGCGCGCTGCTGGTCGGCTGGCGCGTCCATCACGGGGTGCTGCAGGCTGCCGCCGGGTTCGGGCTGCTGCTGCTCATGGGGTACGCGCTGTCGTGGGTGGGCGTCGTCATCGGCCTGACGGTGCGCGCTCCGGAGGCGGCGGCCAGCAGCAACTTCCTGTGGTTGTTCCCGCTGACGTTCCTGTCGAACGCGTTCGTGGCGCCCTCCACGCTCCCGACGGTGCTGCGCTGGGCCGCGGAGTGGAACCCGCTGAGCGCGACGGTGCAGGCGGCACGGCAGCTGTTCGGCAACCCGGGCCTCGCGGCCACGGGCGCCTGGCCCGCCCAGCATCCCGTGCTGGTGTCGGCGGGTTGGTCGATACTGATCGCGGTGCTGTTCCGGACGCTGGCGGTGCGCCGCTACCGTTCGGCCGGCGCATGAGGGGGAACGCGTGAGCGCGGACGCCATGTTCCGGGCGGAGTTGATCCGGCCGGTGCACGAACTGCTCGCCGGGCACGCCGCCCGGCAGCCCGACCGTATCGCCTTCAAGGACGCCCGCCGCTCACTGACCTGGGCCGAACTGGACCGGCGTACCGCCCGGGTCGCCGGTCATCTGGTGGGGCTGGGACTCGCGCGGGGCGCGTCCGCGGCGATCTATCTGCCGAACCGGGTGGAGGCGGTGGAGAGCCGTCTCGCCGTCGCCCGCGCGAGCGCCGTCGGCGTCCCGCTCGATCCGCACCGCACCGACGCCGAGCTCGGCCACCTCCTGGACGACTGCACCGCCCGCCTGGTGATCACAGGGGCCGGGCAACTGCCCCAGGTTCGGCGGGTGTTGGCCCAGCGTCCCGGCATCGCCGTGGTCCTCGTGGGCGAGCCCGCCGAACTCGATGCCGTACTCGCCGGCCGCGACGCGGCGGACGACTCCCTGCCCCGCTACGAGACGCTGGCGGCGACCTGGTCGCTGCGCGATCCGCCGCGCGACGACCTGGGGCTCGACGAGCCGGCATGGCTGCTCTACACGACGGGCACCACCGGGAAGCCGAAGGGCGTGGTCTCCACCCAGCGGGCCGCGCTGTGGGCGACGGCGTCGTGCAACGCCCCGCTGCTCGGGCTGTCGGAACGGGACCGCGTGCTGGCGCCGATGCCGCTGTTCCACACCCTTGCCCACAACATCTGCGTGCTGGGCGTCCTGGCCGTGGGGTCCAGCACGTACATCACCGACGAGCTGGCCGCGGACGAGGTGCTGCGCACGGCCCGGGAGGAGGACTCCACCTTCCTCGTCGGCTCGCCGGCCCTCTACCACCACATGGTGGAGCGGACCCGCACCGGCCGCTTCGCCCCGCTCGGCCTGCGGGTGTGCATGGTGGCCGGATCTCCCTGCCCGCCCTCCCTGCACGAGGCGTTCCGGTCCAGGTTCGGGGTCGCCCTCCTGGACAGCTACGGCAGCTCCGAGACGTGCGGCGCGATCACCACCAACCTTCCGGACGGCCCGTACGTGCCGGGCTCCTGCGGGCGTGCGCTGCCCGGCGTGACCCTGCGGCTCACCGACCCGCGCACCGGCGCCGAGGCCGGCGCGGGCGAGGAGGGCGAGGTCTGGGTGTCCAGTCCCGCGCTCATGCTCGGCTACCACGGTCGGCCCGAGGCCACCGAGGCCGTGCTCTGGGACGGCTGGTACCGCACCGGCGATCTGGCCCGGCGGGACGCGCGCGGATACCTCACCGTCACCGGCCGGTTGAAGGAAGTCATCGTCCGGGGCGGCGAGAACGTCCATCCGGCCGAGGTGGAAAGGGTGCTCCTCCAGGTGCCCGGCGTCGGCGACGCGGCGGTGGGCGCGAAGCCGCACCCGACGCTCGGCGAGGTGCCCGTGGCGTACCTGGTGCCCGGTCCGGACGGGCTCGACGTCGAGGCGGTGCTGGCCACCTGCCGGGACGAACTGCCGCCGCTGAAGCGCCCGGAGGAGGTCCACGCGATCGACGAGGTGCCGCGCGACCCGGCCGGGAAGATCGCCCGGCAGCGGCTGTCCGGACTGACCGGGCGGCTGCTGTGGCAGCGGTCCCACGGACCGTCGGGACGCGCGCGCTACGGAAGCGCGGCCGAGCTCGGGCTGGCGGACGCGGAACATCCGCTGCTGGCGGCGGTGATCGAGCGTCCGGACACGGACGAGGTGACGTTCACCGGGCGTTTCGTGAGCGGCGTGGACGGACCGGGGCTCTCCCGCTCGGACGACGGGCGGACGGTGGTGCCGGGTGTCGTGCTGCTGGACCTGGCACTGCACGCCGCCGGGCATCTGGGCTGCGGCCGGCTGCAGGAGTTCGCAGCGGTACGACCGCTGGTCCTGCCCGCGGCCGGCGGCGTGCAGGTGCAGGTCACCGTCGGCGCGGCCGACGCCCTGGGCCTGCGGGCGGTGACGGTCCACACGCGCCGGGACTCCGGTGCGAGCGGTGCGAGCGGCCCGCCGTGGGTCCGGCAGGCGTCCGGCACGGCGGCAACCGCCGGTGCGCCGCCGCGGTGGCAGCCGGACGTGTGGCCGCCGGCCGGTGCCTGGTGGGTACCGGCCGACGAGGTCTTCGGCGACCACGGGGCCTTCGGCGCCACCGGCGCGCCGTCGGCCTTGCACGGCGTCTGGCGGCGCGACGACGAACTGTTCGTCGAGGTCCGGGTGCCCGAAGGGACACCGGAGCAGGGCAACCGCTTCGGTGTACACCCTGCGCTGCTGGAGGCCGTGGCACGTGCCGAGCTGTGGGCCGGACTGGGCGGGGCATGGGATCCCACCGGATCGACCGCGCACCGGCGCGGAGCACCGGGCCTCTGGCGCGGGGTGACCCTGCACGCCGCCCGGGCCTCCGTGCTGCGCGCCCGGCTCACGGCCGCGGCGGACGGCACCCTCGGCGTCACGGCTGTCGACGCCGCCGGTACCCCGGTGCTGACCGTGGACTCGGTGCGCTTCGGCGCGCAGTTCCCGGCCGTGCTCCAGACGGCCTCCGCGACGCCGTAGGACAGACCAGTCGGACGAGATCGACGTCGGACGACCGCCCACCGCTGGGTACGAGCGGTGGGCGGTCGCATGCGTGCACGCACCGGGACGCCGGCCGACGTGGGCCGGCCAACACGCAGGCGGCCCCGACCGGTTGGGGGAAACCCGGTCGGGGCCGCCTGCGCACGGCGTCGGGGCGGTGCCCCGGTCGCCGGGGTTCAGACCGCCCAGGCGGGCAGCTCGTTGATCGTGACCACGCTGGCGGTGCAGATCCAGCCGGGCCCCTGGGAGACCAGCAGGACCTGGTCGCCAGGGCCGACCTCGCGGGTACGGACCAGGTGCTCCAGCGTGATGAAGACGTCCGCGCCGCCCACGTGTCCGACGCTCTTGCCGAAGTCCCAGCTGGACCGGGACATGGGCAGCCCCAGCGGCATCATCAGGGAGTACTCGATCATCCGGCCGTCCATGTTGATCGGCACGACCTTGGCGACGTCCGCCGCGTTCAGGTCGGCGTCGACCAGGGCCCGGTGGATGACACCCAGGTCGAAGACGGTCAGCTTCTCCAGCGTGTCCGACAGGGACAGTTCCGTCTCGGTGAACTGCTCGGCCCGCTGCGCCATGTCGGCCATCGAGTCCGGCTGTCCGCGCAGGAGCTGCGGGCCGTCGCCGCGGTGCCACTTCTCCAGCTCCGGGAGCACCCCGGCGTGCAACGACCGCACCGTGGCGAATCCCTCGTCCGCGCTGAGCAGGACGGAGGCGGCGCCGTCGCCGAGGAAGTAGGACTGCCCGTAGCCCGTCCACCGGTCGATCTCCGGCGAGGAGAAGTTCTCGCCGGAGGTGAGCAGCACGGTTTCGGCCTCGGCGGCGCCGGTCATCTGGCCGATCGCCACCTCCAGGGCGCCCAGCATGCCGTTGCAGCCCTGCTGGAGGTAGATCGCGGAGATGTCGTCCAGGCCCAGCTCGCGCAGGATGTAGCCCGGCGGGTAGGAGCCGACGGGCCCCTGGTAGTACACCGCGCTGTGCAGGTGCGACGCGATCTCGTCGGGCTCGATCTTGGAGCGGTCCAGGGCGGTGCGGGCGGCCGAGACGGCCAGGTCCACGGCCGGCACCTCACCGGACACATGCGTGCCGGTGAGCCCGTTCGACGCGACCACCTCGGCGTCCACACGGCCGTCGGCCACGGCCTGTTCCGCGCTCGCCCACTCGTGCAGAACGACCCCCAGGGAGTCGATGTGGACGTTCTCAATCCTCATGCGGGATCTCTCCTTGTCCGTCCGGCGTCGGGGCCGGTCTCAGGTGAGCAACTGCTGCTTGATGTGCTGGGCCAGCTCGGCCGGTGACGCGAAGTCGAACGCGACGCTGGGCGCGAGGCTCAGGTTGGTGGCCGTGTTCAGGGCGTTGCGGAGGTTGATCGAGGTCAGTGAGTCGAAGCCGAGGTCCTTCAGCGCCGCGGTGGCCGTGACGGACTGCACGGAGGAGTGTCCGAGTACGGTGGCGATCCGGTCGCGTACGAGCCCGGTCAGGGCCGTGTCACGTTCCTCGTCGGTCGCCATCGCGGCCAGGACGTGCCGCAGTTCCGTCTTCTCCATCGCGGTGTCCTGCGCCGTCCGGCGGGCGGGGGCGGGCAGCAGGGACCGCAGCAGTGCCGGTGCCCGGCCCGCCCTCGCTCCTTCGTAGAGCGCCGGGAAGTCCAGCTGGGCGGCGACGGTGAGGCCGAGTCCGGCTCCCTGCGCCGCGTCGAACAGCTGCATCCCCTGTGCCAGGGGAAGTGCCACGGATCCCGGCAGTGCCTCGGCCTTGCCCTCGGCGAGCCCGCTGCGTCCCTCCCACAGACCCCAGGCGATCGAGGTCGCCGGGATCCCGCGGGCGCGCAGGTCGTACGCGAAGGCGTCCAGGAAGGTGTTCGCCGCGGCGTAGTTGGCCTGACCGGCGCCGCCGAGGACGCCGGCGAAAGAGGAGAACAGCACGAACGCGGAGAGCTGTGCGTCCCTGGTCGCGTCGCGCAGCGCGAGCACCGCGTCCGTCTTCGGCCGCAGCACCGCGCTCAGCCGCTCGGGCGTCAGCGAGGACACGACCCCGTTGTCCAGAGCTCCCGCGGTGTGCACCACCGCGCGCAGCGGCCGGTCGGCGGGGATCCCCGCCAGCAGTCCGGTGAGCGCCTTGCGGTCCGTGACGTCACAGGCGGCGATGGTGACCCGGGCACCGAGCGCGGAGAGTTCGGCCTCAAGGTCGACGGCTCCCGGCGCCGCCCATCCCTGACGACTCGTCAACAACAGTTCTCGTACGCCGTGTTCCACCACGAGGTGACGGGCGAGCGCCGATCCCAGCATGCCCGTGCCGCCGGTGACCAGGACCGTGCCGTCGACGCCGTCCAGCGGCGTCGTGTCACCGCCGGGTCCGACGGCCAGGCGCGCCAGCCGCGGCACCCGGGCGGCCCGCTTGCGCAACGCCCACTGCGGCTCGTCGGAGCCCGCCGCCCGCAGCAGCGCACGCCAGGCGGGTTTGCTCGCGTCGGTGTCCACCAGCAGGAAGCGGTCCGGGAACTCGGTCTGCGCCGAGCGCACCAGCCCCCATACCGCGGCCGCCGTCAGGTCGAGCCGTCCGTCCGCCCCCGTGCCGTCCCAGGCCGGGACCGCGCCCCGGGTGAGGAACACCATCCGGGACCGCTCGAACGCGGGTGTCGTCACCCAGGACCGTGCCCAGTCCAGCGCCCGGCGCGCGGTGTCGTGGACGCTGCCGGCGAGTTCCTCGCCCGTCCCCTCCCCGCCCACTGCGGCGCAGGTCACCAGGACCACATCGGGTGCGCCGGAGGTGTCGGCGACCGCGGCGGCCAGGCTCTCCAGATCCGGGTACGCCTCGGTGTACTGGCCCACGGACATCAGCGCGGACCGAGCCCGCAGCGTGTCCTCGCCGACGATCGCCCACGTGGCGGGGATCGGGCCGACGCTCGAAGCGAGGTCCGTCTCCCGCCACTCCACGCTGAACAGACCGTCCTGCTGTGCAGCCCCCGCCGCGCTCACCTCGCCACGCGAGACGGGTCGCGGCGTCACGGACGTCACGGTCAGCGCCGGGGCCCCGGTGGCATCGGCGGCCCGCACCGAGAACGCGCCGTCGGCCAGCGGGCTGATGCGTACGCGCAGTATCGAGGCTCCGGAGGCGTGCAGCGAGACTCCGCTCCATTGCGCCACCCGCCGCGGCCGTCCGGAGTCCGCCGGCTGCTCCCCGGTCGGCAGCAGGTCCAGTACCGCCGCCGCCAGCACGGGATGGAGCCCGAACCCGGCGGCTTCTCCGCGCAGCCGCTCGGTCAGGGCAACCTCGGCGAAGAGGTCGTCGCCCCGCCGCCACACGGAGCGCGTGGTGCGCTCCTCCTCGGAGCCGTCGTCCGTCGCCCGCCGCTCCTGGGGCACGCTCTCGGCGCCGACCGGCGGCCAGGCCTCCAGGTCCCAGTCCGGCGTCGGAACCTCCTCGGTGAGCGATCCCTCGGCGTGGCAGGTCCACGGCCGGCCCACGCCGCCGTCGCCCCGCCGCGAGTGCACGGCCACCGAACGGGCGCCGCCCTCCCCGGGCTCACCGACGGTGACGCGGAGCTGGACGGCCTCGGATTTCGCCAGCACCAGGGGCTCCCGCACCGACAGCGCCTCCAGCCGTCCGCGGCCCACCTGATCGCCGGCCATGGCGGCCAACTCGACCAGTACCGGGTCCGGGACGACCCGGGAACCGCCGATGCGGTGCCCTGCCAGCCATTCGTACGCTCCCGCCGACAGGCGTCCGGTGAACAACACCGCGGCGGAATCCGGAAGTTCGACAGCAGCGCCGAGCAGGGGATGCTCCGTGCTCACGGCTCCGATACCGGCCACACCGCGGGAGGCTCCGGGGGAAGCCGTCAGCCAGTGGTGGTCGCCCTGGAAGGGAT